>JBDHIW010000289.1:0-2430 GCA_039587215.1 Gemmatimonadota bacterium | reverse complement strand
CGTCTCACCCCCGACGAGCGGCATCTCGTGCGCGCGACACCCGCGCGCGACCCCCTCGACGAGTGCGGCGATCACCTCCGTCGACACGTCGGCGACCGCCAGGTAGTCCAGAAAGGCCAGCGGCCGCGCGCCGTGCACCAGGATGTCGTTGACCGAGTGATTGACGAGGTCCTCGCCGACCGTGTCGTGCCGTCCGGCCTGAATCGCGACCAGCACCTTGGTCCCGACTCCGTCCGTGCTGCAGACGAGCACCGGATCCCGCATGTCCGTCGGGACGCGTACCATGCCCCCGAACGCACCGACCGTACCCCGCGACAGCGACGTGTGCGTCGAGGCGACCGCGCCGGCGATACGGCGCTTGGCCTCGTCCGCCGCGTCGAGGTCGACGCCCGCAGCCCGGTACTGGTCGGCCTGGCTCACGCGTCTGCCCCGTCCGCGTCCATCTCCGCCGACACGTCGAAACGCACGAGATCGGCGAAGGCACGCACGCGGGCGCTCACCTCCGCCGGTCCGATCTCCTCGAAGCGCTTGGTCGAGAACCGCTCGACCGCGAACGACCCCATCGCCGACCCGTAGACCATGGCGCGCCGAAGATTCTCGCCGGAGGGATCGTCGGACCGGGCGAGATGCGCCATGAACCCGCCCGCGAAGGCGTCGCCCGCACCCGTGGGATCGAATACCTCCTCGAGAGGGAACGCCGGCACGTAGAAGATGTGAGAGTGGTTCACCAGCACGGCCCCGTAGACGCCTTGCTTCACAACCACCCAACTCGGCCCCCGCTCCAGGATCCACCGCGCCGCACGATAGATGTTCCAGTCCCCGGACAGCTCGCGGGCCTCACTGTCGTTCACCATCAAGATGTCGATGCGACCGAGCAGCTCGAGCAGTGCGTCCCGCTTGCCGTGGATCCAGTAGTTCATCGTGTCGCACGCCACCATGCGCGGCTGCGTCACCTGATCCAGGACGCGAAGCTGCAGCGTCGGGTCGATGTTGCCCAGGAAAACGTAGCCCGCGTCGCGGAACGCCTCGGGGATGCGCGGCTCGAACTCGGCGAAGACCCCCAACCGCGTCTCGAGCGTCTCGCGGCTCTGCAGGTCGTAGGAGTACTTCCCCTTCCACCGGAAGCTCTCCCCCTCGGCTCGCTCCACGCCGGCGAGGTCGACCCCGCGCGCCGCGAGCCGTTCCAGCGCGTCCATGGGGTAGTCCGACCCCACCACCCCGACGATCTGCACGTCGTGCAGGAGCGCGGCCGCATGACTGCAGAACACGGCGGAGCCGCCCAGGGCATCCGCGTTCGACCCGAAGGGCGTCTCCACGGAATCCAGGGCGATACTCCCGACGACCAGCAGGGACATGGCTACATCCGTTCCGGGGCCGACACCCCGAGCAAGGTGAGTGCGTTGCGCAGCACGATCTGCGCGGCGCGCGCGAGGACGATCCGGGCCCGGCTGACGTCCTCGGCCACTCCGAGAACGCGGTGCTGGTGGTACCACTGGTTCACGAGCCGCGCGAGTTCTTCGGCGTACCCGGTGATGCGGTGCGGTTCGAGCGCCGCCGCCGCCTTGGCCACGACGTCCGGGAACTTCGCGAGGCACTTGAGGAGCTCCTGCTCCGCCGGCTCCGCGAGGACGGCGAGATCGGCCCCCGCAGGATCCACGTCCCCGGGATTCACGCCCGCGTTCCGGAAGATCCCCGCCATCCGCGTGTGCGCGTACTGGACGTAGTACACGGGATTCTCATCCGACTGGCGGGTCGCGAGGTCGATATCGAACACGAACTGGGCGTCGCCGCGACGCATGAGGAAGAAGTACCGGGCGGCGTCCACCCCGGTCTCCTCGTACAGCTCCCGCAGCGTGACGAACTCACCGCTGCGCTTCGAGAACCGAACCTCGGTCTCGCCGCGCATGATTCGCACGAGCTGCACGATGACGGCCGTGAAGAACGCGTCCCCCGCCCCGAGGGCCTGCATCGCCGCCTGCATCCGCGGGACATACCCGTGGTGGTCCGCGCCCCAGACGTCGATCGCCCACTCGAATCCCCGCTGTGCCTTCGTGCGGTGGTACGCGATGTCGGGCAGGAAGTAGGTGTACGTGCCGTCGCGCTTGCGCAGCACGCGGTCCTTCGCATCGCCGAATCGCGTCGTCTCCAGCCAGAGCGCTTCATCCCGCTCGTACGTGAGACCGGCGTCCGCCAGCGCCTCGAGCGTCGCGGGCAACTGCCCCTCCGCGTAGAGCGTCGACTCTTCGTAGTACTCGTCCATCTCGACCCCGAAGGCCCGCAGGTCACGGTCCTGCTCTTCGCGCTGCGACGCCACGGCGATCGCGCGACACCGCGCCAGACCCTCGTCATCGGGCAGATCGGCGAACCCAACGCCCTCCTCCTCCATGACCCGCCCGGCGAGCTCGACCAAGTAGGTCCCGGCATAGCCCC
>JBDHIW010000002.1:8545-64604 GCA_039587215.1 Gemmatimonadota bacterium | reverse complement strand
TTGGCGACGCCCACCTGCTGCAGATCCCGTTCGAAGTCGAACCCGTCGGAGACCTTGTGCCGGAACATCGTCTCCATCCGCTCGACCTCGACCTCGCCCCGTATGAAGCCGCACAGCACTTCCGCTTCGGACATGTCGCGGACGACGAGGTAGCGGCCCTCGGCGTGTTTGGTCACCTGACTGACGGTGGCCTTCGTTTCCTCGTGGTAGTGCTTGCCGTGCACGACGGACGTGAATCCGTCGCGGGCGTACCGCTCCACGCGCTTCCACACGTTGAGGACGGACCCGCACGTGGTATCCACGAGCACGCATCCCAGCTCGCGGAGCCGGGCGAAATCGCCCACCTGCACGCCGAACGCCGGGATCAGCACCACATCCTCCGCCTCGACCGCCCCGAAATCGAACCGGCCGTCCTCGCCGGGGTGCAGTATGATGACGCCCATGTGCTCGAGCTTCGTGTTCACGTGGGGGTTGTGGATGATCTCGCCCACCAGGAAGATGCGGCGCTCCGGGAACTTCGTCCGGCTCTCGTACGCGTACTCGACCGCACGGTCCACCCCGTAGCAGAACCCGAACTCCTTCGCCAACCGAATCGTGAGATCGTCGACGGCGAGCGCGTGGCCGCTCTCCCGCATTCGGTCGACGACCTGACTGTGGTAGTCGTCGGTGAGCGTCGGGAGAATGGCCTGCTTGAGGCCGAACCCTTTGCGGTAATAGCGGTCAGTCATGGCTTGGGAATCTAATCGGGCGCGTCCCCGGGCTCGGGAATCGCGTCGGGCCCCAATCCCAGGTCCCGGCACTCCGCCTCGGTCCGCTCGGTCACCTCGATGCGGGCGAAGGCGGCCGCATACTTCATCATCAGCGGCTTGCCGACCTCGCGGAGGTCGATCTGCAGCTCTCCGGAGAGATGCCGGCCGTCCCGCTCGGCCTCCAGGCTCCCCCGCACCCCCTGGAACGTGAAGCCTCGGCGGGCAGGCGCGAGCAGGACCCCCACGTGCGCCACCGGCGTGCCGGGAGACGAGTCCGGATGCGTCACGGGATAGGTCCCCGGCCAGTCGCCACCGTCGGGCAGGAGCAGCACGATGGACCCCGACGTGGAGTCGTCCGCTACGATCTGCAGCGCGGGAATCGAGGGACACCAGTCGGCCACCGCCGGCCATCCGGCAGAGAGGGCCCCGGTGCCGGACATCCGCACGCGCATCGCACCGCGGACGGCCTCGGGCACCTCCGGCATCGGCGCCGTGTCGGTCGGGGAGCTCCCGAGGACCGCAATGTCCATAGGGGGCGCGGCGTCCTCTCCGCCGCACGACAGCACCGTCCACGCGAATGCCGTCACGAGGATGCGCTTCATGGGACCTCGATTCCGAGCCCACGCCGCGCGTCGCCGCGGGTCGTGAGGAACGGCTTGAGCGCCGCTCTGAGTTCCGACGGGATCGCGATCGACCGCATCGACTCCCTGTCCGTGCTCACCAGCACCTCCGTTCCGGCCGCCGCCAGGGCATGCGCCCCGACGTGAAGCACGTCGAAGCGCAGCTCGATCGAACTGGTGCCGAACGCCGTGAAGTAGGCCGCGACGCGCAGCCGATCGTCGAGGTGGGCCGGGTGCATGAAGTCGCACGACAGATGCACTCGCGGCAGCCAGATGCCGAACCGGTCGAAGACTTCGCCGTACGGTACGCCGGCCGCGCGGAAGAGCTCCGTCTCGGCGATCTCGAAGAAGCGTACGTACGCCCCATAGAAGATGATGCCGGCGTGATCCACGTCGGACCAGCGGACGTACTCGTCGATGGAGAAAGGTGCGGCGGGCATGTGGTGAACGTAGGACCGACGTGCGTGACGCGGTAGGCTTCGGCGGTCCTAACGCGGCGCCCGGAACATCAAATCGAACCGCGCCTCGGTCTTGGGGCGAACGCCGGCGGAGACGTTGAAGCGAATGAGGCCGCGGAGGATCGACAGGCCACCGCCGACGCCGACCAACGGGTCTCCGACGAACGTGTCGCCGGCATCCACGAACGCGACCGGGGTCACGATCGCCGAGCGGGTGAGCGCCATGTCGAGCTGGAGGGACCAGAGATAGCGGCCGGTGCGCGTGCCGTACGTGTACCCCCGCACCGTCTGCGGTCCGCCGACGCGCCACAGCGTCTGCGGCATCACGTCGCCGCGCATGGCGGCGAGGCGCCCGGCAAGACGGCCCGACCGGCCGGCGACCCGGAACCCGACGTCGGCGTGCATCCAGCCGCGACCGGACACGCGGGCCCAGTCGGTGAGCAGGCTCGCGCCGACCCCGAAGCCGACCGGCCCGATCCTGCGGTTCAGGGTCACTGCCCCACTTCCGAACCACTCCTCATCCACCGGGGGGTTTGGCTGGAACGTGCCCGTGCCCCACAGATCGGCGATCGCAGAGCCGCTCTCGACCTGCACGCTGTCGTGCCGCTCGTACGCCAGGGTCACGTGGACGTCGCGCAGCAGTCCGCGGTTCCAGATCCACGTGAACGACCCGCCGGTCGCGAGGAAGTAGTCCGCGTCGTCGTGCGCCGTGAACAGCGCGTTCAGGGAATTGCCGATTCCCAAGCCGCTGGTCCAAGGTTCCGCTTCCCGCATGGTGCGATAGCCCGCCACGTCGAGACGCCCACCCGGGCCGTCGTGCCGCACGGTGACGCTTCCCAGGGGCCGGAGGTCGGACAAACCCATGCGCCCGCCGAGGAGCAGGCTGGTGTGGGGAATGCGCGGCCGAATTTCGATGCCGGCGCCCAGCGACAGACCCTGAACACGATTGAACCGGACCACCTCGCTCACTTTCTCCCAGGCGAGCCGGAACCGGCGACGATTCGTCCACTCCGACGGCAGGCGGTCCTCCAACGCCGCAAGCTCGGCAATCGTCTCGGCAAGCCGCGCCTCGGCCGCGGGGTCCATCTCGGTGGCGAGTTCGTCCGGCCAGTCGTAGGCGGCAACCGAGTCGCGCGGCGGCACCGACACTTCCCAGCGACCGTCCCGCCACGTGGCTCCGCGCGCGTATCCCAGCGAGTCCCGCCTGGCCTCCCGACGGTCCCCCACCTCCCCTTCGTCACCTTCGTCGCTGTCGCCGTCCCCGTCCCACGTCTCCGCATCGCCGTCGGCCTCGAGCAGCGAGTCCGGAATCGTGAAGCCGACGCGGCGGCCGGTGTTGACCCGGTAATTGCTGAACGTGCTCACCGCACGGGCGGGCACGGTGAGATTGAGGATGATCGGTATCTCCGCCGTGATGCCGAGGTACTGACGGTACGGCATCCAGTAGAGGCTGTTGACGAGCACGTACTCGAGTTCGGCCTCCAGGGTCACGTGGCGCATGACGCGCTCGGTCGTGGCCTGCGCATCGAGACTGTCGTCCGGGGTAGCGTCCTCCGGCGAGTCCCACAGGTACTCACCCAGAAACAAGAGGCGCATGCGCACCACGTCACCAGTTTCGACGTCGAGCCAGACGTGACCGGCGACGAGGGCCGGTGCCACGGCCTTGGGCTCGACCCTGAGTCGTGCGGTGCGTACCTCGCGGCCGGGCAGCCGGAGACGAGCCGAATCCAGCACGGCGAACCGGTAGTAGGCCTCCGCCCCCGGGGCCAGCGGGTGCAACGCTGCGACCGTCGGCAACCCCATGAGCCGAATGCTGTCCCCCAGCGAACGCGGGATGAACCACGGTCGGTCCAGGAGCACCTGTCCGCGGAACTCTTCACGAAGCTCCGCCTCCGCGGCCCGCAGCTCCGGCAGGAGGCCCATGACGGGGACCTTCGTGCGGGCACCGCGGACGCTGATCTTCAGGTCATTCGGTGCGTGCCAGGCGATGTCCGCCTCGGACTCATGCACCCACAGGGTGGCCAGCCTGGCGAAACGGCTGCGACCCGCCGTCGCGTCGATCCGGGTGTGGACGGTCGCCTGATAGTCCCGGACGATCGAGTCCTGACGGAGGTGGCGGGCTCTGGCGATGTAGTAGAGAGATTCAGTCCGGGCATCGGCGAACGTCGCCGTGTCCGCAGGCGCAGCGCCGACCAGCAGGCTCGCTAGGAGGAGCGCGACCATCGCCCTCGTCCGTCACGGTCGAGGCCGTACGCCTTGAGCCGGCGCCAGAGGGTCGTTCGTGAAATCCCGAGCCGCCTCGCACTCTCGGAGAGCCTCCAGCCGGTCTGCTGCAGCATCTCGAGAATCGCATTCCGCTCCCGATCCGCCAGCGTGTTCTCGTCTGTCGCTCCGTTGGCCACGACGACCAACTCGCCGAGCTTCGCATCGCCGTCCCACACGGGATAGATCCGCGCTCCCTGCGCTCCCAGTGAGCCCAGCGACTCCGAGGTGATCGGCAGCGAAAGGCCGAGCCCGCGCGCCAGTTCTCTCGCGTGCATGTTCGCGTAGCGGCAGCGCCCGTCGGGTGCGAAGAAGAACACCGCCTCGGGGAGTGCGTTCAGGACCGCGCGGGCCGTGGACTGGGGTAGATCTGCTGGGGGCGTGTGCATGTTGTTCGTCCGCTAGCCCCACCTACGGAGACATCATCTACCGGTTTCAACTCTGGACAGCCCTGAATAGACCCCCATACTGACCAGCAGTATAGTACGTTGTGTTTCGTTGGCCCATTTCATATACTGTACAATGGGTCAATAAACGGAGTCATAACATGGCCAAACGCGCCCGACGAACCAAGGAGGAGTCCCGAGATCTCCTGACGGCCGCCGCCGCTGAGCTCCTCAAGACGGTTCCTGCCGACCGGATCACCGTGGACGCGGTGGCCGAGCACGCCGGCTGTGCGAAGGGTCTCATCACTTATCACTTCGGGAACAAACAGGCGCTCATCGACGCTGCGCTTGATCGGATGAGCGCGGAACGGATCTCGAGCTGGACGGATTGCCTCGATCGAGCGGCCACGATCCCCGATGCTATGGACGCAACATGGGATTTATTGACCGCCGAGTCAGTAAATGGCAGCCCAGGTGGTTGGTCCTCGCTGCTGTTCAGTACTGACCAAAGGGACAGTAGCGGGGTTGCTGCCTTCGCTACCGCGCTGGGAATCGCCTACAACTCGCTTGCCGAACGCGGAGGACTGGACGCGAGACTTCTGCCGGGCGAGGTAGGCTGGTGGCTGGCGTCGACCATCGTTGGGCTGGGTGCGGCGCTTGGATCGGGCGCGGACCCTGGGGAAATTCGCTCGGCGTACATGGCGTCATGGCTCGGCATGCTCGCCATTGCCGAGCAGTCGGCCGGCTAACGGCGCCGGCGCCCCCTCCCACCGCTTCCGCTACGCCCACCGCGTCCGCCGCGCCCGCTACGCCCACCACCTCCACCTCGTGGAGGCGGGCGTAGCCCACGGAGACTCCCGCGCAGCTGCGGCAGCGACCGCGCGCGCAGCAGTTCCGTTCGGCCTCGGTAAACCACGAACACGAGATCCCGATCAACGTCCGGCAGGTCCTGTGCGCGAAGCCGCCTGGCCTGCTTTTCGCGGAGTGCCAGTTCCACGATCGGGCGGCCCTCGGCCACGTCGTACCGGAGCGGCACACGGTCGCCGAGCACGAAGGCGGAGTCCGGAAGGGCGTCGAGGGGATGCCGGTCCCGCGGCAACACCGCGGCATCGAGGTCGAGGTGCAGAGACGCCGCCATGAAGTCCGCGTGGCTCTTCACCTCACTGAGTTGCTCGAGCAGCCCCGCACGCACGCGCTCCGGATTCGCTCCGTCGAGGGTTCCCCCGGAACGTCGCCAGTACTCGTCGATACGCGCGGCCACCCGTCCGACCTCCCGCTGTCCCGGATGCTCCGTGACGCCCCGCATGAGTCCGTCCGCCATCGCCCCGCGAATCTCCTCCGCGAGGTCCTCCGGGAATCCCCTCACCGGCTCCGAGATCCGATCCAGGGTGAAGCCGGCATAGGTGAGCGTCTCCACCGCCACCAACCGGGTGCGGCCCCGCTCGCCTCGATACTCGACGACGGGACCCTCCCGGGTCGCATGGCGTCGCATCAACTCCCGCGAGAGGGTGGTGCCTTCGATCGCGCCGCGCGGGCGGCCGAACCGGTCCGCGAAATACCGAATGGGTCCGGCGACCGCGCTCCCTCGGGAGCACATCGAGGAGTCCGAGATGCGCACCCGCGACCCGTCAGCCGTCTCTCCGTCGACGACGAGGTCGAACGGGCACACCCGGGCAACCAGGTCCCGATACGCGCGCGCGGCTGCGCGGTCCACGATCGGGAGCGCCTCAGGTAGCGGCAACTCGAGCGTGCGGTAGACGGATGCCATGCCGAGCGCCGCGTCTTCGATCGCCTTCACGAGCACCCCACGATCCTGGGCCCACTCCTCGATCGTCGGATCGAAGACATGGCGCGGCAGACCGTAGACCTCGCCGACGCTGCCGTAGAGGTTGACCGCCTCCGCGTACACGTTGTACACCGTGAGATGATCGCTGCCGTACACCTCGAGGCCGCGGAGGTCCACGAGGTCCCGCGTCATCCGATGGAGTGAATCGACGCTGGCGGCAACGGCCACGTACGGCGCCAGCGCGTCCGAGGCGTGCACGAGCAGTTCAGCCCAGGGACGGTCGACGGGCATCGCCTCCACCTCACGGCCGTACGCCGTGAGCCGCCCGCCGTCCACGATCCCGCGATCCTCCAGCCGCCGCCGCGCCGCACGGTAGGCCCGCCGGTCCAGGGGCACGGGCAACTCGAGATCCGACAGGTCCACACCGAGTGCGGCCGCCGTCAACGCGACCCGCTCGGAGTCGCCCGCTAGTTGGAACTGCGGCGGGACGGGTTCGAGGGCAAAGAAGTCGATGTCACGGTCCGTGAGGATGTGTACCTCACCCTGGGCCACCCGACCGTGGACCCGGCCCGCCATCTGCAGGATCTCGTTGGGACCCAAGTACTGCCGCTGGAGCACGTTGCGCCCACCGAGAACCCGGTTCTGGTAGCACGCGTCGTAGATCACGACCGTGTCCAGGCCGTGGATGTTGAGCGCCGACTGCCCAGCCTGCGTCATCACGAGCAGATAGGGTCGCTCCGCGGTCCCCTCGAGGAACGGACGGATCACGCGGATCGGCTCGCCGCCGTGATAGAAGGCCGTCGCGATCTCGGGCCACTCGTCCCCCAGTTCCGCCGCCAACTTTTCGACTTCCGATCGGGTCGGCAGGAACACCGCGACGCCTCGCTCCTCGCGCACGAACCGGCGCAGCACCCCCCGATCGAAGAAGTCCACCGGCGTGCGGCGTGCGGTCGCAACGTTGGCGCTCAGCGCGGGGTCGAACGCCGAGGTTTCCAGCACCGCCGACGCGTCCAGGTAGCGCTCGTAGAACGAGGGGTCCACCGTCGCGGACAACCAGATGAACCGACACCCCACGCGTTTCCCCAGGGCCAAGCACAACTCGAGCTCCGCCGACGTCTGGTGGATCTCGTCGACGACGAGCGTGTCCTGCGGCTGGATGAGATCGTCCTGAAACCACCTTCGCGCGATGCCGGTCGTCACGATCACGACGTTCCAACTGGGGGTCTCCGGCGTCGCCTCGCGCTCGCGGTTCACGACGCCGATGCGCAGGGGTGTGCCGACCGTCTCTTCCGCGATGAGCCGTACCGCGAGCGTCTTCCCGGTCCCCGTACCCGCGACAATGCCGAATCCTCTGCCGCCCGCGGCCAGCGACCGCACCTCGTCGCCATGCGCGCGCGACAAGACCGTGTCGATGGTGAGCCCGCACGCCAATTCGATGGTCTCGCACGCCGCGCGTGTCGGCGCGATGACGATCACACGGCCAGTCGAAGGCTCGGCCCGGCGGTACGCCGCCCGGTCGGGCGGCAGGTAGTGGTCGCGGACGTGACGGAGCGGCGCGGCGCCGTCCGCGCGCTCCTCGGTGTCAGTCACCCAGGCAGATACCCAGGTCTCGAGCCGTCACCACGCTGTCCGAGTCGAGCGGGACGCCCTTGACGGTGCCCAGGGCGTCGTCCATCGGCACCGTGAGGATCGTCGGCGGATCCAGCGCGACCATCGAACCGAACTCGCCGCGTTCCACCGCGCGCACCGCCGCCGCACCGAATCGCAGTCCGAGCAGCCGGTCGAACGTCGTCGGCGTGCCTCCGCGCTGCAGGTGCCCAAGCGTCAGCGACCGGGTCTCCTTGCCGGTCTGCTCCTGGATCACCGCCGCGATCGCTTCTGCGACACCACCCAGCCGGGCCGTCCCCCCGGCCGCGGCCTCAGCCTGGTACGTCGGAGAGCCTTCCGCCGGAGCGGCCCCCTCGGCGACGACGATGATGCTGAAGTGCCGCCCGGCAGCTTCGCGCTCGCGCACCTTCGCGATCACGGAATCCATCCGGTACGGAATCTCGGGCATGAGGATGACGTCGGCGGTACCCGCGAGTCCGGAGTTGAGGGCGATCCATCCCGCGTGGCGCCCCATCACCTCGACGACCATGACGCGCTCGTGCGCTTCCGCCGTCGAGTGCAGCTTGTCGAGCGCCTCGGTCGCCGTCGTGACCGCCGTGTCGAAGCCGAACGTGACGACGGTGGCGCCGACGTCGTTGTCGATCGTCTTCGGCACGCCCACCACGGGCAGACCCCTCCGCCAGAGTTCGCGTGCGATGTGCAGCGTCCCATCGCCGCCGACGGCGATCAGCGCGTCCAGTTCGAGCGCCCGGAACGCCTCCAGAGCCTCCTCGGAGCGGTCTTCCTCCACCCACGTTCCGTCGGTCTGCAGGTGCGGCCAGCGGAAGGGATTTCCGCGGTTGGTCGTGCCGAGAATGGTCCCGCCGAGGTGGGTGATCCCGCGCACGCTCTCGCGGTCGAGCGGCACGACCCGGGCGTCGCCCAGGAGACCGCCGAATCCCCGCCGAATGCCGAAGACCTCCCACCCGCGGTTCAACGCCCCCACGACAGCTGCCCTGATCACCGCATTCAGCCCCGGCGCGTCTCCCCCGCCGGTTGAAATGGCGATGCGCATGGTCTACTCCCCGAGGTGCTCCCGGATCAGGCCCAGCACCTCTCCCGGCTCGGCGTGACGTCCGAGCGCGATCTTCGAGAAAACGAGGTCTCCGTCAACCGAGACTTCGAATACGCCACCCGACCCGTCGACGAGCAGGACATCGCCGGAGGGATAGGCCTCACGGATCTCGTCCGCCAAACTGGCGGCGCGGGGACCGTAGTTTCAGACGACGCAGAACTGGATGGCGACTTTCATATGCTCCTCTGTGCGGCGATGACATCCGTAAGCTAATGCACGCGTCCGGAGGGGCGACAATGCCTGTCGGTGCCGGAAGAGCGTAGTAGATTGAAGACATGTTCCGCTGGCGGAGTACCCTCTTCGTCCTCGTCCTCTCGGTCGTCGCCGTTCCCACGGTGCGTGCCCAGACCGGCCGGGGCGGCCAAGTGGAGATGGGCGCGTTCGGGTCCTTCACCCGCTTCGATGCCGCGAGCGTGGGCGCCGACAACGCGTTCGGTGCCGGTGGGTGGTTCGGGATCTACCTCGCGCGGTTTCTCTCGATCGACGGCGTCGCCGACCACACCCAGTCACAACTGACCGCGACGGGGGAACGCGTGCGCGTGACACGCGTGGGCGGCACCCTGACCGGGCACCTCGGGACCCCACTGGGGTCCGTCTATCTCGGTGCGGGGTACACGCGGCTCTTCTACCGCGGGGTGACCCAGGGCGTCGACAACGGCGTGCACGGCGTCATCGGCGACCGTATCGGATTCGGGGGACGGACCGCGTTCCGGATCGAAGGGCGCATCGACTACGTCCCCACGACCCAGCTGCCGCCCGGTACGGCCAGAACCACGAACCTCTCGGTCGCCGCGGGCCTGTCCATCTTCGCCTTCGGCGGCCCACCCCGCGATCGTGACGGCGACCGCGTGGCCGACAGAGCCGACGACTGCCCGGGCACCCCGCTCGGCGCCCTCGTCGATCCGCGAGGCTGCCCGCTCGACGGCGACGCCGACACGGTGTTCGACGGACTCGACGCCTGTCCGGACACGCCCGCAGGCGCCGACGTCGACACGTCCGGGTGCGCCATGGACTCCGACGGCGATGCCGTGGTGAACGGCATCGACGTCTGCCCGAACACTCCCGGCGGTGCGGCCGTCGATGCGAACGGATGTCCGGTCGACACCGACGTCGATGGTGTGTTCGACGGACTCGACGCCTGTCCGGACACCCCGGCCGGTGCCGAGATCGACGCGCGCGGCTGTCCCTTGGACGGCGACGCCGACGGGGTGTACGACGGCCTCGATCAGTGCCCGGCGACCCCCGCCGGCGCTCCCGTGGACGCAGCGGGCTGCGTCCGGGATACGGACGGTGACGGCGTCGAAGATCCGTCGGACGCGTGCCCGAACACCGCCGCGGGCACGGAGGTCGACGCGCGCGGCTGTGAGGTCGTCCGCGACAGCGACGGCGACGGGGTGCTCGATCCGGATGACGCCTGCCCCGCCACGCGGGCGGGCGAATCCGTCGACGCGACCGGGTGCCCGACGCTGTTCCTCGTCGAGCAGGGTGTTGCCCGCCCGCTCGTGCTGGAGGACGTGACCTTCCAGTCGGGCCGGTCCGCCCTCACCGAGGAGTCGTATGCCGCCCTCGATCGCGTGGCCGAGTCGCTGATGGCGAATCCCATGGTCCGGATCGAGATCGCCGGGCACACCGACGCCAGCGGGTCGCTGCAGGTCAACCAACGCCTGTCGCTTGCACGCGCACAGTCGGTCAAGGCTTATCTCGCCCGCCAGGGTGTTCGGCCCGACCGAATGGTGGCGCGCGGCTACGGACCCGACCGTCCGATCGCGGACAATGCGACGCCGGACGGCCGACGCCGGAACCGTCGAGTCGAGCTTCACTTGCTCGAGCAACCCTGAACGCGTAGCGTCCTAGCGAGTTGGAAGAAAAGGCGGCGCGTCACCACGCGCCGTCTTTGCGCTCAAGGAGGCACGCATCCGGTCGACCACACGAGTTCTCGCACTGATGGCGATCGCCGCCATGTGCGGCCCCGCCGCGAGCCGCGCCCAAGACGGCGCGTCGTTCGCCGTGCCCCATCACCGCGCCGCCATTCCCGACTATGCGGGCGAGCTGGCGGGCCGCGCAGTGCCCGAGATCGCGTTTCCGCCCCCGCCGGCCGACGTGCCGGCGGTCACCCGACTCCACCACACATCCGAGTTTCCGGTCTACCGGGTCGGCGACGTCCCGCCGGATCCGATTCCCATCCCCCCGCCGCCCTCGGGGGAACTACCCGCGGCCGTTCGCGGCCTGTACCTCAACGCCTGGGTCTTCGGCTCGAGCCGGCTCGAGCCGCTGCTCGCGCTCGCGGACACGACCGAGGTCAACGCGTTCGTGATCGACGTGAAGGACGCGACGGGCTATCTGACGTACCGGTCGGCGGTTCCGACGGCCATCGAGATCGGGGCGAACGGCATGGTGCGCGCGCCCGATCTGCAGAGCCGGCTCGTACGGCTCCGCGAGCACGGCATTCACCCGATCGCGCGGATCGTCGTGGCGCGCGACGCCCTGCTCGCCACACGGAAACCGGCGTGGGCTATCAAAGACCGCCGAGGCGGTCTGTGGCGCGACGGTCTCGACGAGCCGTGGGTCGACGCCTACCACGATTCGGTGTGGATCTACGCCGCGGACCTCGCAGCGGAAGCGGTGCTCATGGGGTTCGAGGAGATCCAGTTCGACTACGTGCGCTTCCCCGACGAGCGCGCCTCCCGCATGCGGCACGCCCGCTTCGAAGCGCAACGCAACGGCGAGAGCCGGCGGGCCGCCATCGGTCGGCATGTCGCCATGCTGCGCGACCGGGTGCGCGCGTTGGGCGTGCCGCTTACCCTCGACGTCTTCGGACTCACGACGAGTGCGACCGGCGACCTCGGGATCGGGCAGGCGTGGGATGACCTCTCGACGCTGGCCGACGTGCTGTTGCCCATGATCTACCCGAGCCACTACGGCCGCGGCTCGTACGGTATCGGATTCCCGAACGCCGAGCCATACGAGACGGTACGCCGCGCGTTGGTGGATGCCGTGGCACGCTCCGCCGACATCCCGAACGCAGCACAGATTCGGCCCTATCTGCAGAGCTTCTCGATCCGCGGCGTTCGTTACACCGCCACGGAGGTCCGCGCACAGATTCAGGCCGCCGAGGACCTCGGCATCACGGATTGGGTGATGTGGAACGCCCGCGGCGTGTACCCGCCGGGGGGCTTTCGCCCGTCACCATCGTCCCGGGCGGACGCGCCGACCCGCTAGACCTCTGCCGGCACGCCCTCGGCATTCCAGGTCGTGATCACGCCGGCGACGGCGCTGGCCGCCGTCGTGTACGGACTCGCCAGATAGAGCTGACCCGGACCGGACCGCCCGGGGAAGTTCCGGTTGATGGCACTCACGGTGACCGTGTCGCGGTCATAGGAGACGCCCGGCCCCGCGTTGATGCACGCACCGCATGACGGCTCGATGAATTCGGCGCCGACGTCGCGGAACACCTCCAGGTACCCCCGCTCCTCGCAGTACCGCTTCACCTCCTGCGACCCGCACTGGATGAAGCATTTGACGTGCTCCGAAATCCGCTGGCCTCGATCGAGCGCGTCCTTGAACACGGCAGCGTACATGTCCATGTCGGACTTCTTGCCCGCCGTGCAGGACCCCGCGTAGGCGATATCGACGCGCACCGGGTCGCCGAGTTCGTCGATGAAGAGCCCGTTGCCCGGGTCGCCGGGGAGGGCCACCATCGGCTGGAGGGTTGTGGCGTCGATGTCGATCACGGTCTCGTACTCGGCACCCTCGTCCGATACGAGTCCGTCGAGCAGCGCCCGGACCTCCGCGGCGTCGGCGCCGCGTTCGCGCACGAGAAACTCGACCGCCTTCTCGTCCGGCTGAATCACGCCGGTGAAGGCGCCTACTTCGGCCGCCATGTTGGTCATCGTCGCGCGCTCGTCGATCGAGAGCGCCTCCACCGCCTCTCCGGCGTACTCGACGATCTTCCCGATCGCGTGTCCGTTCTTCACGTACGGGTGGCGGAGGATCTGCAGCATGAAGTCCTTCGCCGTCACGTTGGGCGGCGTCGCTCCGTTGACCCGGATCAGCACCGACGGTGGCACCGTGATCCGGACGTCCTTGGTCAGCCACGAGTTGAAGATCGCCGTCGTGCCGACACCGAACGCCACAGCACCGATGGCGCCCGCGTGCGGCGTGTGCGAATCGCTGCCGATGATGAGGTGTCCGGGAAGCGCGTGCTGTTCCAGGATCTTCGAGTGACAGATGGCTTCCGATCCAACCGGGATGCCGTGGAGCCCGCGGCCCGGCAACTCGCCGTAGAGCCGTACGCCCTGCTGCTCCGCGAAGTCCTCCTGCTTCTTCTTGAGCTCGAGCGCGACGTCGAGCAGGCCCTGCGCCTTGCGCTCTTCGGTCATCGCAATCTCGAGGAACGTCAGATGGTCGCGGAAGAAGAAGATGGACTCCGGCTCCACGACCTTCTCGTTCTCACCGACCAGGTCGCGCCAGAAGATGGCCGACATGGGGGTGACGTACTCGTGACTGAAGCGAATGTCGGTTTGGACGAAGCCTTCGTCGCCGGGGCGGACCGCATCGACGCCGACGGCACCGCGCGCGAGGTCCTTCACCCAGTGCCGCGCGATGATCTTCTCGCCGAGCGTCATGGGGCGAGCGGGGGTGTCTGGCACCGGAACCGTCACCTGCCCCTGCATTCTCGCGACGTTGTACTGGAACAGACCCCCGTACTCGATGATGCCGCGCGTAATCTCGCCGAGTCCCGCCGTGAACTCGTCGAGGGGGATCTCCTCCCCGGACCGCAGCCGCTCGATGAGCCCGAAGTCCGTGCTCGTGAGGATCCCGAGGTTCTGGCAGTTCTCGCGGTAGATGCGTTCGATGTTCTCGGCGATCACCAGCCGGATGCCGGCGCAGAGCTCCGCATACGGCGACTGCTCGCGCGACGACCCCTTCCCGCGCCGCTTGCCCGACACGGAGCAGACGAACCCCCCTGCGCGGACGGAGCCGGGCTCGATGGGGAACTCCTCACCCGCCTTGAGACCGAGGTACGGGAAGTCGCCGAGCTTTTCGTCGTAGTAGTAGCAGATGTAGGCAGGCGTGATCTCGTCGGTGGAGATGTTGTCCCGGAGCGGGGTGTCCACCGGCCACGCCAGGTCTTCCCCCGCGAGCTGCCGCCGTACGAGATCCGCGTCGTCTGCGAGGAACAGGATGCGGCCATCGAACTGCACCGTGGCGGGCCGCTTGGCCACGGGACGGTCGAGCAATCGGTTGGTCATAGGTGAATTAAGATAATCGGGATTCCCGAGCCCTCTCGCTTTGCACGCCGCGTTGCGGCATCCTTCGCGCGTCATGCACGGAATCACGGTGGGCCTTCTCTCCTCGTGCGCCATCGCGGCGGCGACGCTGGGCTCGGGCGACGGCGCCTGGCACCAGGGGGACAGACGCGAGACACGCTACGAGCGGGTCGGCACGTTCGAGAACCGGCGAATTCGGGAGAGTTCCGGGGTGGCGGTGAGCCGCCAGGGCGGCGGCTACCTGTGGACCCACAACGATTCGGACGACGGGCCGGTACTCTATCTCACCGACCTCGACGGTCGCGACCGGGGCACGGTGTGGCTTCGGGGCGCGGGCGCCGTCGACTGGGAGGACATCGCGGCCGGCCCGTGCCCCGGGCGCCCCGGCTCCTGCCTCGTGGTGGGCGACATCGGCAACAACCTCGGCCATCGTGAGTGGGTCGACCTCTACGTCGTGGTCGAGCCCTCGACACTGCGGGGGCCCACCGACACCGTCGATGTCGCGAGGCACCTCCGCGTGCGGTACCCTGGCGGGCCGCGCGACACTGAGGCCCTGGCGGTGGGACGGGACGGCACCGTATGGCTCGTGCCCAAGACCGCTGCCGGCTCGATCGAGATCTTCCGTGTGCGCGCCACCGCCTTCGCGGGCGACACCGCAACGGCCGAACGCGTCGGCGACCTGGGATTCCGGCCGGTGCCGATTCTCGGCCGCGTGCCGACGGGAGCGGCGATCTCTCCCGACGGGGCGCGCCTGGTGGTCCGGACCTACACCGAACTCTATTTCTTTGCGATGGACGACGCGGGAACGTGGATCGCGGACGGATCTCCCTGCTGGCTTGGGTTTGCCGACGGACAGGGTGAGGCGGTGGACTTCCATCCGGAGGGGGGTGTCGTCCTGACGGCCGAGGGCCTCGGCCTGGGCCGCGGCGGCATCGGCCGCGCATGGTGTGTCGATGGGTAGCCCGACGCACGCGCTCGCACGGGGCCTCCTCGTGGGGACACTCCTCCTTGGAGCGGGGTCCGGCTTCGCGCAGGAGACAGACCCGCGTCTATCGGCCGATCTGCGCTTTCTGGCATCGCCGCTGCTCGAGGAGCGATCCGTCGGCAGCCGTGGTGCGTTGGTGACCGCGGCTTACCTCTCGGCCGCCCTCGAGGGCGCAGGTCTCGACGGCCTCTGGGGCAACGGCGTCTTCGAGCAGCCGACGACCGTACGACGCTCGGCCACCGAGGGCACCATGGTGGTGGGGTTTGGACCGCGCACCGTCAACCTGCGGGCACCCGCAGACCTGCGCGCCAACGCGCGCGCCGGCCAGCTCAGCGTCGACGGGCCACTCGTCTTCGTCGGGTACGGCATGGTCGCGCCACACCGTGGGCGGAACGACCTCGGCGCGGGGTCTCTCGATGGAAGCATCGCGGTCGTGCTCGATGGCGACCGCGCGGCCGCCCCGGAGGATGCGCCAACCATACGAGACGGCGTGGACGCCCTTCCCGACTCGAAGCTGCGCCGTCTCGCCGGGCTCGGCACGCGCGGGGTGCTGATCGTGATCGACGACATCTCCACGGTGGCTCTGGATCCCGTCGGATCGGGCGCGGCGGAGTTGCCGCGCGGCCTCGCGTTCGCTGCGTGGATCACGCGTTCGGCCATGGCCGAACTCCTCGCGACGGCGGACCGGGACCTCGCGGTGCTCGAGCGTCGGGCGGCGCAGCCCGGGTTCGCGCCCCTGTCGCTCGGCGGACACCTCGTGGCAGATCTCACAACGACCTTCGACCTCGTCACGATGCCGTCCGTTGGAGCCCGGTCGCCGGGAACGACGAGCCCGGACGCAGGCTCGATTCTGGTCCTGACGCATTACGACGAGACGCCTGGAGCACGCGGCCACAACGCCCAGAGCCTCGGCGCGTTCCTGGCCCTTGCATGCCGCTTCGCCTCCATGCCGGAGCGTGGAGGGCGTCCGGTGGTGTTTCTCGCGACGCCTGGGGCGCATGGATCCTACGCCCGCGGAGCCGTCCTGCGGGACGCCCATAGCGCGGTGGTGCTCGACCACGTGGGGGTCGCGAGCGCCGGCGATCGGCAGGGCCTCTGGGGCGGAGCGGGTTCGTCGCTTGACAGCGTGCTCGTTGGGACCGGTCCCGTCGGCGGAGATCCGAGTGAGTGGATGATGCTCGGCCCGCAATGGTTGGACGCGGGCCGGGCCGGTGTGGCGTCCGTAGTGGTTGGCGGTGGGGCCGGCGCAAAAACGTCTGTCGATCTGGCAGGTGGCGTGATCGAAATACTGCGAGAAATGCAGGGCCGGCCGGTCCTCAGGGTCGCGATACCCTGATTCCATCCGGAATCACTGGGGATTCCACTCGGGGCCTAGTGGTCGCCCGGAAAACCAAGTATGTTGTCGCGCCTCCAATTAGTCATGTAGGACAGGAGTAGAGGACACTGGACCTTCCCACCACACACCGCGTCCCAGTCAGCTGGCTGCGAGACAACGCCTGCGCCCCAATACGCTGGCGAACCGTCTCGGAGATTCTGCCGCCCGGCGCGGCGACCCCGGCGGACGTCGAAGCGCTCGAGGCGGAAGTCGCCGAGTACAAGGGCGTCGTGCAGACCCTCCGGAAACAGAGGCCCGACGGAGTGTGGTCCGGCAACATGCTCGGACTCGCGGCGTCCAAGGCGCAGGGAATCCGAGGAGTGGGATCCGTCTGGCAGTACCGACGCCTTCTCGAACTCGGGGTGCCCCGCGACCACCGGGCGTTCCGCTTGGCGGAGCGGATGTTCTATCGGGTCCTGTCGCGCGACTTGGACCCCGCGCTTGAATTCGAGTACCGGAAGCCGGCCAAGACCAACCCGGATCTCGCGGACTGGGGACGCCAGCTCGTGCGGGACGGCATCACGGCCGTGCTGGCTCAGGCGGGCAAAGTCGAAGACCCCAGGGTTCGGGGCGCGGCGCATCGGACCGCCTCGGAAGTGTCACAGTTCCTGAGAAGCGAACTCGCCGACAAGCCCATCATCCGGAAGAGCTCTCGGAACATCCTGCACCCGGACGCTCATCCGCCGACGGTGTTCCTCGCCACGACGATTGCGCACATGCCGAGCATTCAGCGCGAGCGTGCGGGATTCGTCGACCGGTTTGCGGCCTACATCACCAAGCCGGCCCCGCGCCGGACCTACACGATCATGGTGGGTCGCAAGGTCATCAAGCCGACCTTCCACCTGCTCGGGGAGCCTCTGGCGGCCGACTCCGCCGGACGACCCAAGGATCTGCCGTTTGCCCTGCACTGGATTGAGACCCTGGTGAGGCTTGGGATTCTGGAGCAGTCAGGTGTGGCCACGCGGATCTTGAACCGGCTCCTTCGTGACTGCGACCGCAAAGGCGTCTGGAGCCCCAAGAACCTCCGCGCCATTCCCAAGAGCTCGTCGAAGCTCGCAGACTTCGGATTCCCGCTGGAAATGGATGCGAAGACCCTCCCTCGCCGCCAAGCCGACGTGACGTTCCGATTGGCGCTGATCGCCAAGCTAGCCGGGTGGGAGCTCTCCTACACCTAGCACTTCTTTGCAAATTCGGAGTTGTGCGCTAAAGTAGTAGCTGTCGCTACTACTTATGCAACCAGACCTAACACCCTTCGGCTTCACACCGACGGAGTCTGCGGCCTACTTGGCCCTGCTTGACCTGGGACCGGCGACCGGTTACCAGGTCGGCAAGCAGTTGGGCGTTGCTCGCGCCAACGCCTACGCGGCCTTGGATGGTCTGGTGGGCAAGGGCGCCGCCCGTCTCCAGTCTCCAGACCCCAAGGTGTACCGGGCCACGCGGCCGGACGACCTCGTTGCCGAGCTCGGGAGGGTCACCATTGCGCGCGTGGAGCTGCTCGAGCAGCAGTTCGCGTCCAAGTCCCCGCACGGGGCAGCCTCGATCCAGGAGTTCTCTGGTCTTCGCGAGTTTCGGGAGCTCGCCATCCGACTCGCGGCTCGGGACCCGGAACCCGTCAGATTCCTCGGCACCCCCGACACGGCGGCGACCCTGACGCCCGTTTGGCGCAAGCGAGAGGCGGACGGCCTTTCCTCCTTCGTGATCGTGACGTCCGATCCTGGCGCCCTGCCCGTGACCGGCACCCGGATTCTCGATGGGGAGACCGGCGCGCTGTGGCGCGCGCGCGAGCCGGCCGTGCTGAGCTGCGGTTACGCCGCCATCATCGGGTCGGAGTCGAACGACGGCCCAGAGGGCGTGTGGGGATCGCTGCCGTCACTGGTCGGGTTCGCCCGGACGACGCTCGAGACCCTGACTCCCTGAGGCACTCGGCAGGTTTACCGAACGGGGAGAACAGCATATACTGTATCAACCAACCGGTTGGGTGATGCGATGTCCGCTCAGAAGTCGAAGGAGCGTATACTCTTAGCAGCAGTGGCGGAGTTCGCCGACAGAGGGTATGCCGGTGCGCGAGTCGGGCGAATCGCGGAGTCAGCGTCAGCCAACAAGCAGCTGATCTACTACTACTTCGGATCCAAAGATGGCCTCTACGGCGCCGTGCTCGAGCACATCACGGCCCGGTGGGCACCTCAAGACGTCGGGGCAACGCGTGGGCCCGATCAAGTACGCCAGGAACTCGCCGCCACGCTGGACCGCATTGCCCGGGCCCCGGACGAGGCGCGCCTCATCCTTCGGAGCCTCATGGGAGCGGATGCCGACCCTCGGCCGGTCGCCATCGTGGCCGACTTTCGCCGGAGAGTGGCCCAAGCGGTCTCCCGGGGCCAGGGAACAGGCTACTTTCGCGACGACGTCGACCCCGACGAGTATGCGCGAACCGCCGCCGCCCTCGTCATCGGCGACGCACTGCTCGGCGCGGCATCCGGTGACGAAAACCCGTCCGGCGAGCCTATTGCGGAACTGGTGCTTCGCGGTCTCGCGTGGTGACGCTCGCGCGTTCAGTTCCTGCTCGGAACGAATCCGCGCCCTGATCGCTCCGGCTCGCCGGCCTCCGAATCGGGCTTGCGCAGGGCGACCTCGAGCAGTTCACCAAGCGTCTCCACTCCGTATACCGTTAGCCGCGCCCGCTCGTGCTCGGTCAGGTCCTCGAGATCGGGGAGATTCTCTTTTGGCAGGATGATCTCGGTGATCCCTGCTCGGCACGCACCGAGCACCTTCTCCTTCACGCCGCCGATGGGAAGCACTCGACCGGACAGGGTGACTTCGCCGGTCATGGCGACGTCGTGGCGCACCGCCAGCCCGGAGAGCGCGCTGATCAGGGCTGTCGCCATGGTCACGCCGGCCGACGGACCATCCTTCGGCACGGCACCGGCCGGCACGTGGATGTGGATCGCGTGTCGGTCCAGCAGCTCCTGATCGATGCCGAACCGGTCGGCCTCGGACTTGGCGAACGTGAGCGCGGCACGGGCGGACTCCTTCATCACATCGCCTAGCTGCCCGGTCAGCACGAGATCTTCGCGTCCGTTCACGATCGCCACTTCGACGAACATGATGTCGCCGCCGACCGGCGTGTAGTACATGCCGGTGGCCATGCCGATGCGGTCCTCTTTGGCCGCGTGCTCGGGATGGACCGTGGGCCGACCGATCAGCGGTTCGATGTCGTCGGGTTGGAGCGCAATGGACGCCGTGTCTCCGCCGGCGATCTTCCGCGCCACCTTGCGCGCCACTTTGCCGATCTCCCGCTCGAGCTGGCGCACCCCGGCCTCGCGCGTATACCCGGAAATGAGCCCCCGGATCGCATCGTCGGCGAGGGTGAGCTGTTGATCGTCCAAGCCGGCATCCGTCAACTGGCGAGGAACGAGATACAGCCGCGCGATCTCCAGCTTCTCCTGCTCGGTATATCCGGTGAACTCCACCATCTCCATCCGGTCGAGCAGCGGTGCCGGAATGCTCTGCAGGAAATTCGCGGTGGCGATGAAGAGCACTTCAGACAGATCGAACGGCATCCCGAGGTAGTGGTCGGTGAACGAGTCGTTCTGCGCGGGGTCGAGCACTTCCAGCAGCGCCGACGCCGGGTCGCCCTGAAACGACACGCCGAGCTTGTCGACCTCGTCGAGCAGGAACACCGGGTTCTTGGTCCCCGCCCGCTTCATGCCCTCGATGATGCGACCGGGCATGGCGCCGACGTAGGTGCGTCGATGTCCGCGAATGTCCGCCTCGTCGCGCGCACCGCCGAGCGAGATCCGGACGTACTGGCGTCCCATGGCGCGCGCGATCGACTTCGCGATCGACGTCTTCCCGACGCCGGGCGGCCCCACGAACAGCAGAATGGACCCCTTGGTGCCGCGATCGTCTTCATTGCCGATGGACGCTTCTTCGCCGCCGTTCCGCTGCTGGCGCAACTGTCGCACGGCGAGGAACTCGAGTACCCGGTCCTTCACGTCCTGAAGGCCGAAGTGGTCCTCGTCCAGAATCCCACCCGCGTCTCCGAGATCGAGGTGGTCCTGACTGCGCTCGTTCCAAGGAAGCTCCGCCACGGTCTCGAGGAACGTGCGGATGACCTGCGACTCCATGGAGTCGCGCCCCGCGCGCTCGAGCCGCTTGAGTTCGCGGTCCACCTCCCGGCGCGCCTCCTCGGTGAGCTCGAGGCGCAGCAGACGCTCCCGCAGCTCCTCCATCTCGGACGCCGAGTCTTCCTCGCCGAGCTCCTCGCGAATCGCCTTGAGCTGCTCACGAAGGAAGATCTCGCGCTGCCGCTCGCCCAGCTCCTCCTGAACCTTCGACTTGATGTCTTCCTGCGCCTCCAGGAGCTCGATCTGCCGCTGCACATGAATCAGCACGCGGCGGAGCCGCTCCTCGACGCCGCGGGTTTCCAGGAGCCCTTGGCGTTCTGGGGGTGAGATCTCGAGGTAGCCCGCTACGAGGTCCGCGAAGCGCCCGGGGTCGACGACACCCTCGAGCACCTGCTTCACGACGTCCTGTGGCAGACCGGTGCGAATGCCGAGCTCGGCCGCCCGCTCCCGCACTTCCTTGTGCAGCGCGACGAAGGCCGCGTCTTCCGCTTCGAGTGGCGGCAGGTCGGGCGCTTCCTGAACGACGGCCTCGATGTACCCGTCATCCGCGTCCGAATACTGGAGCACGGTCGCGCGGAACTCGCCTGCGAGCAGGAGCTGCATCCCACCGAGTCCCCGCTGGATCTGGCCGATGCGCGCAACCGTTCCGGTCGTGTAGAGGACCTCGGGTTGTGCCTGCTCGACGTTTTCCCGCTGCCCCACCGCGAAGATCAGGCGCTCTTCGGTCTTGAGCGCTGCTTCGATGGCGCGCAGGGTGCCCGGGCGACCCGCGCCGATCGGCGCCGTCACACCCGGGAAGAGTACGGTCTCGCGCAGCGGCAGGACCGGCAATCGCTGGCGACTCTGGTTGACTGTCGTCATACACAACGACCTTTCTCACGAAACGTGGCGCACGACCCAGGGGCAGAGTCCGTACCGCAGATCCATGCCAATCGGTGCACCTACGTCGTCACAACCCGAAACACCGCCAAGGGTTCCTGCCCTCCGGTCACGAGAGGGAACCCAGTGCTGCCAATTTGACGTGGAAGGCGTGCGCGCGCGAGACGCGCTTTAGGACGCCTCGGGTGCCTTCGCGAGCAGCGCCTTCAGCTCAGTGTCGGTCATCTGCTCCAGGACGCCCGCACGCGTCGTGACCTCGCGGTCCGAGACGCCGTCGACGGATTCGCAGCTGAACCGCACGATGTCGAGCGGCTGGGGAAAGCCGCCCTGATCCTTGTGCACCGGAATGAGGCCGGAGGTCCGGCCGATTCGCTCGGCCGTCCACTTACGGCCATCGTCGTCAATCACCCACCGCATCTGGCCTCTGGCGAAACGGGGAGAGACTTGGTTGCCCGCCCTTCAGGGCTACGTTAATGTATCCCGGCTCGGGAGTGGATGCCACATGGAGAGTTCGTCGCACGCCTCGCTGGCCGAAAGGCTAGCCGACATTCTTACCGGATCGTACGAACTCGAAGGCGAGATCGGACGGGGTGGAATGGGCATCGTGTATAGCGCGCGCGACGTCAAGCTCAAGCGTCGGGTGGCCATCAAAGTGCTGCCCCCCGAGCTCGCGTACCGCGAGGAGATCCGCAAGCGGTTCACGCGCGAGGCCCAGACGGCGGCCCGGCTTTCGCACCCGCACATCGTTCCCATCCACTCGGTCGGCGAAGAGGGCGGCCTCGTGTGGTTCGTGATGGGGTTCGTGGACGGGGAGTCACTGGCCGCCCGATTGCGGCGCCGTGACCGGCTGCCGGTCGAGGAAGCCCGGCGCATCATGAAGGAAACGGCCGACGCGCTCGGCCTCGCGCACAACCTCGGGATCATCCACCGCGACATCAAGCCGGACAATATCCTGCTCGAAGGGACCCGACGTCGTGTGATGGTCACGGACTTCGGGATCGCCAAAGCGCTGACCGCGGACGGCTCGGGTGCGTCGCTCACGGGCACGGGCGTGGCCATCGGTACCCCCGCCTACATGAGTCCGGAGCAGGCTGCCGGCGACCGGGAGGTGGACGCGCGCAGCGACATCTATGCCCTCGGCGTCGTGGCGTTCGAGATGCTGACTGGCGAAATCCCCTTCAAGGCGCCGACGGTGCAGGGGATTCTGGTGAAACAGGTCACCGAACCCGTACCCGAGCTGCGGGGCCTCCGACACGACTGCCCGGACGAGCTCGCCTCGTCCGTGATGCGGTGTCTGGACAAAGAACCCGACAACCGCTGGAGCACGATCGACGCACTCCGGCGCGCCCTCGAGAGCCGATCGAGTACCCCGTACCGCCCGCGCTCTGCCATGTCGCGACGCCCGTCGGCGCCGTCGCGGCCCGGACGACAGCGGGATCAGGACTGGTGGGAGTGGTTCGGCGACGAGCCGCGTTCCGACCGCCAGCCGGGGCGGCACCGCGACCGCGGAGCCCGACCGGCCCGGCCGGCCCCCCCCGCGCGGCGACCCGATCGCGAACCCGCCGAGTCCAACAAGTCCGGCGAGCCCGGCGTGGTCCGGAAGTTCCGTCAAAACCTGGCGTCGTACGTGTCCGTGAACGGCGGACTCCTGCTCATGAACGTGGTGACGGGCCTGGACTCCCCGTGGTTCCTGTTCCCGGCCATCGGATGGGGCATCGGTCTCGCATCGCAGTACGGGAAGCTCTGGGGTTCGGGCTACAGCATGCGCGACGTCCTGAACCGCCCACCCGCTCCGGACGCGCTCCCCCCGACGAGTCAGAAGGGTGGTGGACAGCGTCAGCTGGCGTCTGCGAAGCGCCCCGAACCGACGACGGGCGAGTTCGGCCCCTTTGCCGATCAGATCGGTCAGGTCCGCAAGGACCGGCAGGCCATCATGCAGGTGTTGGAGAAGCTGACACCGTCGGATCGCGCCATGCTGCCCGAGGTCACCGACACGGTCGAGGCGCTCGTCGCACGCGCCGAGGAACTGGCGCTCATGCTCCGGCAAATGGAAGGCGCCGGGGACGACAGCGTGCTTGCCCGCCTGGATGCGCGCATCGAAGAGGTCGAAGCGCAGGGCGGGGGTGGGGAGAGCGATCGCCGGCTCGATCTGCTGCGCCGGCAGCGGGCTACCGTGATCGAACTCGTGGAACGGCGGCAACGCGTCTCACGGCATCTCGAATCGTGCGTGCTCGCCGTTCAGAACGTGCGGTTCGACCTGCTGCGCCTCCGGTCGGCGGGGGTGCAGGCCGTGCTCGGCGATCTCACGTCGGCCACGCAGGAAGCGCGCGCGCTGCAGATCGATGTCGAAGCCGCGATGGACGCGGCCGGGGAGATCCGGGAAGCGTTGCGAGGACCGCGCGACGCCTGACGCTCGCGCTTAGAACGCGTGCAGCGCGCGCACTGCCGCCTCGACGTCTGCCGTCTGCGGTAGGATCACATCCTCCAGCTCCGGTGCATACGCGACAAAGGTGTCGGTCGCCGCAAGCCGTCGAACCGGCGCGTCGAGCCACGCAAAGTGATCGTCCGCAATCCGGGCTGCCAGTTCAGCACCGTAGCCCCAGGACAACGAGTCTTCGTACGCCACGAGCACCTTGTTCGTCTTCCGGACGGACGCCTCGATCGTCTCCCAATCCACGGGGTTGAGTGACCGGAGGTCGATCACCTCCGCCCGGATGCCGTCGCTTTCCTCCAGCGCCTTGGCGGCCACGACCGCGCGCTGTACCACCGCCCCGTAGGTGATGACCGTGACGTCCGTTCCCTCACGAGCCACGTGCGCCTTGCCGAACGGAATCGCGAAGTTCGGACCGGGATAGGGCGCCTTGTTGTACGTCTGGCGGTACAGGTGTTTGTGCTCGAGGAAGATCACGGGATCCTCGCACCGGATCGCCGTCCGAAGCAGGCCGTTGGCGTCGAGCGCGGTCGCCGGACAAACGACGCGGAGACCGGGCACCCCCGTGTAGATGGCGGCCCCGGTCTGCGAGTGGTAGATGGCCCCGCCCTTCAGATATCCGCCGTATGTCACCCGCACCACGACCGGCGCGGCGAAGGTACCGTTGCTCCGCCACCGAAGCAACGCGAGCTCGTTGCGGATCTGGTGATACGCCGGCCAGATGTAGTCGAAGAACTGGATCTCCACCACGGGCTTGATCCCGCGGGTCGCGAGCCCGATGGCGCGACCGACGATGTTCGCCTCCGCGAGCGGCGAGTTGAAGACGCGATCGCCGCCGAAACGACGCTGCAGACCCCACGTCACCTTGAACACGCCGCCTTTGCCCTTCACGTCCGGCAGGTGTTCGTCCCGCGAGATGTCGGCCACGTCCTCGCCGAAGATCACGATGCGGGGGTCGCGCTCCATCTCGTCGGCCATGCACTTGTTGAGCAGGTCGACCATGGTCGTTGGGTCGCCGGCGAACTGCGGATCGTCTTCCGTGTCGAACGGCTCGGACGTCGGATCGACGTCCGGCGAGTAGACGTGCTCGTAGATCGTGTCCGCCGCCGGCTGAGGAGCGGCCAATGCCACGTCCGCCGCCACGTCGACGTCTTCCTCTACCTGCGCGCGAATGGCCTCGATCTCCTCCTCGGTCGCCGTCCCGTCGGCAATCAGCCGCGCCGGAAACGTCACGACCGGGTCGCGCTCGGCCTCCGCATCGCGCTCGGCCGACGCCTTGTACATCACCTCGTCGTCCGAGAGGGAGTGCGAGTACGGCCGGATGACGTGCGCATGCACCAGTGCGGGGCCCTGCCGGGTGCGGCAGTGGTGCAGCGCCTCACTCAGCGCGTCGTACGACGCCAGCGGATCGCATCCATCGACTTCGGCGAGGTGCAGGTGCGGAAACCCGGACACGAGCTTCGAGATCGAGCCGCCCGCCGTCTGCACCTCGACCGGCACGGAGATCGCGTACCCGTTGTCCTCCACGAGGAAGAGCACCGGCAGCTGCAGATTGCACGCCGTGTTGAGGGCCTCCCAGAACTCGCCCTCGCTGGTGGTGCCGTCGCCCGCTGAGCAAAACGTGACCTCGTCGCGGGTGCTCCGCTCGGCGCGGTCCGGAATCTCCTCGATCCGGTCGTAGCGGTACCAGGCCTCGGCACACCCGACCGCCTGCAGGAACTGCGTGCCGGTCGGACTGGACGAGGACACGATGTTGAGGTCGTGGTGTCCCCAGTGGGACGGCATCTGCCGGCCACCGGAGTTCGGATCGTCGGCAGCCGCGACCGCCGACAGCAGCATCTCCGTGGGCGTCATGCCCAGCGCGAGGCACAGCGCCCGGTCGCGGTAGTAGGGATAGAACCAGTCGACACCGGGACGCATCAGCTTGGCCGCCGCCACCAGCACGGCCTCGTGTCCCGCGCCGGAAATCTGGAAGAAGATGCGGTTCTGACGCTTGAGCTGGATCTCCTTGTCATCGAGCCGCCGCGACAGCAGCATCAGCCGATAGAACTCCAGAAGATCACTCTTGGCGAGCCGGGAGGCTTGCGGCTGGCGCGCCTTGGCGGCACGCGACCGCGATCGCGTTGGGCTGGACATGGCGTGAAAGATAGTGGCCGGCTGCCGGCAAACCAGCAGTGCCGGAAACGCCTATCGCAGCTTCGTGAGTTTCCGCAGTGCGCTGACCTTGTCGAGCGCCGCGTCGGTGCTCGACGGCTGCAGGCTAGTCAGGGCGTCTCGCACGTCGAGCAGCACCTCGAGCATGAGCTGCTCCCGCTGGTACGACGCGTCCAAGTCCGCCATCCGACCCTCGTCTTCGAGCTCCTTGGCTCGTGCATACGCCTCGCGGTAGATCGCCTCGAGGTTGTTGAGAATACGCTCTCTCGGTCGCGGGCTCATCGTACCTCGCTACGCGTAGGTCATGGCCACAAGGCCGCTTGGCACCTTGGGAATGAAATACGTGGACTTGGGCGGCATAAAGGCGTGCGCATCCGCCACCGCGAGCACCTGGTCCACGCGGGTCGGCTGCAACAAGACACCCGCCATCGCGTGTCCGCGGTCGACCGCTTCGACCACCTCGTCCGCACTCGCGGAGTACCGCACGGACGTCCCGCCCGTGGCGGCACTCAGGCGGTCGACGACGAGCGCGTCGATCCGGGCGACGTCGAGCGAGGCTACAGCCGGCTCGTTGGCGAAGGGCACGTCTCCCAAACTGGCACCCGGTTTGAGCAGCAGCGCCAGTGTGGCGTCGGGGAGCACGAGGACGCAGGCCGTACCCCGGTCCAAGAGTCCGTCCAACTCGTCGGCCGCTGCATGCCGGTCGGCGATCTGGCGGATGTTGAACACATCGCGCAGGGACTCGATCGCCTCCTCGGGAATCGGCGCGCCGTCGAGCACCCGGTGCGTCGCGAGGACCACCAGGCCGGGATCCTGGAGCGACACGATGAGCGCGGGCACGCGTGCGGCCCCCTGACGGTCCGCGGCAAAGCTCACGGCGGTCTCGTACCGGTGATGGCCGTCGGCAATGTAGAGGTCCGCTCGCCCCGCCGCCGCGGCGATGGCCTCTCCCTCCGGTCCGGCCACGGCCCACATGGCGATCTCGACCCCCTCGAGCCGGGCCGTCGCCGTCGGCGGCGTCTCCGTCACGGCAAGCAGTCGCGCCGCGAGCGCGCCGTCCGCATCCCGACTCAGCATGAACAACGACTCGAAGATCGTGTGACTGGCCTCCATCAGGGCAAGGCGATCGCGCTTCGGACCCGCGTGCGTCCGCTCGTGCGGCCGGACCCGGCCGCCCTCGAAGGGCTCGGCGGCCACCGCGGCGATCACGCCCGTCCGGGCATGCTCCGCGCCGTCCGGCGTCGTGAATCGCTGCTGCACGACGTAGACGGCCGGCTCCGCATCGAGCGCGACCACGCCCGCATCCTGCCAGCCTCCAAGCGTCGCCGCCGCGCGCTCGTAGCGGTCGTCATCACCGCTCGGCAGAATGAAATGCACGACGTTGTGATCGTGTGCCGCGAACCGCTCGCGTGCGGTGCCGTCGATGACGTCGTACGGGGGTGCCAGACACGCGTCGAGCGTCTGATCGTCAGCGTAGCGCAGCCCACGAAACGGTGCGACCAACGGGATGGATTCTGCAGTCATAGACTCTGCCTTGCGGGTCGTTAGCGGCCCTGCCACGGCCGTGACGCCTCGTCGGCTTCGGCCAGCAGCGTGCGAAACGACGTCAGACGCGACGAGGCAATCTGTCCCTCCGTCACGGCCGACACCACCGCACAGTCCGGTTCGACCCCGTGCCGGCAATCGTCGAACCGGCAACCGGTGCCCGTCGCCGCGATCTCCGGAAACGCCGCACTCACGTCTTCGGGTGCGAGGCCCCAGAGGCCGATGTCGCGCAGTCCGGGCGTGTCGACGACGAACCCACCCTCGTCGAGGGGATACATCTCCGCCGCTACGGTGGTGTGGCGGCCTGTGCCTGCGCGCGCGCTCACGGCCGATGTGCGCAGCTGCAGTCCGGGCTGCACGGCATTGAGCAAACTCGACTTGCCGACGCCCGTGGAGCCCGTGAGCAGCGAGATGTGTCCCCGCAGGCTTTCACGGAGGGTTGTCACCCCGAGCTCCGCGGTCACGCTCGTGACGTGCACGTCGTACCCGATGGCGCGGTACACGTCGCCGTACGCGCTCGCCTGGTCGTCCAGGTCGGACTTGTTGATCACGATGATCGTCGGGAGTTCGCTCGCCGAGGCGACCGCGATGAACCGGTCGATGGTGTGCGTGTCCCAATCGGGAGACCGCGCCGCGCCGACGACGACGACCTGGTCGACATTCGCAGCCACCGGGCGCGTGGCGCGGCGGCGGCCGGGGGTCCGGCGCCGGAGCAGGGTACGGCGCGCTTCCACGCCCTCGATCGTGACGGAGCCGTCGTCGTGCACGTCCACGCGTACGAGATCGCCGACGAGGACGCGTGAGGCCGTCTCGTGCTTCAAGCGCCCGCGCAGTGACGCGTCGACGATGCCGGTATCCATGTGCACCCGGTACACTCCGCCGCCGCGCGACAGAACCCGACCGATCATGCGGCTACCAGTCCGGCCGTTCCGCCTCGGCGGCGATCGCGGCGTCGAGGAGCTCCTTGAGCCGGTACAGGCTCAGGGCCAGCACCGCATCGCGCGCGGCGGCTGGCTCGGGTTCGCGTGCCACCGTCGGTGACTCGACGTGTCCCGTGGGTCGGTCGCCCGCCTCCGACCATTGCACGAACAGCGCACTGCCCCCGAAACGGCCGTCGGCGTCGGGACTGTCGTCCACCAGGACCTCGACGGAGTAGGACCGGCCGTCGCTGCCGGCGAAGGCGGGTGGGCGGTCGTGCTGACGGAGGTACCCGCCGAAGGTGCTGTCGTCGCTCACCGGGCGGAGACGAGCTCGCGCATCACGCTCCCAGCCATGAACGCCACGTTGGCCGGCCGCTCGGCGAGTCGGCGCATGAGGTAGGGGTACCACGCCGTCCCGAACGGGACGTAGACCCGCACGTTGAAGCCGTCGGCTCGCAGCGCGTCCTGCAGGTCGCGGCGGACGCCGTAGAGCATCTGAAACTCGAAACGCTCCGGCGGAATCCCGTGCTCCCGTACGAACGCCACGGCGCGGTCGATGAGGCGTTCGTCGTGCGTCGCGATCGCCGGGTAGTTCCCGTCGGTGAGGAGCCGTTCCATCAAGCGCACGAACGCGCCGTCAACGTCGGCCTTCTCCTGGAAGGCGACCGTGTCGGGCTCGGCATACGCCCCCTTGCACAGCCGCACGCGCGCCCGGCGACCGATGAGACTCTCGATGTCGTCACTCGACCGGCGCAGGTAGCTCTGAATCACCACCCCCGTGAGGTCGTGGTACTCGGGCTCGAGGTCATCGAGGAACAGCGCCAGCGTCCGCGCGGTGTAGTCGGAGCTCTCCATGTCCATGCGCACGAAGATGCCCAGGGCCTGGGCGCGCGCGAGGACGGTCTGCATGTTCTGCCGGCACAGCGCGCGGTCGATGTCCAGCCCCAGTTGCGTCAGCTTCACCGAGACGTTTCCCTCGACGCCCGCTGCAGCGATAGCGTCCAGCGTCGCGACCACCTCGTCTCGCGCTCCGGCGGCCTCCGCCTCGTTCGAGACACTCTCGCCCAGGAGGTCCAGGCTCACCGAGATCCCCCGCGTGTTCAACTCCCGGGCGACCGCGATCGCTGATTCGATGGTCTCCCCCGCGACGAAGCGCGAGGCGACACTCCGCCCCGCACGGTTCCGCTTCAGGAACGCGAAGACTTCCGGCTGCTCGGAGAGCCACAGAAAGGTGCGGCGCAGCATTCAGGTCAGGTCGTCGGGTAGAATGGCGCGTCGTCCTCGGCCATCCGCAGGAGTCGCGGTGCCGGCTCGAAGCGGTCTCCGTACTTCTCGGCGAGCGTGCGCAGCGTCTCGACGGCCGCGGCCGCACCGTGGGCGTCCAGATACCTGAGCGGTCCGCCGCGGAACGGCGGGAATCCGATGCCGAACACGGCGCCGATGTCGCCGTCGCGCGGCGACCGCACGACCCCTTCATCCACCGCGCGTGCGGACTCGTTGAGCATCGCGTACACCAGTCGACGGGTGACGTCCTCTTTCGGTACCGTCGATTCCGACGGCGCGTTGATGATCTCGTAGATCGCAAGATCGACTGCGCGCTTCTTGCCGCCTTCGTAGCGGTAGAACCCGCGGCCGGTCTTCCGCCCGAGGCGCCCTTCCGACGTCATCCGGGTGAGACCGGGCATCGGGCTCAGGCGATCGCCGAACGCCTGCTGCAGCACGTGCGACGCCTTGTGCGCCACGTCGAGCCCCACCTCGTCCAAGAGGGTGATCGGACCGACGGGAAAGCCCCACTTCGTCATTGCACGGTCGATCGACTCGACCGACTCACCCTCGGCGAGGAGACGGCCGGCCTCGTTGAGGTAGGGGGCGAGGATGCGGTTGACCCAGAAGCCGGGGTGGTCGCCCACCACGATCACGGTCTTGCCCATCTTCCGGCCGAACGCAACCGCCGACACCGTGACCCACGGCTCCGTCGTCTCGGTCACGATGACCTCCAGCAGCGGCATCTTGTGGACGGGCGAGAAGAAGTGCATGCCCACGAGCCGCCCCGGATGCGTCGCGACCTCGGCAATCGAGCGGATCGGGATCGTGCTGGTGTTCGACGCAATGATGCAGTCGTCTCGGACGCACGCCTCGAGTTGGCGGACGACGTCGTGTTTGACCGCGAGGTCCTCGAAAACGGCCTCGACGACGAGATCCGCCCGGCCGAATCCCTGCCAGTCGGTTCCTCCGGACAGCAGACTCAGGAGTCGACGCGCGTCGTGCTTCGTGATGCGTCGCCGCTTGAGTCGCTCCTGCACGATGCCCTGCGCGTTGGCGAGCCCCGCGCCCACCCGCTCGAGGTCCGTATCCTGAAACCGTACGTCGACGCCGGCGTGCGTCACGGCGACGCCACCGATACCCGCCCCCATGAACCCCGATCCGACGATACCAAGGTTCCGAACCGGACGCGGGTCCGGGGACGGAGCGGGCACACCGGGGTCCTTCTTGAGCGCGGTTGTCGCGAAAAAGATCTCGACCAGTCGGCGCGATACATCGCCCACGGCAAGCTCCGCGAAGTAACTCGCCTCGACCTCGAGACCCTTCTCCATGCCGTACGTCATCCCGTGCTCCACGGCGTGGAGGGCGGCCAACGGAGCGGGGTAGTGTCCGCCCGTCTTCTTGGCCACCGCCTTCCGACTCACGGAGTACGCAACGCGGCGGCCGACCGACGTGCCGTCGATCATCGCACCGCGCAGCGAGCGGGAGCGTCGCTTGGGCCGCCACCCGCCCGCAAGCTTGCGCGCGGCCTCCATGGCGACACGCTCCAGCACCGCCGGGTGCACGAGCTCGTCCACCATTCCGGCTCGGAACGCCCGCTTGGCCGGCAGCTGCTTCCCCGCGAGGATCATGTCGAGTGCGGCCGACACGCCGACGAGGCGCGGCAGACGCTGGCAGCCGCCCGCGGCGGGGAGGATACCGATCTGGACTTCGGGCAGGCCGATCTTGGTCGATCGATCTTCCGTGGCCACCCGGTAGGCGCATGCGAGCGCCGCCTCGAACCCGCCGCCGAGACAGACGCCGTGGATCGCCGCGACCACGGGCGTGCGAGACTCGGCAATACGGTTCACGAGCCGCTGGCCGTCGCGCACGAGCTGATAGGCGGCGTCGCGGGACCGCAGCGCGACGAACTCGTCGATGTCCGCACCCGCGATGAACGAGCCCGGCTTGCCCGACAGCAGCACGGCCGCCTGGATCCCGTCGTCCGACGCGAGCTGGTCGAGCAGCGCGTCCAGTTCATCCCGCACCGACCGGTTGATCGTGTTGACCGCCGCACCGGGAAGGTCGAGTACGACCTTGGCAATGCCGTCGACGATGTCGACCGTCAGTGCGCGGTCGCTCATCGTCGCTCCAGTACCATGGCGAAGCCCATGCCCCCTTGGGCACAGACCGAGATGAGACCGAACTGCACGTCGCGACGCCGCATCTCGTTGGCGAGCGTCAGCGTGATCCTCGCGCCGGTGGCGCCGAAAGGGTGACCGATCGCGATCGAGCCGCCCATCACGTTCAGGGTGTTCCAGTCGACCTCGCCGACGGGCTCGCTGCGGCCCAGCCGCTCCTCGGCCCACGCGCGCGACTCGAACGCCTGAATGTTGGAAAGCACCTGGGACGCGAACGCTTCGTGCATCTCGACGAGCCCCAACTCCGACCAGGGAATGCCCGCCCGATCGAGGGCGACCGGCACAGCGAAGGCGGGTCCCATCAGGAGCTGGTCGCCGGGATCCAGAGCGGCCACCGCGTACGATCGAATGAACGCGATGGGCTCGTAGCCGAGCGCCGCCGCCGTGTCTTCGCCCATGAGCAGTACCGCCGCCCCGCCGTCGGTGAGCGGCGACGCGTTGCCCGCCGTCACCGATCCGTACTTCCGGTCGAACACCGGTCGCAGCTTTGCCATCTGCTCCAGCGTGGAGTCGGATCGCACCCCGTTGTCGCGGGTGACGGGCTCCCCGCGAGCGGGGAACACGGGGGCGATTTCGGCGGTGAGCCGTCCGTCCTCGGCCCCGGCGTGCGCCAGACGGTGGCTCCGCAGCGCGAACTTGTCCTGCTCCTCGCGGGCGATGCCGTTCATCTTCGCCATCTTCTCCGCCGACTGCCCCATCGTCTCGCCTGTCGACGGCTCCGCGATGGCCGGTGCCACGGGCGTGAGGTCTCTCGGACGGAACCCGCTCACGAGCCGGAGGCGCTGACCCAGGGTCTTCGCCCTGCTCAATGCCACGAGCAGGTCCGCGAACCGGCGGGAGTGCAGGACGGGGATGTCGGAGAGGCTCTCTGCGCCGCCGGCGATCACCACGTTGGCGCGTCCGGCAGCGATCTGATCGTTCCCGATGGCAATCGCAGAGTTTGCCGAGGCGCACGCGCGGTTCACCGACGCTGCAGGGATGTGGGTGGGGAACTGCGGGAGCAGACTGACTTCGCGCGCGAGATTGGGCGCGAGTACGCTCGGTACGACCTGGACGACGTACATCTCGTCGACGTCGGTGCCGTCCAGATTGGCGCGGTGCACCAACTCGACCACGGCCTGACGCGCGAGATCGACCGCCGCAACGTCCTTCAACGCCGTGCCGGCCTTACAAAACGGGGTACGACACCCCCCGACGACGGCGACCCGCCGCCCCACCGAAGTGCCCACCATCGAGCGAAAGCTAGCCGGTGCCCGCCGCACCTGCTAGGATCAACTCACGCGCGGATACCGGGGAAAGACGTTACGAGGCTGGGCGTCGCGCGAGCACGCTGCCGACGGCCATCGGTCGCCCGTCGAGCATCTCGAGGACCTCACGAGCCAGGACGATTTCATACGGCTCGACCAACGACCACAGCTCGCACGGCTTGAGGAGATGCGCATCGGACGTCGGCCCCCACCCCAGTTCCCGTTGCTGCTCGGTGAAGGTCTCGGCAAGAAAGAACCCGCCGGGGCGCACCGACGCGAGGAACGCGGGAAGGCGTTCGCGGTCGAGGTAGTTGAACATCATCACGAGGTCGAAGGGGCCGTCGGGCAGCCCGTCGCGCTCGAGGTTCTTCTGCTGCCAGTCGACCGACACCCGCGCCTTGGCCGCGGCACGGCCCGCCTCTTCCAGTTGAGCCGTGTCGGTATCGATACCAATCACCTGCGCTCCACGCTCGGCGGCTGCCACCGCGTGCCGGCCGGACCCGCACGCGATGTCCAGCACACGCATGCCGGGAGCGATGATTCCAGCATGCCACTGGAACCAGGTGCTCGGAACTTCCTGCTGTTCGGGGGCTGACACCGTCGTGGACGCTCCTTTTTCCGCTTCGACCCGCACCGACGCGCTGGCAGATGCCGCGGCCGCTCCGGTCGACCTCCTTGTTGTCGGCGGCGGCATCACCGGCGCCGGCATCGCACGGGACGCCGCCATGCGCGGGTTCCGTACCGCCCTCGTCGACAAGGGCGACTTCGGCTCCGGGACCAGCTCCCGCTCCTCGCGGCTGATCCACGGCGGCCTGCGCTACCTGGAACACGGACGTCTCCGTCTCGTGTTCGAGGCCAGCCGGGAGCGCCGAACCCTGCTGCGGATCGCGCCCCACCTCGTCCGACCGCGGTCCTTCCTGGTCCCGGTCCATCGCGGCGCGCGAGTCCCGCTGTGGAAGCTCGCGGCCGGCCTGTGGCTGTACGACCTCCTGGCCGTCTTCCGGAATGTGCGCTCGCATGAGTTGCTCGGCAAGCGGGCCCTCAGACGGGCCGAACCCAGCCTCCGGTCGGGCGGTCTGCGTGGAGGGGGACGGTACTACGATGCGCAGTGCGACGATGCCCGGCTCACGCTCGCCAACGTCCGGGACGCGCACCGGTACGGCGCCCTTGCCGCCAACTACGTGCGCGTGGACCGTCTGGCGGTTGCGGACGGCCGCGTCGGCGGGGCCCATGTCACCGACCTGGTGACCGGCGAGGAGGCACTGCTTCGCGCCGCCGTGGTGGTGAACGCCACGGGGCCGTGGTCCGACGCGTTCCGGCAGGAGACCGACCAGCCCGTCCTGTGCCTCAGCAAGGGCGCGCACGTCATCGTGCCTCGGTGGCGGCTCGGCAACAACGAAGCGCTGACCCTCACGTCGCCGATCGACGGGCGCGTCGTCTTCATCGTGCCGCTCGGCGACTTCAGCTACATCGGCACGACAGAGACGACCGACCAGATCGATCCCGATGCGGCCTACGCCTCGGGAGACGACGTCATCTATCTCCTGCGGTCGGCCAACGCCTTCTTCCCGGAGGCGCGCCTCGGGCCCGACGACGTCCAGGCGACGTGGGCGGGAATTCGCCCGCTGGCTCGGTCCGGCGACGTCGGCCAGCCGGGATCCGTCTCGCGCGAACACCAGGTCCTGGAGCATCCGAGCGGACTCGTGTCCATCGTGGGTGGCAAGCTCACGACCTTCCGGGTGATGGCCGCGGACGTGACCGATGTCGTGGCCCGGCGGCTCCACGAGCTCGACGGCCGGCCCGTGCCGGCCCGCGCCCCCACGGCCGAGGAGCCGCTTCCCGGCGGCGAGACCAGGGAACTGGACGTCCTCGTGAGCGGGGCGACCGACGACGGCATGCCGCGGGCGATCGCCGAGCACCTCGTGGAGTGCTACGGCAGCGAGACGCCGGCGGTCGTGCGACTCGCCAAATCGGAGCCCCAACTCCAGCGCCCCGTGGTCGCCGGGCTCCCCGTCATCTGGGCGCAGCTCATCCATGCGCTTCGTCGCGAGATGGCCCTCACGCTCGGCGACCTCCTGATCCGTCGGACCCCAGTGTTCTACGAGGCGCCGGAGCACGGACTGGAGGTCGCCGAGGCGGTCGTGGACGCCGTCGCGGACGAGGCAGGGTGGGACGCGGCACGCCGCGCCGCGGAACTCGAGGTGTACGCACAGCAGGTCGACGAGATGTTGCGCTTTCGGACCGAACTCGAGGACGCCGGCTAGTCGTCGACCCCCAGCAACGCCGCGCCTTCGGCCCGCGCGTCTCGAAAGTCCCGCGATTCCTTGTAGGCCTTCAGCAGCTTGGCGAGCAACTCCTCCCGCCGGTCGTATAGCCGCTTGGGCGGTCGCGGCGCGCAGGTGGCCAGCGCGTACGAGACGAGAATGGGGAGCGCGATCGTCGTGTCGGAGTAGCACACGACCGCGTCCGGAAGCTGGTCGGGATCGACCTTGCCCCAACTCACCGCCTCCGCCGGCGTCGCCCCCGAGAGCCCTCCGGTATCGGGCCGGGCATCGGTGATCTGGAGGTAGTAGTCGTGACCCTTCTCCTCGATGCCCAGCACCTCCTGGATCTGCGGCTCCGTCTGCAGCACGAAGTTCTTGGGACTGCCGCCCCCGACGATGAGAATGCCGCTTTGCCCGCCCGACCGTTTGGCCTCGAGCACGATGGCGGCGGTCTCGTTCACGTCGGCTGCCACGTCGTACGAGATGGCGTACCCGTCCAGGGCGAGCTCCGCCACGTTCATCCCGATCGATGAATCCCCGGGCGATGACGTGTAGATCGGCACGCCCTGCTCGTAGGCCGCGACGAGCACCGACTTGTGCGTGAGCCCCAGCGCGCGCTCCCGCTCCGCCACGTAGGCCCCGAGCCGGTAGTGGTACTCGGCGGAGCTCATCGGCTTCTGGAACTCCTCCTGCTGGCTGACCTTCCGGAGGAACTCGTCCGTCTTGAGCAGGACCGCGTAGTCGAAGAACACGTCGTAGATCCGCACCACGCCCTCGTCGCGGAGCTGGACGTCGTCTGCGAAGGGCGAGCCGCGGTGCATCGAGAATCCGAGCGGGAAGTGGAGATCGTGGTACAGGTTGGCGCCCGTCGAGACGATCCAGTCCACGAAACCCGCCTCGATCATCGGGATCACCGTCGACATGCCGAGGCCCGCGGGCGTCATCGCTCCGGTCAGACTCATCCCCACGGTACAGCGGTCGTCCAGCATCCGCGACGCGAAGAGCTGACACGCTTCACGCAGCCGCCCGGCGTTGTAGGCGAAGAAGCTCCGGTCCACCAGCTCGGCAACGGTTTCACCGCCATGCAGCGGTTGCGGGTCGATCTGTTTGCCCTGGAGGAGGCGGCGCTTGTTCTGCGTCATCACACGAGGCCTTTCTCTGACGCGCCACCGTCCGTGGTGGCGCGCTGCGTGTCCGCGTCGAGCACGATCCGTACGACCTCTGCCGGATCGTCGACGACGTGGAACAGGTGCAAGTCCTCCGGCGAGATCTTCGCCTCACCGGCCACCCGTTCGGTCAGCCACGCGATGAGCGGCTGCCAGTAGGAGGACCCCACGAGGATGATCGGCGTGTTCCAGATCTTGCCGGTCTGCACGAGTGTGAGGGACTCGAACAGCTCGTCCATCGTGCCGAACCCGCCCGGAAAGTACACGAATGCACAGGAGTACTTCACGAGCATCGTCTTCCGGACGAAGAAGTAGCGGAAGTTGACCACCCGATCGAGGTACGGGTTGGCACCCTGTTCACTGGGCAGCTCGATGTTCAGACCGATCGAGAGCGTCCCCGCCTCGCGCGCGCCGCGGTTGGCCGCCTCCATGATGCCGGGACCGGCCCCCGTCACCACCGGGAACCCGGCGTCGCCGAGCAGACGTGCCGTCGCGGTGGCCAACGCGTACATGGGATCGTCGGGCGGCGTGCGTGCCGAGCCGAAGATGGACACCGCACCGCGGATGTCGGCGAGTTCCTCGAAGCCCTCGACGAATTCGCCGAGGATTCGCAACACCCGCCATGGGTCGGTGTCGGTAAAGGAGCGCAGCTCCGGCAGGCGCGGTGCCTCCAGGAGTCGTTCGTCCGCGGTGACGCGCCCGCTGGGGCGGTCGCGCTCAGGACCGGAGGGTTTCGATGGCTCGGACATAGTCGTCTGGTGTGTTGTAGAAGAAAGGTGACAGGCGGATGTGCCCCGGGCGGGCGTCGGCGATCACCCCGGCGCGGACCAACGCCGCGACCCCCTCCGCCGGCGCAGCATGCTGCACCATGACGATGGCCGAACGCGCATCCGCGCGGGGCGCCGTCGTGAGCGTGAGCCCCGCGGCGCGGGCGCGGTCGATGAGATCCTCCGTCAGCGCGGCCGTCGCGGACCGGACGGTCGGCAGGCCGATCTCTCGCAGGATCTCGAGCCCGCCGAGCTGCGCGTACACGGCGGCGAGGGCCGGCGTCCCCATCTCGAAGCGCCGGGCGTCGTCGTGCCACGCCATCCGGGTCGGATCGAACGCAAACTGCTCCGCATGCGCGAACCACCCCGTCACGGTCGGCGTGAGGGATTCGATGAGGTCGTCGCGGACGTAGAGGAAGACGATCCCGGGGCCGCCGAGCAGCCACTTGAGTCCGCCGGCGCACAGCGCGTCGACGCCGAGGGCGTGCACGTCGACGGGGAGTTGTCCGACGCTCTGATAGGCGTCGATGAAACAGAGCGCACCGTGACGATGCGCGATCGCGGCGACTGCCTGGACATCTTGAATGGCGCCGGTCGTGAAGTAGACGTGCGACGTCGCGACGACCGCGGTGCGGTCATCCACCGCCTCGGCGATGAGCTCGGGCGGCACCGTCACCCCGTCGGGGCTCTCCACGACCACCACCTCGACCCCGCGCGACTCCTTGGCGAGCCACTGATAGGCGACCGTCGGGAAGTCCAGGTTGGTGGTCACCACCTTGGGGCGCTGGGCGGCGTCGATAAGTCCGGCCACCACGCTCGTGGCCGTCGAGACGGACGCGTGGAGTGCGATCTCCTCCGACCGGGCACCGATGACGGCGCCGTATCCCGCGCGGAGCTCTGCCAGCGCTTCCCACCAGACGTCGTACCACGCCGACGCCCCGCGGGCGTCCCAGACGTCCAGGAAGTCGGCGACCCGGTCGCGGGAACGCACCGAGAGCGGGCCGAGCGAGCACGTGTTCAGGTACGCCGTGTCCCGAAAGATCGGGAACTCGTCGCGATACGCCGAGAGATCCCGCAGTGCCGCGGCGGAGGAGGTCATGCGCGCCAATATACGGGCTGGCCCCGGCCCTGGCTGGTCACGTCGCTCGGGACCTCCGGCGAACCAGCGAGTCCGCGCTCACGGCGGCCCACACGACCTCCAGCACGATGAACCCGAGCCGTCGGTCGACGATCGCCACTAGCAGCAGCAGCAGGGATCCAATAAGGTTGAACACGAGATAGGCCGTGCCGTGACGCGTCCACCACTTGCGCTGGAGCGCGACGTACGCGCCGACAATAAACGTCGCTCCGACGAGTGAGACGCTCTGAATGGTCCAATGCATGCGCGTCCACCTACGATGATGAGTTGGTTTCGACTGTTCGTCGCGCTCGCAGCCCGCGCGATCGTCCGTCCTCGTCTGGCTGTCGATCTCCTGCTCACGCTCTGGGCATTCCGGGCCAGCCACTGGTACCGCCGCCCGCCTTTCCTGCCCCTGCCCCCGCGGGAGTACCGCCGCTGGCGCATGTACACGGCCTACGGCAGCGAAGATGCCGTGCCGCCGCTCGACGACGTCATCCGTTTCGCCCGCTGGCGGCGCGCCATCCTGCGCCAGTGACGGCGCACGACCGCGCACGGGAGGTCAAAGCCCAGGCGCTGACCCTCGGGTTCGACGCCGTGGGCATCACCGATCTCGAGCCGACGCCGCACGCCGCCGAACTCAGGCGCTGGCTCGGCGAGGGGATGGCCGGCACCATGCGGTACATGCACCGCCAGGCCGACCGCCGCCTCCATCCCGAAACGATCGTCCCCGGCGCCACCCGCGCGGTCGTGGTCCTCAAGAACTACTACCACCCCGACCCGCCGGCACCCGACGGTTCGTGGGGCCACGTCGCAAGATACGCCCGCGGCGAGGACTACCACACGAGCCTCGCCGGCCCGCTGCGCGCCCTGGCGGACGCCATCATCGCCCTCGGGGCGGCGGACACGATCGCGCGCCCCTTCGTGGATGCCGGTCCGGTCCCCGAACGCGAACTGGCGCAGCGTGCCGGCCTCGGATGGATCGGGAAGAACACGATGCTCATCGCGCCCCGCGCTGGGTCGTTCTTCTTCATCGCCACCGTGCTCACCGACCTCGACCTCGCGCTCGACGCGCCCTTCACCGCCGACCGCTGCGGCACCTGCCGTCGCTGTCTCGACGCGTGTCCGACGGACGCGTTCCCGGAGGCCCGCCTCCTGGACGCACGACGCTGCATCTCGTACCTCACGATCGAACACCGTGGTTCGTTCGACGCCGCCGAGCCGCCGGCACTCCACGATTGGGTGTTCGGATGCGACGTCTGTCAGGACGTGTGTCCCTGGAACGAACGATTTGCGGTGACCGGCGATGGAGCGTTCGCGCTGGATCCTGCACTCGCATGGCTCGACCTCGAGGAACTGGATGCGTTGACCGAGGGCGAGTTCACGGCTCGCTACGGGCAGACACCGCTGGAACGGCCCGGCCTCGAGGGCCTCACGCGAAACGCCGCCGCCGTACGCGGTGCGCGGCGCCCGACCGATGCCTGACCCGTCCACCACGGCGACCGATCCTGCGCTCCGCGCGCGGCTCGCCGAGGTGGCGCCCGGCTCACGGCAGGGCTGCCCGGCGTGGACCCGCACGGTCGCCTCGCCGGGCGGCCGGCTTCCTACCGCATCGTCGGGGGACGGACGCTGGAAGTCGTCTACCACGAGGTCCCGAGCATCGACGAAACCGAAGTGCTCGGGGTGAAACGCGTGATCGGATCGGAGTGCTTCTGCCGAGTGACACCCCGGAGCGCCGAGACGCTGGACGTCCGCTCCGTCATCCCGCTGCGCACCGAGGGTTAGCGGCCGTCGCCCTCCGGGTCGAGAATTTGACCCGCCTCGATCCGCACGCCCGTCTCCCCAAAGTCCAACCGGCTCAGCGAGTCGACCACCCCACCGGCCCCGTGCGCGGGGTCTACGGACACGATGCCGGGACGCCGCTGGAGTGTGGAGCGGATCTCACCGTCCGAGACGGATGCGTCGGGGGCGATCACGGCGCAGGCAAACCCGCCGTGGTGACGCGGCGGGTTCATGTTGAACGGACCGTAGGTGAGGAGGTTGCCGAGCGAGTACACGAGGAGACTGCCCTGCCACCACTCCGCTGCGCGGAGCACGTGCGGTCCGTGGCCGATCACGAATGCGGCACCCGACTCCGCCGCTGCCCGCGCGAACGCGACGACGTTGCCACGATTCTCTCCCAGATACATCTCGGTGCTGTCGCCGGTGCGCTGCGCACTCGCGCCCTCGGCGCCCATGTGCATGGTCACGACCACCCGCCCGAACCGGTCCGCCGCCCGCCGCACGTGCCTGCGCACGGCCGCGAGGTCACGCGGATCGGGACCGGCCTGCGCCGTTGCAAATCCCAGAACACCGATGGTATCGGACCCGATGCCGACCGCGGTGGCGATCGTGTCGGCCCCGGTCACCCCGACCCCCGCGGTCTCCAGCATCTGCCGGGTTTCTGCAAAGCCCGCCGCTCCGGCGTCCATGGCGTGGTTGTTGGCCACGTTGCCCACGACGACCCCGCGCGCGCTCAACCCGGCAATGGCGGCCGCCCGGTCCGGCGGCTGACGGAACGCGTAGCAGAAGCGGGAGCCAGGCCGGCACTTGCGGGGGACCGGCCCCTCCCCAATGGCACCTTCCACGTTGACGAGCACGATGTCCGCGTCGGCCAGCAGCGGGACGAGCGGGGCCACCATCGCCGGCGCCGACGGCAAGGCCGGAACGGCGCGCCCGACGCGGCGCGCCGCCGCCGTGACCCAGGTGGTATCGAGGTCGGAGCCCAGCATGAGGTCCCCACTGCCGCAGACACGCAGGGGACGGGCCAACACGGGGTCCGGTGGTGTGACCAGCGAGTCGGCGGGCGCCGTTCCGAGTGCGTCCGTCTGCGCGTCGCTCCGCCCTGCCACCCCGACGATCGCGAGCGCCAGGGCCGCCAGGACCCGCCGACCCGCCGCGCGCATCACAGACCGGTCGGGTGGTCGATGAACTCCCATGGAAGCTCGAAGCGTTCCGCGAGGTGCTCGGCCAGGGCTCGCACACCCACGGTCTCCGTCGCGTAGTGGCCGGCGTAGATGACGTTCATGCCCCACTCTTCCGCGTCGAAGAACGTGTGGTGGGCGCCCTCGCCCGTGATGAACGTATCGGCCCCTGCCGCGCGGGCGCTCGCGATCATGTTCCCAGCACCCCCCGTGATGATCGCGACCCGGGCGGTACGCTCGGGACCGTGCGCCAGAACCTGCGGCGTGGCCCCCAGGAGATTGGCCAGGGTGTTCGCGAGCGCTTCCCGTTCGACTGCAAGGGCCCCCACGAGACCGACTGGGATGCCGTTGAACGCTCCGAAGGGTTCGGGTGACGCGAGGCCGAGGTGCGATGCCAGCACCGCGTTGTTGCCCACCTCGGGATGCAGATCCAGTGGGATGTGCGCGGCGTACAACGAGGTTGCCGAACCCAACAGGCGGCCGAGCCGCGCCGCGTGCCGCCCTACCACGGGCTCGAGACCGCCCCAGAAGAGCCCGTGGTGCACGAGCAGGAGGTCGGCATCCATCGCTGCCGCACCCTCGATCGTGGCCTGGCAGGCGTCGACCGCGACCGCGAGTCGGGATACGTCCGGAGCACCTTCCACCTGCAAGCCGTTCAGCGCATGGGGATAGTCCGGGATCGCCTCGACGCGGAGATACGCGTCGAGATACTCGACCAGGGTGTTTCTAGAGACCGACACGGGCGCCGCCGCGGCTACTGCACCGCGGAGGCGATGCGCTCCGCCGACGGCTTGGGCTCGGCCACCGATGCACCGAGCTCCATCGCCTTCACCTCGCCCATGCGGACGTGCCCGTTCACCTCGCCGTCCTCCTGAACGACCAGGGTCTTGGTCGCAATGTCGCCGTGCACCTCGGCCTGCTCCTGAATCTCCACCCGGGCATCGGCGTAGATGGACCCCGAGACGGTGCCGCCGACGATGGCCTCGCGCGTGTACACGTCTCCCACGATGGACCCGCCCCGCGCCACGACGACCTGCTGCGTTGCCCGGATGCTCCCGTGAATCACACCCTCGACCTTCAGTACGCCGTCGGTCGCCATCTCGCCGACGATGCGCATGCCGGCGCCGACGATCGAGAGGCTGCCCTCTCGTGACTGTTCGCGGCCACGCTCGCCGCCGCTCGTGAATGCTGCCATTTACGACTCCTCGATGATCACGTTTCTCGGGTCGATCGACGCTCCGGCGCGAAACAACTCGAAATGCAGATGTGGTGCGGTGGATCGGCCCGTCGACCCGGACAGGGCGATGACCTGACCCGTCGTCACACTGTCGCCGCGCGCGACCAACAGGCGCGACGCGTGTCCGTACATCGACTCGATGTCGCCGACGTGCCGCAACCGCACGAACAGACCGTACTCGTCGTCACGGCCGGCCTCGACGACGACGCCGCCGCCCGCAGCACGTATCGGCGTGCCGACCGGGACCGCGACGTCGACACCGCTGTGTGCCTCGGCCGTTCCGTTCGCCGCCACCGGTCCGCGCGTCACGATGCCGGGCTCCTCGAGCGGCCACCGTGTGGGACGCGTCGGGATCGTCGGATCGTGGGCGGCCGCGTCCGGTGCGCTCGCGAGGATGGGATAGGCCACGGCCGGCACGGCACCCACCCGCGCGCGATTCGGCACGAGATCGACGCCGAGCATTTCCTGCAGTTGATCGTAGCTCGCCTCGACCGCCGCGAGTTGCCCGGCCAGCTCGCGCACCTGCGCGTTCTCTTCCCGCAGGCGCTCGACCTCGCCGGCCAGTCCCGGGACGCGCGCGGCCGTGCGCGCGACGGGAGCGTACAGTGCGCTCGCGACGATCACGAGAACCAGGAACGCGACGGCCGCCACGGCGGCCAGCCGCACCAGCCACAGCGGAAAGCGCACCGACCGGGACTCCGTGGCCCCGTCGCGATGCACCACCACCGTGAGCGAGCGCGGCGGGCGGGTCATCCGTCGTAGGGTTCGCCAAGGATGATCTCGAGCACGCGCGCGAGATCATCGTGCGAATAGAAGTTCACCGAGATTCGCCCGCTGTCCTTCCCTCGGCGCGAGATCGACACGTCCGTTTGGAGACGGCGACGCAGGACGTCCTCGAGCCGGCGGACTTCCGGCGCGGGGCGCCGCCCCCCTCGCTGGCCGCGACCCTTCGCGCGTGTGGTCGCCTGCGCGAGCGTCTCGGCCTCGCGCACCGACATGCCGCCGTCGATCATCGCGCGTGCCGCCTTGCGGATGGCGTCCGCGGTCTCGAACTGCAGGAGCGCACGGGCGTGCCCCGCCGACAGGCTCCCCGCGTGGACGAGGTCCTGCACGTCGTCGGGCAGCGTCAGGAGACGCAGCGCGTTGGCGACCGTGGTACGGTCCCGTCCGACGAGTTCGCCCACCTGCCGCTGGGTGGAGGCAAACTCGTCGATGAGTCGCTGATACCCACGCGCTTCCTCGATCGGTGAGAGGGCGTCGCGCTGCAGATTCTCGACCAGCGCCAGCGTGAGCATCGTGCGGTCGTCCACGTCACGCACGACGGCACCGATCCGCTCCCATGCGAGGCTCTGCGCTGCGCGGAAGCGCCGCTCGCCGGCGATCAACTCGAAGCGTCCGGGACCGTCGTTGCGGACGACGATGGGCTGCAGGAGCCCGTCGCGCTCCAGCGACTCCGCGAGTTCCTTGAGCGCTTGGTCGTCGAACGTGCGCCGCGGCTGAAAGCGGTTCGGGCGGATCGCCTCCACCGACACCTCGTTGAGCTGCCCCGATGCGCGCGCGCGCTCGACGGTGGGGGCCGGCCCCAACAGCGCCTCGAGTCCCCGTCCCAATCGCCGTTTCGATTCACTCATGGCAGTTCCTCACCGACGAGGGTCGGAACGCCCCCGGCGCCTTGCTGGCCCTCCGCCGTCCGCCGAATCACTTCCTGCGCCAGCGCGAGGTACGTCTGCGCACCCACCGACTGCACGTCATACAGGAGAATCGGCTTGCCGAAGCTCGGCGCCTCGGCCAAGCGGACATTTCGCGGAATGACCGTGGAGTAGACCTGCGACCCGAAGTACTCCTTCGCCTCCCCGGCGACCTGCTTGGAAAGATTGAGCCGGGCGTCGTACATCGTCAGCAACACGCCGTCGATCCCGAGCGCCGCGTTGCAGTTCTGCTGCACGAGTCGGACGGTGTTCAACAGTTTCGACAGACCTTCCAGGGCGTAGTACTCGCACTGAATCGGAATCAGCAGCGCGTCGGCACCCGTGAGCATGTTCAGCGTGATGAGCCCGAGCGACGGCGGGCAGTCGATCAGGATGAAATCGTAGTGACCGCTCAGCGGAGCCAGGGCCTCGCGCATCACGAACTCGCGTCGCGGCCGGTTGACCAGTTCGAGCTCGGCACCCACCAGGTCTTCCGTCGACGGCACGACATCGAGGTGCGGGAAGTTCACGCTGCGCACGAGCGCGGCACTGAGCGGGAGGCCATTGACGAGCGTGTCGTACAGGGACGACTCGATCTGGCCACGATCCAGGCCGATACCGCTCGTCGCGTTGGCCTGCGGGTCGCCGTCGACGAGCAGCGTCCGCTGTTCCGCGGCCGCCAGCGACGCGGCCAGGTTCACCGCGGTCGTCGTCTTACCGACACCACCCTTCTGATTCGCGATCGCGATCACCCGCGTCATTGTACCATAAATCCTTTTACTACAAGTATTTACAAGATTATATATACAACTGGAATACACCTGGATTCTCGAGGGGGCAGGGAATATAGGGGTGCGCGGTCCGAAGCGCTATTCCCGTGTTTCACGTGAAACACCGCGCTGTGCTTCCCGTGGTGTTTCACGTGAAACACCATCCCGGTGCTGTGGCTGGTAGGGTTGCGTTCGGTTGGGTTGGCGGCCTACGCCGCAGTGCGTCCGTGTCGGAGAACCTCGACAACGAGGTTCTGGAGATCCGATGGCGAGATGCCCGGGATTCTTCCTGCTCGAGCCAGTGAATCCGGCCGGACCGTGTCGAGCTTCTGACGCGCCTCAGTGCTCAGGCTCGCGAACGAGAGATACGGCAGCTCGGCCGGGAGCCGGAAGTGCGCCAGCTCGCTCATTCGTCTCGCCATCTCCCTTTCGCGCTCCAAATAGCCCTCGTACTTCGCCTCCGTCTCGACGCTCAACAGAACCTCCGAGTCGACCACCCCGTCGTGCCCGAGCGCACTCAGCAGATCGCGGAGGCGGAGCTCCGGCCGCTTGACCAGGTCACCGAGCAGACGCGGAGAATCGACGAGCGCTCCGCCGGCCACGCTAAGCAGGCTGTTTGCGGCATCCCGGTCCACCCATGTCTCGTTGACGAACTGCGCCAGTTTCTCAGTGGAATCGGTCCGTTCGTCCAGGGTACGACGCTCCTCATCGGTAAGCAGACCCAGTTCCGAGGCGAGCGGGCCAAGCCCGCATTGTCCTGCCGCAGCAGCAGCCGATACTCGGCCCGCGACGTGAACAGCCGATACGGCTCGTCGACACCCTTTGTGATCAAGTCGTCGACGAGCACGCCGACATATGCGTCATCACGTCCCAGTACGACGGGCTCCTCTCCCCTTCCTCTGCGCGCAGCGTTGATCCCTGCAACGATCCCCTGCGCCGCCGCCTCCTCGTATCCTGTCGATCCGTTGACCTGCCCGGCGAGGAAGAGTCCCTCGACGGTCCGCGTCTCGAGCCACGGGGCCAGCTGCGTCGGCGGGAAGTAGTCGTACTCGATCGCGTACCCCGGTCGTGTCATCCTTACGGTTGACAAACCCGTAACTGCTTGCAGCATAACGACTTGAACGTCAACCGGGAGGGAAGTAGACAAGCCGTTGACGTAGAGTTCGTGCGTGTCGAGCCCTTCGGGCTCGAGGAAGATCTGGTGGCGCTCGGCGTTCGGAAACCGCACGATCTTGTCTTCGATCGATGGGCAGTATCGCGGACCGCGTCCGGAGATCTCGCCCCCGTAGAGCGCCGACTCCTCGAGGTGACGCTCGACGATCGTGTGCAGCTCGCTGCCCGACCACGCGATCCAGCAGGGACGCTCCTCGGGGCGCGAGGCTCGCTCGTACACCGAGAACCGGTAGTCAGGCCACTCCCCGTCCTGGCGCTCCAACGCGGAGAAGTCCACCGACCGCCCATCGATCCGCGGTGGCGTTCCTGTCTTGAAGCGCCGCGGCTCGAGACCCAGGTCTTCCAGCTGCTCTGCGATGGCGACGGCCGGCGGATCGCCGGCCCGACCGGCGTCGACGCGCGTCGTGGTTCCGATGTGAATGCGTCCGCGCAAGAACGTCCCAGCGGTGAGGACGACAGCTGCAGCCTCGTAGCAGCGTCCGTCGGTCGTCTCGACACCCGTCACCCGCACACCGTCCAGACGCAGACGCACCACCGTCCCCTGCACCGTGACCACGTTCGGTTGTGACTCCAGGAGCCACCGCGCGGCACGACGGTACAGACCGCGGTCGCACTGAGCCCGCGGCGACCAGACCGCAGCCCCCTTCGAGCGGTTCAGCATCCGGAACTGCAGCGTCGACCGATCGGTCGCCCGGCCCATGATCCCACCCAGCGCATCGACCTCCCGCACCACCGTCCCCTTGGCGATGCCGCCGATGGCCGGATTGCAGGACATCTGCCCGATGGTCTCGAGGTTCGCCGTGAGCACGAGCGTGCTGGCTCCCATGCGACTTGCCGCGCACGCCGCTTCGATGCCCGCGTGCCCGCCCCCGATCACGATCACGTCATACCGGTCCGCCATGCGCCAGAAGATAGCCGCGCACCCGGGGAACGAAAACGCGGGGCGGCCACCTCGTGACCGCCCCGCGTGTACCGCACGACCCGGAGTCCCTTTCCCGCTACCGCGTCCGCACCCAGCGGGCGAGTTCCGCCATGTTGGGACGCTTGCCGTACATGAGTATGCCAACGCGGTAGATCCGCCCGGCGACCCACGTCACCAGCAGGAGCGTCGCCGCAAGAAGCGCGATGGACAGCGCCACTTCACCGATCGGCACCTCGGCCGCCGCCCACCGCACCGGCATCGCGATCGGGGAGCAGAAGGGGATCAGCGACAGTGCCACCGCGACTTCGCCGTCCGGTTGCTGCAGGATGCTCAGCATCAGCACGGTCGGGATCATGAGCAGCATGATCACCGGGAACTGCGCCTGCCGTGATTCCGCCTCGCTGCCCGACATCGCCGCCGTGGCCGCGAACATCGCTGCGTACAGGAAGTACCCGAGGAAGAAGTAGACGAGGAAGATGACGATCGTCGAGGCCGGCACCACGGGGAGCGAAAAACTCGTCGCGCCCGCAAGGTCCACGTTGAACCACCCGGCGATGGTCTCGCTCTGGTCGAGCATCACCTTCCCGGAGATCCCCCAAATCAGGAACTGGAAAAGGCCCACCGCGCCGACGCCAACGATCTTCCCACCGAGAAGCTCGAACGGTCTCAGGCTCGAGATCAGGACCTCGATCACCCGTGACGTCTTCTCCTCGACGACCGACCCCGACACCTGGGCGCCGTAGAGGAGAATCGCCATGTACAGGATGAACCACAGCGCATACGCCAGCAGGAACGTGGCCTCCCCCGAATCTTCGGTCGCCTTCCCACCGCGGATGCCCACGGTCGTCAGCGACACGGGAATCGTCGCCCTCGAGACCAGCGCGGGGTCGACCCCCACCCGATTGAGCCGCTCCACCAGGACCACCTCGCGCACGACGCGCTCCAGGACGCTCATGTCGACCAGCGAAGAGACATTCCCGCCGCGGTATTCCGCACTGCCGTCCTCCACGGTGGCATCCGTCAGGATCAGGAAGCCGTCGATCGCCGCCTGCTCCGCCTGCGTACCGACCAGTCCCGCCAAAGAATCCGCAACCGCCTCCAGCCGATCCAGCGGCACCGCCAACCGCGTCGCCTGCACCGGCACCCGGCCGCTGAAGCGGTCCGTCACGCGCCGTCCGAAGTCGGACGTCGTCACGTCTACCACGACGATCGTGCGCTCCCGGCCCCCGCGCTCCGCCATCAGAATCGGCACGACGATCAGCGCCCCCATGAGGATCGGACCCAAGATCGTCGACGCGATGAACCACTTGTTCCGGACCCGTTCGATGAACTCCCGGCGGACCACTACCCAGACCTTACGCATCGACCACCTCCTCTGCGCGCGGCTGTGTCGCTTCCGGACCCACGAGGTCGATGAAGATCTTGTTGAGTGTGGGCTCCGCGACCTGGAACTGCGTCACGTTGAGCCCGGCCTGCACGAGCGCGCCCAGCAGTGCCTGCGAGGTTGCCCCGTCCGCCATCTCCACCTCGGCGTACTGGCCGTAGTCGTCCACGTTCCCCACGAGGGTGCGGTCTGCGAAGATCCGTTCGGTACCCTGGAGCCCCCCGTCGACCGACACCATGACGTGTCGCCCACCATGCTGCTGCTTCACGGCCGTCACCGGACCGTCCACCACCTTGGTCCCGCGAGCGATGATGCACACGGCCCGGCACAGCTTCTCGGCCTGCTCCATGATGTGCGTCGAGAACAACACGGTCGTACCTGCGCGCGCCAATTCCACGATGATGTCCTTCATCAGCGCCGTATTGACCGGGTCGAAGCCCGAGAACGGTTCGTCCAGGATGAGGAGATCGGGTTGATGCAGGACGGTCGCGATGAACTGGACCTTCTGCTGCATCCCCTTGGACAGGTCGTCGATCTTCTTCTCGCGCCAGTCACCGAGCCCGAGTCGCTCGAGCCACCGCTCCGCCTCCGACTTGGCCACCGAGCGGCGAGTCCCCTTGATCTCCGCAAGGAAGACGAGCAAGTCCGACACCCGCATCTTTCGGTAGAGCCCGCGCTCCTCCGGCAGGTACCCGATGCGATGCGCCATCGCGCGTCCGGTGGCGTTCCCGCCGAACAGCTCGACTCGCCCCTCGTCAGGGACGATGATGTTCATGATCATGCGGATCGTCGTGGTCTTGCCGGCTCCGTTGGGGCCCAGAAGCCCGTAGATGACCCCCTTCGGGATCTCGAGCGACAAGTCGTGTACCGCCGTGTGGCCCGCGTAGCGTTTGGTCACGCCGGCCACCGACACCACCGTATCGTGCGTCGTCATACACCCCACCCGTTTCGCGGTATGCCTCGCAAGCTAAGGGGACCACATTGGTGGCACTACCACGGGAACCGGCGGCCGGCGGGGCTTGTTTGCGAGTCAGGACGGTTACGGTGCCGCCCACCCACGGAGGCCACGCCTGCATGGATTGCCAGGACGCACTCTTGATGTTGGAGACATCCGCCCGCAGCGGTTCGGTCGCGTACCGCGCCGCGGAGGCGCACGTCGCGGCGTGCGCCGGCTGTCGGTCGTACCGGCAACGGCAGTCGCACCTGCAGCGCCGGTTGGCTCCCCTGGCGATGGTCGCCGCACCGGCATCCGTGCGCCGCCGCATCAGCCGGGCCCTCCGCACCGAGGATCGCGCGACCCCTCGGCTGCTCCATCGCTGGGCATGGGTCCCGATGGCCGCCGCCGCGGCACTCTTTTTCCTGGTGCGGCCCGCAGTGCCGACCACCGTGGCCAGCGGGCTCGCCACGACCGCGCGCGCGGGCCTGGACAGCATGCTCCTTCGCCCGGAGTGGACCGCCACGCAGTACGAGACGTGGCTCGAGGCACAACTCGGGTTCGACGTGGACATCCCCGACATCGACGGGGCGATGCTCGTGGGGGCGCGGGTGGCGACGATGGACGGCCAGACCGGGGCGGCGGTCGCCTATCTCCAGGACGGGATGCCCGTCACCTACTTCCGGTTGCCGTCGGATCGGGTGTTCGGCGGACCGGTCCGCGCCGGGCGCGTGCGAACGGCGTCGACTGACGGCTACCAGGTGGCCGTGTGGCGCGAAGGACCGACGGCGCGGGCGGTGGTCTCACCGCTGCCCCGGCGCGCCCTGGCCTCCATCGCAAAGGAGTGTCAGGCGCTCGCCTCGACGGACTAGTCGCTGGGTCGGCGGGGCAGTACCAGAACGTCGTCGCCGTCGACCCGCACCCGAAACGTCTCCAAGGGCTCCGTCGCCGGCTCCTCCAACACCGCCCCGGTACGAACGTCGAACTGCGCCCCGTGGAGGGGGCACTCGATGACGTGGTCGTCCACCATGTCGCCGTCGCTCATCGGGAAGTCCGCGTGCGAGCACCGATCCGCGCATGCGAACACCTCGCCGGCCACATGGACCAAACAGATGGCCTCCCCGCCCTCGAGTTCCACGGCGACCGGGGTTCCCTCCGGCAGGTCTCCGAGGGACGCCACCCGTCGATATGCGTTCTCGTCCATCGTCGCTCCGTCTTCAGTCACTGTCGTCTTCCGTGGTGGCCGACGCGCTCTCCGTAAGTGCCGCGTGCAGCGTATGCCAGGAGAGGTTGGCGCACTTCACGCGCGCCGGATACTGCCGAACACCGGCCAGGGCGGCCAGCTTGCCGAGCGCGCTGCCGTCCACGGGCACCGTCGCAGCACTCGTCACCATGTCATGGAACGCCTGGAACGCCGCGAGGGCGTCCTCCGTCGACTTCCCCTTCACAAAGCTCGTCATCAGAGAGGCCGACGCCTGCGAGATCGCGCACCCTGCGCCCTGGAACCCGACGTCCTGGATCACGTCGTCTTCTACCCGGACGAACAGCGTCATACGGTCGCCGCACAGGGGGTTCGACCCGTGGGCAGTTCGGTTCGCGTCCTCGAGCACCTTGAAGTTCCGGGGGCTGCGGTTGTGATCGAGAATCACCTGCTGGTAGAGGTCGCGCAGATCGGTCACAGCTGAAACACCTCCCGAACTTCCCCGAGCGCGGCGACCAGCCGATCGACGTCGGCGCGCGTGTTGTAGAACGCGAAGGACGCCCGGGCGGTGGCCGGCACCCCCAGTCGATCCATGACCGGCTGTGTGCAGTGATGACCCGTGCGGATCGCGACCTCGTGCTGGTCCACGATCGTTCCGATGTCGTGCGCGTGCACGCCTTCCATGACGAACGAGACCACCGCCGCCTTGTCGGCCGCCGTGCCCACGAGGCGCACGCCCGGCACGTCGCTCAGCGCGGTCGTGGCATACGCGAGGAGATCACGCTCGTGGTCCTCGACCGCACCCCAGGGGAGTTCGTGCACGTACTCCAGCGCCGCCCCCAGGCCGATCGCCCCCGCAATGTGCGGGGTGCCCGCCTCGAACTTCGCGGGCGCGGCCGCGTAGGTCGTGCGCTCGAAGGTCACCGTGTCGATCATCTCGCCCCCACCCTGATACGGCACCATCGCCTCGAGGTGGGCAGCCTTCCCGTACAGCACACCGATGCCCGTCGGTCCGAAGGCCTTGTGACCGGAGAAGGCGTAGAAGTCGCAGTCCAGCGCTCGAACGTCCAGCGGCAGATGGGGCGCTGCCTGTGCCCCGTCCACGAAAACCGGCACGCCGCGCGCACGCGCGTGCGCGATCAGATCGTGCACGGGGTTGATGGTGCCGAGTGAATTCGAGAGATGCACGACCGACAACATCCTGGTGCGGTCGGTCAGGCATCCGTCGACCGCGTCGAGGTCCAGCTCCCCCGCGTCGGTCATCGGGATCACGCGGATGCGCGCCCCCGTCGCCTCGGCAACCATCTGCCACGGCACGATGTTGGAGTGATGCTCCATCGCCGACAGCAGGATTTCGTCGCCGGGGACGAGCCGCGGTCGTAGGAAGCTCTGCGCGACGAGGTTGACCGCTTCCGTCGTGCCGCGGACGAAGACGATCTCGTGGGGATCTTGCGCGTTCAGAAACCGTTGCACCGTAGCGCGCACGCGCTCGTACGCCAGTGTCGCTTCCGCACTCAGCCGGTACACACCCCGATGGATGTTCGCGTTCGCCTCGGCGTAGTACCGCTGCAGCGCCTCGATCACGCTCCAGGGTTTCTGCGTGGTGGCGGCGTTGTCGAGATACACGAGGGGCCGCCCATTGTGGACCTGGCCGAGGACCGGGAAATCCGCGCGAATCCGTTCCGCATCGAACGGAACGGCGTGCCGCGTCGAGACCGGAACCCCGACCGTGGGCGTCATCCCTCGCTCGTAACCCCTCCAGTGAGTGCTGCGAGCCGTGTCTGTACGAAGCCGTCGAGCCACGCGGCGAGTCGCTCGTACGTCACGCCACGGATGATCTCGGACGCGAACCCGTACGTCAGCAGCTTCCGTGCGTCCTCGTCCGACAAGCCGCGGCTCTGTAGGTAGAACAGGTGCGCGTCGTCGATCGGCCCCAACGTCGCCCCGTGCGTGCACTTCACGTCGTCGGCGTAGATCTCGAGCTGCGGTTGCGAATCGGCGCGCGCCTGTGCGGAAAGCAGCACGTTGTTGTTCGTCTGCTTGGCGTCCGTCTTCTGGGCGCCCGGACGGACGATGATGCGCCCCGTGAACACGCCGCGGGCGCGGTCACCGAACACGCCGTTGAAGTACTCCCAGCTGTTGCAGTGCGGCTCCGCGTGATCCAGGACGGTGTGGTAGTCGACGTGCTGCCGGCCGCCCAGGAGCGACAGGCCGTTGACGGTGCTCTCGGCACCCGGACCGGCGAGCACCGCCACAATGTCCTGACGGCTGAGCGCGGCCCCGAACGACATCGTGATGAGCGAGCACACGCCGTCGCGGTCTACCCGCGAGTGCACCGCCGCCGTGTGATACGCCGCGGTCGACTCCCGCTGGAGCCGATAGGCGTCGAGGCGCGCGTTCGCGCCCACCACCAGCTCCGTCACGGGATTGCTCCAGTAGCGCTGTCCTTCGGGACCCGTGTGCGTCTCGACCAGGGTCGCCGTCGCGCCCTCCTCGAGCACCACCAACAGGCGCCCGGCGGTCAGCGCGTGCGCTCCACTCGAGTGGAACACGACGTGGATCGGCACGTCGAGCGCGACCCCGCGCGGGACGTACACGAGCGCACCGTCGGCCAGGAACGCCGTGTTGAGCGCTCCGAACGGCGTCCGCGCGTCGATACCCGATGCCGCGAGCACGGCGTCGAGCGGGAGGCTCCCGTCGGACAGCGCCGCCGCGAGACTCCCGACCACCACCCCAGCGGGCAGTTCAGGAAGCGGTGCGGCATCGGCGGCGACGCGGCCGTTGGCGACCACGAGGGTCGCTGCCCGCTCGTCGGCGAAGCCCAGCGCGGCGAGCGCGGCCGCGTCCGGCGTGGCCGCGGCGACCGCCGGGTCGAACGTCGTCTCGAGCAGCGGCTTCAGGTCGGTGAACCGCCAGGCCTCCTCACGCGTGGTGGGAAACCCGTGATCGGCAAACCGGGCAATCGCGGCGGCGCGTCGTTCCTTGAGCCAGTCGGGTGCCGCTGCCGCCCCGTTGCCCGCGAAGGCGTCGAAGGCCGCGACGTAGGGCTCGTGAGCGCGGGATCGGTCGATCGTCTGTGTCATCGGTCGTCCTCGCTCAGACCGCCGCCAAATCGGCGGTGATCCAGTCGTACCCCTTCTCCTCGAGCTCCAGCGCCAGTTCCTTCCCACCCGACCGCACGACCTTCCCGCGCGCCAGTACGTGCACGTGGTCGGGGGTGAGGTAGTTCAGGATGCGCTGGTAGTGCGTCACCACGATGAAGGCGCGGTCCGGCGACCGGAACCGGTTCACGGCCTCGGCGACGGACTTCACGGCGTCGATGTCCAGACCCGAGTCCGTCTCGTCGAGAATGGCCAAGCTGGGCTCGAGAGCGGCCAGCTGCAGAATCTCGTTCCGCTTCTTCTCGCCACCCGAGAATCCTTCGTTGACCGCGCGGTACACGAGCCCGTCGTCCCAGTCGATCGCCTTGAGCTTCTCCTCGAGCAGCGTCGCGAAATCGATCGTGTCGAGCTCCTCTTCCCCGCGCGCCTTCCGCTGCGCATTCACCGCCGACTGCAGGAAGTACGCGTTGGTGATGCCCCGAATCTCCACCGGGTACTGGAAGGCTAGGAACACGCCCGCGGCGGCCCGCTCGTCCGGTTCCATCTCGAGCAGGTCCTCGCCCTTGTACGTCACCGACCCGCCGGTCACGTCGTACGCGGGGTGGCCGGCCAGCACCTGCGCCAGCGTGCTCTTGCCCGACCCGTTCGGGCCCATGATGGCATGCACCTCTCCGGGCCGCACCGACAGGTCGATGCCCTTCAGGATCTCGGTGCCGTCGATGCCGGCGTGCAGGTCGTGGATCTCTAGCATGAAGTCGTTTCCTCTGGGTTATCCGACGCTGCCTTCGAGGCTGATGCTGAGGAGCCGGGTCGCTTCGACCGCGAACTCCATCGGCAACTCCCGAAAGACGTCCTTGCAAAAGCCGTTGACGATGAGTGAGACGGCATCCTCTTCGGAGATGCCGCGCTGCTGGCAATAGAAGATCTGATCCTCGCCGACCTTCGACGTCGTGGCCTCGTGTTCCATGGTCGCCGAGCTGTTGCGGACGTCGATGTACGGGAACGTGTGCGCGCCGCACTGATCGCCGATCAGCATCGAGTCGCACTGCGAGTAGTTCCGCGCGTTCGCCGCCCCCTTCATGATCTTCACCTGGCCGCGGTACGTGTTTTGACTGTGGCCGGCCGAAATCCCCTTCGACACGATCGTGCTGCTCGTGTTGCGGCCGATGTGCACCATCTTGGTGCCCGTATCCGCCTGCTGGCGGTTGTTGGTCAGCGCCACGGAGTAGAACTCGCCGACGGAGTCGTCACCTTCGAGCACGCAACTCGGGTACTTCCAGGTGATCGCGGATCCGGTTTCCACCTGGGTCCACGAGATCTTCGACTTCCGGCCCACGCACCGGCCGCGCTTGGTCACGAAATTGTAGATCCCGCCCGCGCCCGTTTCGTCTCCGGGATACCAGTTCTGGATCGTCGAGTACTTGATCTGCGCGCCATCGTGCGCGTAGAGCTCGACCACCGCGGCGTGGAGCTGGTTCTCGTCGCGCATCGGCGCCGAGCAGCCCTCGAGGTAGCTCACGTAACTGTCGTCCTCGGCCACGATCAGCGTCCGCTCGAACTGCCCGGTCGACATCGCGTTGATCCGGAAGTAGGTGGACAGCTCGAGCGGGCAACGCACACCCTTGGGCACGTACACGAACGACCCGTCGGTGAACACGGCCGAGTTCAGGGCGGCGAAGAAGTTGTCGTTCCGCGGGACCACGCTGCCGAGGTACTTGCGCACGAGTTCCGGATGCTCGCGGATCGCTTCCGAGATCGGGAGGAAGATCACGCCGTGCTTGGCAAGCTCCTCCTTGAAGGTCGTGGCGACCGAGACGCTGTCGAACACGGCGTCCACGGCGACACCCGAGAGGCGCTTCTGCTCCTCCAGCGGGATGCCCAGCTTCTCGAACGTCTCCAGGATCTTGGGGTCGATCTCGTCCAGGCTACCGGGCCGCGGCTGCTGACGCGGGGCGGCGTAGTAGTGAATCGCCTGGTAGTCGATCGGCTCGTAGGTGACGTTCGCCCAGGACGGCT
>JBDHIW010000002.1:0-8539 GCA_039587215.1 Gemmatimonadota bacterium | reverse complement strand
ACGGCTCCCGCATGGTGCACCACTCGTGGTACGCCTGCAGGCGCCACTCGAGCATCCACTCGGGTTCTTCCTTCTTCTCCGAGATCAGCCGAATGATGTCTTCGTTGAGCCCCTTCGGCGCGAGCTCCGATTCGATGTCGGTGCTCCAGCCGTACTTGTAGGGCTGTTGTACGTGTTCGTCGATTGCCGACGACGCCATCTGATCCTCTTGAGTCACGAGACCTCCGGGTTCGGCGCCTGGTTCGTCGTGCCGAGTGAAATGGAGTACTGGCACGCGTTGCAGCCGTCCGGGATGTACGAGTCGCGGTGCACATCGCTCTGCAGCACGTCGCGGAGGAAGTCGGCCTCGGCCGCACAGATCTCCGGGAACCGCTCCGCCACCGCCCGCACCGCACAGTGGTGCTCCGCGAGGCGCACCTGGTTGCCTTCCACCGTCCACGCGGCCATGAAGCCCTGCTGCGAGAGCATCTCGACCACCGCCTGGAGCTTGTCTTCGAGCGGCGCATCCTGCAGCTCCGCGCGCATCCGCTCGGCATGGCCGCGGAAACGCTCGGCGAACATCGCGCGCACCGCATCGCGCCCGCCGCTCTTCGCGATGTAGGACAGCGCATCCTCCAGCGCCTGGCTGTACTGCGTTGGAAACAGCGCTTCGCCTCGGTCACTCAGCCGATAGGTGTACGTCGGCGCGCCGGTGCCGCGCTGTTCCCGTTCGTAGTGCACGAGCCCCTCCACCTCCAGCTCCTTCAGGTGTCGGCGGATCGCCGTGGACGACACGGCGAACTCGTCCGCCAACTCCTTCGCCGTGAGCGGCTGCTCCCGTTTGAGCGCGAGCAGCATGTCTCCGCGAAGGCCCTTGTGGGCTGCAAGCCCAGGCGTCTTGGGGTTCATGTTCGAGGGATGCTAATCGGGAGGCCGCGTTTTGGCAACTAAAACAACGATTTTGTTATTTAATGGCAATTCAGGAGACCGCTCCCCGATCGCAACCGCGCGACAGCAACCCCACAAAACTTTGTTATACAACGACTTACAAGAAGTAGTGGCGCGAGAATCTGCCTGCCCTAGATTGGGGACGTCTCTTCACTGATGGAGTGACGATGGCTGTCCGGCCAGTGCGCCTTCTCGGCGACCCGGTACTCAGAACACGTTGCGACCCCGTCAGGGACTCACGGTCTCCTGCGGTCCGTGTGGTGGCGGACGATCTCCAGGACACGCTCCGTGACCTCGTGCAGCGACACGGGCGCGGGCGCGGACTGGCTGCCCCCCAGATCGGCGCGCCACTCCGGCTGGTGTACATCGAGGTCGACGAACCGTGGTTTCTCGTGAATCCGGAGATCACCGACGTCGGGAGCCAGGACTTTCACGTGTGGGACGACTGCTTCTCGGTTCCCGATCTCCTCGTGCGCGTCGAGCGGGCGTTCCGACTGCGCGTGACCTATCAGGACCTCTCAGGAGCCGCCCACACGCGGGACGTCGACGGCGACCTTGCTGAACTCCTGCAGCACGAGATCGACCACCTCGACGGCGTCTTGCTGGTCGACCACCCCGTCGGCCTGGACCCGTTCTGTTTCCGCGAGGAGTGGCATCGGCATTACGCCGATCTCGGGCGGTGCGGTCCGCCGTTCGAGCGTGAGATGGCCGAGCCGAGTGCGACCCTCACGGCAATGCGCTGAGGAACTCGCCCACCACACGACTCATCGCAATCGGCTGTTCCAGCGGCGTGAGGTGACCCGACGAGGGGATCACCGTGAGATGGGCGTCCGGAATCGCCTCCACCATCGCGCGCGCTTCCTCAAGCGGGATGAGTTGATCCTCGCGGCCCGCGACGACCAGCGTCGGCACCTCGATGGCTGCGAGACTCGCGCTGGCGTCCTCGCGGTCGCGCATGGCGCGCAAGGCGGCAATCACTCCCTCGACCGAGGCGCTCCTGATCATGGTGCGCAGGTGGGCGACGACCTGCGGCATCAGCTCCGCGGACCCCGGGGCGAGAAGCGAGGGGATCATCTGGTCGGCCAACGCCTCGGTGCCCTGGGTCTCGACGCGTCGGACCATGACGTCGCGCGCCGCCCGCGCCGCGGGATCGTCGGCCGTGGCTTTCGTGTTCGCCAGCACCACGCCGCGCACCCGGTCGGGGTAGCGGCGCACGAGGTCGAGCGTGACATAGCCGCCCATCGAGAGCCCGCACACGACCGCCCGGTCCACGTCCAGCTGGTCCAGGAGCTGGATGGCATCGTCGGCGTAGACGCCGAGCGTTGCCGGCGCGTCGCCGCGGTCGGTCATCCCGAACCCGCGAAGGTCCGGGGCAATCCGGCGCCATCCGGTCAGCGGCGCGACCAGCCGGCGCCACATCGTGCGATCGAACGGAAACCCGTGCAGGAAGAGCACGGCCGGTCCGTCACCCTGCACGTCGACCGCTGTTGCCGCGTCCCGAACGACGCGATGCTGGACGGCCGCCGCCTGGACCGACGGGCGGGTGCCGAACAGCGCTCGCACGGCGACCGGCACCTCCACCGGATCTCCGCCCGGACCCACGCACACGAAGACCGTCTCCGCCTCCGCCACGAGCGTGAGATCGCCGTCCCGACGGATTGCCTGGTGGATGGTGAAGCTGGTGCGACCGTGGTGGGTGAGGTTCGACTCGACCCGCAGCACATCGCCCGGGTGCGCCGTCGCGTGGTATTCGGCCGTGATCTTCCGAACCGCAGCCCACGCACCCTCACGCTGGAAGAGATCCATCCCCGGACCCCGCTGGAGCATCTCCCACCGGGCCCGCTCACACATCGTGAGGAAGGCTGCTTGGTTGACGTGCCCGTTGGCGTCGCAGTGATAGGGCATCACCGTGATCTCGATCGACGGGACAGAACTCATGCGCGCCTCGATTCCGATGTCACACGATCCTCAAGAGGCAGTAAACTTATGCCGGGAGCGCGGACGAACCAGACGATGTCTGCTCAAGGAGCATCGCAATCGACGCGTCGTTAAAACTCATGTTAGTGTAACGAAGCTGTATAGACGATGTCGTGAAAGTGATTTTATGGGTGTTATCCTAATATGTTGTGGTGCAGGAACTTACGACTTTGTCCACACCGACTCGACAGTGTGTAGAAATGAGAACATGAAGCCGTGAGCGACTTTACGCTGGTCACCGAACGCTCACAGCTCGAGGCCGTCGAGCGGGACATCAGAGCAGCAGGGCGCTTCGCGATCGACACCGAGAGTGCGTCGTTTCACCGCTATACCGACCGGGTCTATCTCGTTCAGCTCGCCACCGAAACGGCCGTCTGGATCGTGGACCCGCTGGCGCTCGATGACCTGGCCCCGCTGGGACGCCTGCTCGCCGACCCCGAGGTCGAGGCGACGTTCCACGACGCGGACTTCGACCTCCGAACGCTGCATCGCGACTATGGATTCACCGCACGCACCCTGTTCGACACGCGGGTCGCCGCCGACTTGTGCGGGGAACCGGGCGTGGGTCTGGCCGCGCTCCTCGAACGCTACTTCGATGTCACGTTGGACAAGCGATACCAGCGCGCCGACTGGTCGGCACGGCCCTTGGCCGATGAAATGCTCGGGTACGCGGCGGACGACACCCGCTATCTCGTTCGGCTCCGGGACCTCCTCGGCGACCGGCTCGCCGCGCTCGAACGATCCGCTTGGGCGGAGGAGGAATTCGCCCGACTGGAGTCCCTTCGCTGGGAGCCGCCCGAGGCAGAAACGGCCTACGAACGGCTCAAGGGAGCCGGCAAGCTCAACGCACGCCAGCGCGCGGCGCTCCGCGAACTCCACCAGTGGCGGGACGGGATGGCCGAGGCCGCAGACCGCTCGCCATTTCGCATCGCGGGCAACGACGTCCTCGTGGCGGTGGCCACCGCGTTGCCCAGGAACCCCCACGCGCTCCGGGCGGTCGCGGGAATGCCCCCCAGCCTTGCCCGGCGGCGGGGCGAGGGCATGCTCGCTGCCGTCGAACGAGCGCGCGCGTTGTCCGACGATGAACTCCCGCGCCGCGAGCGCGCGCGGCGCCCGCCGCCCGACGAGACCGTCACGGCGCGCTTCGATCGGCTCCGGACGCTCCGAACGGCCCGCGCGGACGCGGTCGGACTCGCGCCGGGGCTCGTATGCCCAAACGCCACGCTGATGGCGATGGCCCGCGCCGCATCGGACGGACCTGTGGACTACGAGCGCGCGGGACTCAAACGCTGGCAGAGGTCGGTGCTGGGAACGGAGCGGATCACGAAGGCCCTGGCAGACGTGCCCGGGGGGGGGGACGCCGACTAGAAGCCCAGAAAGGCTCGCACTTTGGGGTCGATGCGCTCCGGCGTCCAGTACGGCTCCCACACCAGCTCGATCGACACGCTCTCGACCCCGTCGACAGCTTTCACCGCCGCCTCCGAATCCCCCATGATCTGCCCGCCTGCCGGGCAGCCCGGCGATGTCAGGGTCATCGTGACGTCAACGTGCGCCTCCGTGACGGCCACATCGTAGATGAGGCCCAAGTCGACGATGTTGATGCCCGCTTCCGGGTCTTTGACGCCCCGCAGCGCCGTGCGGATGGCTGCTTCGTCAGGCACGCGGCCACATCCTCGTGGTGAGAGTGTTCGATGACGGCTGAGCCCGCATTCTAGCGCTCGACACCTGCCCGGGCCAACCCGTCGTCAGCATGCCCCGGCCGCCCGGCACCCGGCGTGCAGCGCGACGGCGGCGTCGGCGACGGCGCCGCGCACGACCTTGAGCCGACTGATCGAGCGTCCCGTTCGAGGGGCGTACACCCGATTCGTGAGAAGGACGACGAAGAGCCCGCGATCGGGGTCGATCCAGAGAGACGTGCCCGTGTACCCCGTGTGGCCATACGTGCGCGCACTGAGGAAGCGGCCGGTGTTGTCGGTCGTCGTCGTGTCGCGGAGCTCCCACCCGAGGCTACGGCCTCCCGATACCGCCGCCGTGAACGTGGCGACGGTCGCGGGTCGCACGTGTGGCGCTCGATCCCCCGCCGCCAACCACCACTGCGCGAAGCGCGCCAGGTCGGCGCCGGTCGCATAGAGTCCGGCGTGTCCCGAGACGCCTCCCAGCCGCGCGGCGTTCTGGTCATGCACCTCACCGGCAATGGGAACTCCGCGCCACCGCCCCACCGGCATGATGGCCGGCCGACGCGCGCGCGCCGGCCGAAACTCGGTGGCCGTCATGCCGAGCGGCGCAAAGACGGCCTCGCGCACGTGGGCGTCCAGCGAGGTCCCGGCCGCCGCTTCGACCACCCAGCCCAGGAGCATTGCGTTCAGGTCGCTGTACTCCACCCGCGCCCCGGGGGGCCACCGCAGCGGTTCAGCCAGTACACGGGCACGCGCTTCGTCAGCCGCGGCCGTGAGCTCGTGGAGCGGCAGGAACGCCCGCAGCCCGGATCGGTGCTCCAGCAGGTGCCGCACCGTCACGGCCTCTTTGCCATCGCCCTGGAACCCCGGGAGGTAGGCCGCCACGGCCGCGTCCAAGTCCAGGGCGCCCGCGTCGACGAGCAGCGCAGCGGCGGTGGTCGTGGCCACGACCTTGGTGAGCGACGCCACATCGAACAGCGTCGCACCGGGGTCGGGAACCGGCGCGTCCTCCTGCCACGTGAAGTGACCGTATCCCCGTGCCGCCAGCACCGTATCGCGCGTCCCGACCATCACGACGGCCCCCGGAAAGACGCCCTCCCGGATCCCCGCATCGACGGCCCGATCGAGACGGACCAGCGGCTCGACCGCCGCACTTTGCAGGAGGAATGCCGCGAGGAGGATCACGACCGGGGGGACCGAACGGGCGCGCACGCCTGGGGAAGCATGCGGGCAATATGGATCCGCCGCTGACACGCACGCCAGCGGGGCGGTAGCTTTGAGCGACGAGCAGACCTATCATTCCGCCCTTTCGGCGCAGGCCCCGCCCCTCCCCGGCCCGGCCACGACACGCCGCCGAGGTTTGCGTCGCAGCGAGTACCGAGTGAGCCTACGTCCAGCGAACGCCGTCATCCGCTATCGCAGCATGGTCATCGCCCTCTGGGCCGTGATCATCGGCTTCGCCATTCCCCGCGCCGCCATCGTCCACGAGGGGCTGCAGGTCGAGGGTGGGACCGTCGAGGGCTCCGACGCCGCGCTCGCCAACGAGCGGATCCGCGAGTCCTTCCCGCTGCCGGTGGCCGATTTCTTTGCGGTCGCCCTCACGGGCCCCGTGCCCATCGACAGCGCCCCGTACCACGCGATCCTCGACTCGCTGACGCGCGTCGCCCGCGCGACCGAGTACGTGAGCCACGTCGTGTCCTACCTCGATACGCCGGACTCCACGCTCGTGAGCGACGACCGGCTCAGCACCTTCTTCATCGCCGCGATCCGCACCGACACCGACGAGGCCTCCACGGATCTCGTCACGCCGTTTCGCACGACGATGCACGGGGTCATGGAACGGATCTCGTGGGCGGCGCCGTATCGCGCCGAGGTGACGGGCGGACCGGCGCTCGACTACGACATCCGGACCGTGTCGAAGGACGACACCGACCGGGGCGAGCGTCGCGCACTCCCGATCACCGCCGTGATCCTCGTCCTGGCGTTCGGCGCGCTCGTCGCTGCCCTGCTGCCGCTCGGGATCGGCATGGCCGCCATCGTGTGCGCGTTGGCCGTCGTGCAGATCACGTCGACGGTCTACCCGATGAACGTCTTCGTGCTCACGATCGTCACGATGGTGGGCCTCGGCGTCGGTATCGACTACAGCCTGCTCGTCGTCACCCGCTTCCGGGAGGAACTGAACCGCGGCCACGGACGCAACGAAGCGGCCCGCCGGACCATCGGGACCGCCGGGCGCGCGGTGGTGACCAGCGGCCTCACCGTCGTCGTCGGGTTCGCGTCGCTCCTGATCACGCCGCTCACGGAGACGCGGTCCGTCGGCATCGGCGGACTCATCGTGGTGACCGTGGCCGTCCTCCTCTCCGTCACGCTCCTGCCGGCGGTGCTGTCGCTGCTCGGTCGCGCCATTGACTGGCCCGGTTGGCTCGCCCACCGACTGGCCTGGTACCACGCGCCCACGGGTTGGGAGCGGTGGGCGCGGTGGCTCGCGCACCACCCGTGGCGGGCGATTCTGTGGGGAGGGCTCGCGGTCGGTCTCATCACGTTCCCGCTGACACAGATTCGCGTCGGGCTTCCTCGCGCAGGGTGGTTCCCGGCGGGCACCGAGTCCACGGCCGGCCTCAAGACGCTGGAGCGCATCGGCGCGCAGGGGGTCCTGCAGCCCGTGCGGATCGTGCTGCAGGCGAGCGAGGGCGAGAAGATCGTCGGGTCGAAGTATCTCCGCGGGTTGCGCCGCCTCTCCGACTCGCTGCGGGCCGACCCGCACGTGGCCGAGGTGCGAAGCGTCGTCGACATCCAGCCCGGGATGTCGGCGCTCCGCTACACGATGCTCTACTCGAACGTCGAGTCCGCCCGGGCGCGGGCGCCCGAGTTCTACGCTGCGTATCTCGCGGAGGACAATCGCACGACGCTCATCGACGCCCTCCTCAGCGACACGACCTCGTTCACCAGTTCCATGGACGTCGTCCGCCGCATCCGTCGCATCATCGACGACGGCGTACCGGGACTGGACTCGGTCGACATCATCGTCGGCGGCTTCCAGGCGTCGAGCGTGGACCTCCAGGATCGGCTGCTCGCGCAGTTCCCGCTCGTGATCGCCATGGTGCTGATCAGCACCGCAATCATGCTGTTCATCGCCTTCCAGTCCGTGCTCGTGCCGCTCAAGGCGGTGGTGATGAACTGCATCTCGGTCGCCGCCACGTTCGGACTGGTCGTGCTCGTATTCCAGCAAGGCTACGGCGCGCGCCTCTTTGGACTCGACGGGCCCACCGAAGCGATCTATGTGATCGTGCCCGTCCTCGTCTTCGCGGTCGTGTTCGGGCTGAGCATGGACTACGAGGTCTTCCTCCTGTCGCGCATCAAGGAGGCGTTCGACCGCACGGGTCGCAATGACCAGGCGACGATGGAGGGGCTCGCGGCGACGGCGTCGGTCATCACGAGCGCCGCCGCGATCATGATCATCGTGTTCGGCGCGTTCGCCTTCGCCCGCGTCCTCGCCGCACAGTTGATGGGCTTCGGACTCGCCGTGGCCGTGCTGCTGGACGCGACCATCATCCGGATGGTGTTGGTGCCGGCGTTCATGCACATCGCCGGGCGGTGGAACTGGTGGCCGGGCGGGCGCAACGCGGTACCGCTCGAGACCCAGGAGTACGCCGTCAGCGCGGCGGCAGCCGATGCTCCGCGAGATCGAGTGCCCGCACCAGACGATCGCCCCTGAGGTCCCAGTGCCAGGCCGCCACCCGCTCCCACGTGACCGGGTGGCGGATCGGTCGGAACTGCAGCCACCGCTCCACCATGTCGAGCTGCTGCCCCGCGTGCAGCAGTGCGGTGCGGTCACCCGATACCAAGTGCGCCCACCGCTCCCCCCGCAGCACGAACCGATGCAGCCACAGACCGCCCCCGAGGGCGTGCTGGACCCCCTCGCGCCAGAACCGGAATTCGCGCCACGTCACCCGCACGCG
>JBDHIW010000288.1:0-2468 GCA_039587215.1 Gemmatimonadota bacterium | reverse complement strand
TGACCGACGATCTGGACGCTGAGGCCGGGGTTGGCCTGCATGATCGCCAGCTTCTGCATCAGGACCTCGGTGTCGGCCCCTTCGCGGATGTCGGCACGGTCGTAATCGAAGTGGATTCGGGCCGCGAGCATGTCACGGACCTCTCGGGTCATCGCCGCAATGCGCTCGGCCTCGGCCTCGCGCTCACGCCGCACCCGCTCCTCTTCCATCTGCCGCGCACGGGCGATCGAATCGCGCCGTGCCTGCTCGGCCGCAATCGAGTCGAGACGCGCCTGCTCGCGCGCGATCGAATCCGGATCCGGTCCGGGCGCGACCTCGGGCTGCCCACCGCCGCACGCCGCGGCCACGACCATCGCTGCCATCCCGAGGGTCATCGCATACTTGAGTCTCATCGTCACTCCCCGTCTAACGTTCGAGCTCCAAAAGCCGCGGGGACCAGGACGGCAAGCGCGTACTGCCGATGCGCGTCAACTGCCGGATCCTCCCCGTCTCCACATCGATCACCCACAACTGCCGCGTCCCGGTGCGACTCGACACGAACGCGATGTGTCGACCGTCGGGCGCCCACGTGGGATCCTCGTTCCGTCCAGCGCTCGTGAGCTGCTTCACCACGCGCGACCGCGTCTCCATGATGAACACCTGCGGACTGCCGGACACGTCACGGTGGAACACCAGTCGCGTGCCGTCAGGCGACCACTCCGGCGCATACGATGCGCCGGTCACTCCGTAGTCGAACGGCGCGAACAACTCCTGGTCCGTTCCGTCCGCCGCCATCACATAAATCTGCGGCAATCCAGCCCGGGTCGACACATAGGCAATCTGCCGGCCGTCCGGGCTGAATGTGGGTGATAGGTTATCGGAAAAACGGCCTACCGTCAAGCGCTCTAAACAACAGTCCTGCCGCACGTTATAGCGATAAATGTCGGTCCCTTCGGCGTCACTTCGCGCGAACGCCACGAGCTCGCCGTCGGGGGAAAAGGTCGGAGTGTAGTTCAGGCTGCGGAGCGTGGGTTCGATCGGCTCATAGCTCCCGCGGGCGAAGTCGTGCAGTACCACACGCCCCCCCTGGGCGTGCAGCGCGGTGTAGGCTACCCGCCGGCCCTCGGGTCCCCAGTCGACCGAGAACGCCGTGTCCCCCGGCTGGGAGATCGCGGTCAGCCCTGCCCCATCCGCATCGACCCGATAGGCCCGGCGATTACTGACGAACACGAGGCTGGACGCCGCGTACCCCGGCTCACCCGTCACGGCCCGCACGATCTCGTCGGCAATCCTGTGCACTGCCATCCGGAAAGCCCGGCTCGCCACATCGGTCGTCGGTACCGGCAGCCGCCGCCGCACCGCCGCGCCGCGGACGTCGTAGAGGGACACCATCAGCGAGACGCTGTCGGCCGGCTCCACCTCGACGGCGAAATCCGCCCCCAACGCCTCGTAGAGCCCGTAGTTCACGAACCGGGCCGGGGCGCTGCCGTTCGCAGCCTCGCCGCTGTCGGGCGGCGGGCGGTGGAGCGTGGCAAAGAGCCGCTCCCCTCCGGGCAACGCGATGATCTCGAAGTGATCGCTGTACTCCAGATCGCGCTGCAGCATCGTCTGGGCCGAGTCGACGGCGGGTCCGGCATCGGCCCGCAACACGAGAAGCCCCGGGCGCACTCCCGGGGTGTACGTGATGCCGATCCGCACCCCCTGCTCCACCGGACCGGTGGTGTCCTGCTGCGCCTCGACGGTCGTCCCGACCGCCAGCGCGGCCGCGACGGCGGCAGCCAGACGTGTCGTCATCGCGCCGTGGATGGATCGAAGAAGAAGCTCACCGGCAGCACGTCGGAGGGATAACCCTCGGGCAGCACCCCGAACAACGGTGCCGCCGCCTCGATCGCGCCCTGCGCTTCGAGATCGAAGCCGAAATTCCCCGAGCGCTGGGTGAACTGGAAATTCGAGATCGACCCGTCGCGGTGGACGAAGAACATCACCTCCGCGCGGAGCGAGACGTTGCCGGGCGGCCGCTGCCACTGCCGGTACACCTGCGCCACGATGTTGCGCAGATACTCCGGATAGGGAAACGCCACACCCGCCGTCTTCACCGTGGCCGGATCGCTTCCCGTCGAGGGTTCGACCTCCGGGGCGGCTTCAACGGGGTTGGTGCGGGGTGCCGGCTCTTTTTCCTCCGGCGCAGGCGTTGGCGGTGGCGGGGTCTCGGCGACCGACGTTCGGCGCGGCCGCTGGCTCTCGACGGGCGCCGGCCGCTCGGCGGGCCGCTGCACGACCTCGGGGGCGCGTCGCTGCTGCGTCGCGGTTCGGGGTGCCGCCACCAGATCGACCCGGTACACCGGCGGCATGGGCCGCTCGAGCATCGCGGGCGCCGACAGCAAGACGCCGATGGCCGACCCGTGGACCACGACCGTCCCGGCCAGGGCGACGCCCGACCCGGGGGACCGTCGCGAAACGGCGCCAATGCCGCGCGGCGACTTCACCGG
>JBDHIW010000287.1:0-2474 GCA_039587215.1 Gemmatimonadota bacterium | reverse complement strand
GCCGGACGTGGTCGTCGGTGCGGACGGGACGCTGCTATACGTCCTCGGTGGGTCGCAGACGCAGACGCCGCTGACGGAGGCGGTATGGGTGGACCTCGACGGACGTGTGACGGCCATCGACGACGGGCTCGAGTTCCTCGCGTCCCCGGTGTCCGACGTCAAGGTTGCACCGGACGGATCGCGGCTCGCGTTCGGGATGTCGTCAGAAGGGGCCGTTGGGATTTGGCTCAAGGACCTCACGCGGGCCAACGGTCCGGTGTCGCGGCTCACGTTCGGTGCCAACGGTGAGATCGTGCCGCGGTGGTCGCCCGACAGCCGGCACGTGTACTTCAGCACCCTCTCCGGCCCCAGCACCGTCTATCGGAAGAGTGCCGACGGCCTAGGGACCGTGGAACCGGTCGTGACGACCGAGAAGGCGGTCACCGTGGGCTTGCCGGCGCCCGACGGCGAAACCGTGATCCTCCGCGTGGGGCGCGGGGCGGCGAACGTCCGGGCCATCCTGACGTACCGCCCCGGTGTCGACAGCGCGGCGCAGCCGCTCATCGCCGATCCGTTCGACGAAGCCACCCCGAGCGTGTCCCCCGACGGCCGCTGGATCGCGTACGCGTCCACCGAGAGCGGGCGGTACGAGGTGTACGTACGCCCGTACCCGAACGTGGGCGCCGGCCGCTGGCAGATCTCGAGCGGTGGCGGGGTCGATCCCGTCTGGGCGTATCGAGCAGACCGGCTGTTCTACCTGACGCCGAGTGGACTGGTCGCGGCGGAGTTCGATGCCGAAGGCGAGGCCTTCCGGCTCGGCGACCAGCGCGAACTGTTTGGCGTCGGGCCGGAGTTCGTACGCGGGTTGAACTACCGCGCGTACGACCTGCACCCCGATGATCGGCGATTCGTGTTCCTCCGCATCGTGGGGCAGCAGTCGGCGCTGACGGGTCGGCTGGTGCTGGTGGAGAACTGGTTCACCGAGCTCGAGGAGACGCTCCGACGGTGACGGACATCGTCGAGCGCCTGACGGCGGCCCTTGCGGACCGCTACGCGATCGAGCGCGAGCTCGGCGCCGGCGGCATGGCCACGGTCTACCTGGCTCACGACGTCAAGCACAACCGGAAGGTGGCCGTCAAGGTCCTGAAGCCCGAGCTGTCGGCGGTGATCGGCGGCGACCGGTTCGTGCAGGAGATCGAGGTCACGGCCAATCTGCAGCACCCCAACATCCTGCCGCTCTACGACAGCGGCACGGCGCAGGCCGCGGACGGTCAGGCCACGTTCCTCTACTACGTCATGCCGTTCATCGACGGCGAGTCGCTGCGCGACCGGCTCGAGCGCGAGCGGCAGCTGCCCGTGGATGAGTCGGTGGCCATCGCCCGGTCGGTCGCGGCGGCACTCGACTACGCGCACCGGCACGCCGTCGTGCATCGCGACATCAAGCCCGAGAACATCCTGCTCCACGATGGACAGGCGCTGGTGGCCGACTTCGGGATCGCCCTCGCGGTGAGCGCGGCCGGCGGGCAGCGCATGACCGAGACCGGCATGTCGGTGGGCACCCCCCACTACATGAGCCCGGAGCAGGCGAGCGCCGACCGGGAGCTGGACGGCCGCACCGACGTGTACTCGTTGGGTGCGACGCTCTACGAGATGCTGGCGGGGGAGCCACCGTTCGGCGGGGCGTCCGCCCAGGCCATCGTCGCCAAGATCTTGACGGAGCCGCCGCCGCCCGTGAGCAAGGAGCGCGCGTCGGTACCCCCGCACGTCGAGGCGGCACTGCAGCGGTCGATGGCCAAGCTGCCGGCGGATCGCTTCCAGTCGGCGGCCGAGTTCGGGGCGGCGCTCGGCGACACGGCGTTCAGCACGGTCATGACGGGTGCGGCGCCTACCGTCGGCGGCGCGGGTCGGTGGTGGCTCACGCCGGCCCTGGCGGTGGCGCTCCTCGTCATGACGATCGTCGCGGTGCTGGGCTGGCGCGGACGGGAAGCACCCTCGCCGGTCTATCGCGTGGGTGTGGCATTCAACCGCGACCAGCGCGTGCAGCGCGTGCCGACACGTCGCTTTGCGGTCTCACGGGACGGACAGCGCATCGCCTACATCGGGCCCGGCAGCGGCGGTGGGGTACGGGGGATCTGGATCCGAGAACTCGACCAGCTCGACGCGCGGCCGCTTCCCGGAACGGACCTGCCGCGGGCCGTGTTCTTCTCACCGGATGGCCAATCGGTCGGTTTCGTCGACGGCGAACCCGGCAATCTGAAGACGGTCTCGATCGACGGCGGCCCGGTGCGGGTGCTTGTGCCGAACGTGAATCCGTGGGGAGGGGCGTGGGGAGAGGATGGCTGGATCTACCTCTCGATGAACGCAGGTCAGCTCGGCCGGGTCCGGGCGTCGGGCGGGATCATCGACACGCTGGTCGCCCCCGACAGTGCGGAGGTCGTGGCGGGGTTGGAGTACGACTGGCCCGAGCCGCTCCCGGGCGGCGACGCGCTGCTCTT
>JBDHIW010000059.1:0-11467 GCA_039587215.1 Gemmatimonadota bacterium | reverse complement strand
CTGACGTCTGGAGCAACGCATGCGAGCATCCTTGGTTGCCGTGGTGTCCTTGGTCGCGATACTGATCCTTCCCCGAAACAGTGCCGCCCAGTGGCCCCCCGACTCGCTGGTCAACCTGCAGGTATTGCCGTCCGACATGTCCGTCGGCGAGGTGGTCGGCGTGATGCGCGGGTTCGCCGGTGCGCTGGGGGTGCGATGCATCTACTGCCATGTGGGGGACGATCCGAACGATCTCGCGTCCACCGACTTCCCCTCTGACGGACGGGTTCAGAAGCGGAAGGCCCGTGAGATGCTCCGCATGGTGCAGGAAATCAACGGTCGCTTGCTCGCCAACGTCCCGGAGCGATCCGATCCGCCCGTCGAGGTCACGTGCCGGACCTGTCATCGAGGGGTCACCAAACCAGTGGACATCCGCGACCTCCTTGCCGTCACGGCGACCGAGCACGGGCCTGATTCCGCGATTGCCGAGTACATGGCATTGCGCGAGGAGTATTACGGGGCCGGGAGCTATGATTTTCGCCCGTCGATGCTTGCCAACGTGGCGGAGCGGATCGCTCGCGGAGGTGCTGGCGCGGCGCTCCGGATTCTCGAATACAACGAGGAACTACATCCCGACGACCAGCAGACGTACTTCTTCACGGCGCAGCTTCACCTGCGTCAGGCGGACACGGCGGCGGCGATCGCGACCCTCGAGCGTGGGTTGGAACACCTTCCCGAGCAGGCGTTCTTCCGCCAGATGCTCCAGCGGCTCGGCGGTGGTGGGGGCTGACGGGCAGGTTCCGGACGCACCCACCGCGAAACCGAGTGCCTGACTGGCAATCGGGCGCGAAGTACGGAGAAGTTCACGCGGGTCTCACCGTGATTTCAGATGGACCGATGATCATGTGCTGCAGGGTTGCGATGCCGCGGGTCGAGGCGAGGTGGGACGGTGGTCAAGCAGAACTGCTGGGAGGTGCTGGGCTGTGGGCGCGAACCCGGCGGAGCGTGCGCCGATGAACTCGGCGTGTGCCCGGCGGCGGCCGATACGTCGGTCGATGGGGTCAACGGGGGCGTCAACGGAGGACGGGTCTGCTGGACGATTGCCGACACCTTCTGCGGCGGGGCGGTGCAGGGTTCGGGCGCCCGCAAGCGGCTGACGTGTCTCCACTGTGAGTTCTTCGATCGAGTTCAGCGGGAGGAGGCCGCGAGCCTCTCGCTTCCGACGCGGGTGTCGGACGGGAGTATCCGCGGCCTGATCCTGTTGGCGCTCGGCTCGGCTGCGGTGTGGGGCTTCGTCGCCGCCGTGGGGTTCTTCCTGTCGCCGGCGTCGATGCCGACGCCGATCGCGGTGATGGCAACAGCCGTGGCCGCGATCTCCCTCCTCGGCGCCTACTACTTCCGCGCCGCGACCCGATGGGAGACCGTGGTGCTGGGATACGGGTTCGCCGCGCTGCAGGTGCTGACCTTGTCGGTGGCGGAATTTGCGTCACTGTCTCCGTGGTCGCTTTCTCTCCAGGTATCGTGGGGATGCGTGCTCCTGCTGATCATGCCCCTCGTGCTCGCAACGAGTCCGCGCACGACTGTGCGTGGCTCGCTGGCGGCGGCGAGTATGGGGGCCGTGGGGTACGGGGTCGCGGTGGCGGTCGGCGTCCCACCCGTGACCGATATCATGGTTCTGGGATCGCGTCTCCTTCCGCTCTTTGTCTGCGCGCTCATCGCGTCCCTGCCGGCGCGGGCCATTCACCGGCTGGCGCGGGACGTGAAGCGCGCGCAGCGACTCGGGAGCTACGAGCTCGTCACGCGTCTGGGCGCCGGAGGCATGGGTGAGGTCTGGCGGGCCCGCCACCGGATGCTGGCCCGTCCGGCGGCGGTCAAGTTGATTCGCCCCAACGGGGGCAACACGATGCGCATGCTCGAGCGGTTCGAGCGTGAGGCGCAGGCTACCGCCACGCTCGAGTCTCCCCATACGGTCCAGCTGTACGATTTCGGCGTGTCGGACGATGGCGCGTTCTACTACGTGATGGAGTACCTGCGCGGCGTGGATATGAACGTGCTGGTCAGCCGGTTCGGTCCGCAACCGTCCGAGCGCGTGGCGCATTTCCTTCGCCAGGCGTGTGACTCGCTCGAGGATGCGCACCGGATCGGTCTCGTCCACCGCGACGTGAAGCCCGCCAATCTCTTCGTGACCACCCGGGGCCGGCGTACCGACTTCGTGAAGGTGCTGGATTTCGGGCTCGTACGACTGGGGACGGACAAGACGGATCTGCGGGCCACGGCGGACGGGCACGTGGTGGGCACGCCGGCGTTCATGGCCCCCGAAGCGGTCTTGGGTGAACGGATGATCGATGGCCGGGCGGACGTCTACGCTCTGGGGTGTGTGGCGTACTGGCTGCTGACAGGGCGCACCGTGTTCCTCGCCGACGCTCCCATGGCAATGGCGCTGGCGCATGCCACCGCCGAGCCGAAGCCGCCCTCGCACCGGACCGAGATGCCCGTCCCCGCGGCGCTCGACGATCTCGTGATGGCGTGTCTCGCGAAGACGCCGGACGAGCGGCCGGACGCCGCGTGCCTGGGGGCGATGCTCGAGGCGACCGGGTTGGAGGACCGTTGGAGCGACGAGCGGGCTCGCGCGTGGTGGGCGAAGCACGCGCCCTCCGGCATTTTCAACGACGAGGTGCTCGCGGCGGACGTCCATCGCACGGGCGTGCTCGTCCCGGCCTGACGTTCGTGGCGTTCGATTGCACCCCGTGCGCGGGTCAGTATCCTGCGGCTGCGAGCTTCGCGTGCATCTCTTCGAAGAAGTTCTCCACCATGATCAACCCGCCGCGGCCGGGGTTCTGGATCATCACGAATCGCTGGTCGTCCGGTGTGACATCGTACAGGGCATGGACAGTTTGGCGGCGGTAGGGGCGCAGTGAGAATAGGGACCGAGGCGGGCCGGCGGAGAAGGTCGGCGCGGTGCCGATGGCCGTGACCATCTGGGTCGTGTCGCTGCGGAAGAACAACTCGCGCCCACTGTGCGCCCACAGCGGTTCCGTGCCGCCTCCAACGGAGATCTGCCACCGAGCGGACGAGAGGTTTGGAAACGGACGCACGTACACCTCGGTCGTGCCGGACTCGTCGGATACGTAAGCGAGCCACCGGCCGTCGGGAGACAGCGCCGGGGAGTGCTCGTCCGATCCAGGAAGTCCGGGGACCTGAATCGTGACGGAATCCCGTCCGGGTCTCAGCGCAAAGATGTCGCGCTCCTGGCCCGAAATCCCTGTGCGGTAGACCAGCCACGCCCTTTGGCGAGACCAGACCCCCTGGTCGACGTGAACGTCGAGGTCGAGGACCACCTCGGGCGGACTCCGCCCATCGGCAGGGACCATGTAAAGATCGCGGGTCGATTCGGCTCGCTCGGACTTGAACATCACCGACATTCCGTCGGGCATCCACGTGGGTCGGCGATCGAGCCCGGGGGTGCGGGTGAGGCGCGTGGTCGGCCCGCGATCCAGTTGCTTGACCCAGAGGTCCTGGCCGGCATCGTTGGCGATGCTCACGGCGAGCTTGGTCCCGTCGGGAGAAAGGGCGACGGTACGAAAGCTGGCCCACCAGTCTTCGTCGATTGGCTTGGCGGTCCCGTCGCGTTCTACCCACACGATCTGGCTGCCCTGCGTGGTGGCCTCTCGGTAGATGAGGTGCCCGGCGTCGGAAACGGATAGGGCCAGGACGTTCTCGAGCACCGCGACGGCGGGTCCCGTCACGTCGAGCGAGGTGAGATCGAACGGGGCGACCAGCACGGTCCCAGGGCCCCTACCGTACAGCAGGTGACCGGTTGGCAGATAGTCAACCGCGACTCCTCCGTCTTCGAGGATACGCCGGGGTGCTTCGCCGTTGAGATCCAAGAGCCAGAGCGTCGGGTTCGTGCAGATGTCCTCGCACGCGGTGACGAGCACGCCTTTGCCGCGGGGCAGGGCGGCGAGGCTCTTCGGAAACGGACGGTCGGGGATCGCACCGAATGCGGCGACGATCTCCGGAGACCCGCCGACGTCCTGAACGCGCACGACGTTGTATGCGTCATCGATGAAGACGATCGTGCCGTCGTCCAGCCAAACGCCGAACTGGTCCTGGCTGACTCCTGACGCGACGAGGGTCGTCGCCTGCCCGCCGCTGACCGGGATCTTCTTGAGCGCACCGTCGACGGAGAACCCCAGCCACGCGCCGTCCGGTGAGAAAAACGGCCTGTCTGCCTGGTCCGTCCCGAGCAGCGGTGTCGCGCGATCGTTGGCGCGCTCCTTCACCCACAACTGGGTGCCGTTCGGTGCCGGACCCACGTAGGCCAGTGCCGAGCCATCGGGCGACAACTTCACGTAACCACGCAGTGCCTGGTCGTCCGGGAATGTGATGCGGAAGCGACTCACCGGTTGGGAGTCCGTTGGCCGGGCCCATCCCCAGAGGGCGACAGCCGCGAAGAGGGCTACCAGCGCCCAGGGCGCCGCCGAGCGGTACGACCGCGCCTTGTGGGGCGCCTGCGGAGGCGTGAGTTGCGGGCTGACCGCCACCTCGTGGGACGCCGTCCCCAGCGCGTCGGAGAACTCCTGTGCGGAGCCAGGTCGATCTGCGGGAAGCCGGGCAAGCGACCGCAGGATCGCCTGCTCCAGCGTTGGAGGTACGGTGCTGCGCACGTTTTGGATCGAAGGCGGTTCCTCCGTCAGGACCTTGGCGATGATCGCCTGTGATGTTGGCCCGGTAAACGGGGGCTCTCCGACCAGCATCTCGTAGCACACACATCCGAGTGCGTAGAGATCGCTCCGCCCGTCCAGCTGTCGCTCGCCGCTGGCCTGCTCGGGGCTCATGTACTGCGGAGTTCCGATCGACAGGCCGGTTTCCGTAAGCCGCGTCCCGCCGGCTTCTCGGATCGCCAGGGCGATGCCGAAGTCGGCGACCATGGCTTCACCACGCTGGACGAGCACGTTCTCCGGCTTGATGTCCCGGTGCACGACACCCTCGCCGTGCGCGTAGTGGAGTGCAGACGCGACCTGTTGGGTTATCCGGATCGCTTCGTCGATAGGGAGCTGGTGTTCACGCTGAAGATGGATCCGAAGCGACGCTCCCTCGACGTACGGCATGACGTAGTAGAGGAATCCGTCGACCTGGCCGGAGTCATGGAGCGGCAGGATGTGCGGATGGGTCAGTCCGGCCGCGATCTCAATCTCTCGGAGAAAGCGGTCGGCTCCCAACAGAGCCGCCAACTCGGGCAGGAGGACCTTGATGGCGACCTGGCGCCGGTGCTTCCGGTCTTCGGCCAGGTACACCGTGGCCATTCCTCCCTGCCCGATCTCGCGCTCGACGGTGTAGCGGTCCGCGAGAGCCGCGGCAAGTCGGCTTCGTCGTTCAGGCATCCCAGAGTATACGGGGAGCAGAGGCTACCGTCGACCGAGCGCGGGTACGCACTGCGTTGTTGGTCGGCCCCGACCGTTCGAGAGGGCCAGTCGACACGAGGGGCGTCACGAACCCATCCACCAGACCAGGGTGGCCCAATGCACGTCCCAGTCGGCAGCGGCGTCGTCCGGCGCCGGGACGATGTGCAGTGCGCGCACGTTCCAAAGCCCCGGCGCCGCGACGGCCAGCGTGAACTCCCCGCGCGCGTCCGTCTCGAACGTCACTGCATGCGTTGCCGAGTCAGCGGCGGACGACGCCGCTGCGCTGGCGTGCCCACGCGCGTGCGGGAGCGGTGCGCCGAGAAAGAGCATCCGGAAGCGCAGGGCGTCGGCGTCGGCGTCCGCTGGATCTGTCAGCGGGACGAACTCCAGCGGATGCCCGACGACGCGATCGAAGACGCGTGGCCCGTCCGTACCCACCGCCACCAGTGTTTTCGCGTACTTGGCGTAGCTGCGCGTGATGCTGTCGGTCGGTAACCGGCCCTCACGCTCATAGCGTTCCAGCGCTTCGGGCGCACCCTCGAGCGTCAGGTATCGTCGGAAGCTCTCGGGGGATTCGGGGACGTGGCGCGGATGGATCGTGACGGCCACCAGCGTTTGCCCGGAGGTCGACGGCCGTGCGCGGAGGCGGAGGGAGTTGCCCTCGACGCCGAGGTCGCTGACGGGCGTGGTCCGATCGGCAGTGACGAGCTCGGCGCTCGCGATGCGGTCCGGCGTGACCGCGCTGATGCTGGTGGGGAACGTGCTGCTCGTGCGCCCTTCGACGACGAGCTCCGCGTCCGCCGCGACGTGGAAGACGTTCGGTATGAGCCAGAAGTCATGCGATCGGAGCGTCCCAACGACGGCGATGGCGAGGACGAACGTCACGAACGCAGTGGGTGTTCTCATCGTTTCACGGTCCCGGTGGCGGTTGGATGCGTAGTCTGCGGTGGCGGCCGGCCTACCGCCACCAGGTGGCGAGCAGGAGGAGCGCGATGACGGCGGCGGTGAGAAGCGCGACGCCAAGGGGGCTCGTCCACCGGGCCGTTCCGCAGTCGCGGCACGAGCGTTCCCGCCAGTCGAGCTCTTTTCCACAGCTGTGACACGACCACATGCATGTAATCTAGGTGCCGGGAGCGCGCGTACCAGCGGACCGAGCCCGGCGCCCCTAGTTGAAGACGTTGATCAGGTGGCTGTACTTGATGATCAGCGTCTGGTTGTCGAGGCCGGGCTGCAGCAGAACGTCGAAGGCGCTGGTGTGATTGTAGACCACGAACAAGCCTGTGCCTGCCGACTGGAGCCATCCGAACCGGACGTTGGCTGACCAGGCGTCCGTGGCGTCGTTGAGTTGCAGCAGTGCCTGGAGGTACACGCTGGGGGTGAACGAGTAGGACAGCCGCGCCCGCAGGAGATTGGCGGTGAAGCTTCCCGATGGCAGGTCGACGTCGTTGCGGCTCAGACTGAGCTCCGAGTTGAACGCCTCGCCTGCCCGCACCCGCAAGGACGGTGAGATGGCGATCCGGCGCCCACCGAAGAATCCGCCGATCGTGGCCCGACCGCTCAGGCTCAGCCATTTCCGCTGGTCCGTCATCAGGACCAGCGCGGCCTCCGCGTGATCGTACGAGCCGGCGGCCACCGTGACTTGGTCCACGATGTCGAACGGGTTGCGCACCCCTTCGTGGGTGAAGTTCACTCCCGTGTGGATCTCGAGGCCACTCGTCCACTCCCAATGGTTATCGGCGTGGATGATCCCGCTTTCATAGATGCCATCCAGACCCCAGTAGCCGTTGTACGACACATGGGGCCGGACCTCGTGCAGTCCGAGGGCGTCCGGGCGGCGCGTGTGGAACACGAGGCCCATCACTGAGCGGTACGCGGACCGCTGCAGGAATCCGATCTCCGGGTTGAACCCGGCGGCGATCTCCGCGTAGGCCGCGATGAGCCGCCACGCTTCGCTGTTGTAGCTCGCTTCGGTGCGGTAGGCGTACTGGGGCTCGGTCGCGCCCGGCGTAAACGAGCGGGCCGCGAACCCGGACACCTGCCCGTAGCGCCCGATTCCCAGCTGACCGTCGATTGCCGCGACGCGATTATAGTCGGCTGCTGCGGCGAACTGGCCCATCCCTTGTCGATTCGTGAACAGCCCCCCGATGAAGGAGCGGTTGGGCAGTTCCCGTCGCAGGCGGAGCACGCCGAAGTTGTTTGCCGGGATGCCGGCGACGTCGACCTCGCGCGTCTGCATGTTCAAGATGCCGACTTTGAGCCCGGCCAGGTCGCCCGATACGCGGGCCCCGGCCAGAATCGGCACTGCTTCGCCGTCGGGCCCGATGCCGATGCGGCGGCTGAAGAACAACTCGATCTGGCTGGGTTGGCCGACGGCGAAGAGACCGGCGTTCTCGAGAAAGAACGGGCGCTTCTCCGGAAAGAAGAGATTGAAGCGGTCAAGGTTGATCTGCTGCTCGTCCACTTCGACTTGGGCGAAATCGGTGTTGGCCGTGGCATCGAGCGTGAGACTTGGGGTGATGCTGTACTTGAGATCGGCGCCGAATTGGGCATCGGGCCCCTCGAGGGCGTACGCCGTGGTGGCGACGTCCCGCGATCCCTGCACCAGGCTATACGGCGTGAGCTGCAGATTCCGGGGCGTAGGCAGTGCGAGGCCCTCGAGCGCGCCCGTCATGGATACCCGGGCGAGGGAATACTGGCGGGGCAGCGGCGCCCAATACGCGGTCTCGCGCTTCCGGCGAATCACGCGCTCGAAGTTGATTCCCCACACCGGCGTTTCGTCGGCGCTGAACCGGAGCGTGCGGAACGGGATGGCGAACTCCGCGCTCCACCCATACGCCCCCGTGTGCACGTCGACCGTCCATGCCCCGTCCCAGTTCACGTTCATGCCGCCGCCCGCGCCCGCCCGCATGCGACCCCCGAACCCGCCCTCGCCTTCGTTCGAGATCTGGGCGTCGAACTGGACACCCGCGGGGTTGGTCCCGAACAGGAAGCCGTTCTGACCGTCCCGGTAGGTGTCCAGCACGAACCGGAAGCTGTCCATGTCCTCCAGCGCCGCATCGCGTCGGGAGTCCGTCACGATGATGCGCGACGGTTCGCGGTCGTAGCACACGACGCCGATGTAGAGCATCCCGTCGGTAAAGACGATGCGCACTTCGGTCCGTTCCGTCGCCGGCTCGCCCTCGTCGGGCGCCGTTTGCCGGAAGCCGGTGGCGATGGGGGTCGCCTGCCAAGCAGGATCGTCGAGCACGTTGCCGTCGAGCACGGGGGCGTCGGTGGTTTCGCTTGCCCGGATGGTCGGGCGGGTGGCGGAGGCCGCGGGCATCGACGTCTGTTGGGCGACCGATGCCGCGGGGGAGCTCAGAAGTGCCAGGAGGGCGACCGGCGCCCACGGCGCGAGGCACCGGTGCAAGCCTTGTCGTCTTCCCGTGCAGTCGAATCGCGTTGCCATCGCGCTTAAGAAATAGCGAGGGACTCATCTGTCCAGTGCCGCGTCACATCAAACGCGCGACCGGCATCCGGACCGTGCTGCGGTGGCCGACCGGTGCACGGCGGCGTATTCATTTCTGCAGGGGGTGCCCGTGCGCTCCGGTCCCGGACCCCGGTATGACCGGGCGGTCCGTCTCATGCGTCGCAGGAACGTTGCCCACGTTTGCCGAGCGAGGATCACGATGGAAGTCATCGTCCAGCCCGATTATCAGCAGTTGAGCAGGGTAGCCGCACAGGTCGTGGTCGAGGTTCTGAATACCAAACCGAATGCCGTGTTGGGCATGGCGACCGGCTCGACGCCGCTCGGGCTCTATCAGGAACTCGTGCGCCTTCATCGTGAGGAGCAGCTGGATTTCTCGCGGGTGAAGACGTTCAACCTCGACGAGTACGTCGGGCTGCCGATGAACCACCCGCAGAGCTACCACTATTTCATGCGCGAGCACTTCTTCCGGCACGTGAACATTGCGCCGCACAACATCAACATCCCGTCGGGGACGACCAGCAACTATCCGGCCTTTTGCGCGTGGTACGAGCAGCAGATCGCCGACAGCGGCGGCATCGACCTCCAGATCCTGGGGATCGGGTCCGACGGGCACATCGCGTTCAACGAGCCCATGAGTTCGCTCAGCTCACGGACGCGCCTGAAGACGCTGTCCAAGCAGACGATCGACGACAACGCCCGGTTCTTCGACCGGCGGGAGGACGTTCCGATCTACGCCATCACGATGGGTGTGGGGACGATCCTCGACGCGCGCAAGCTGCTGCTCTTGGCCAGCGGATCCGCCAAGGCCGACGCGATCGCGAAAGCGGTCGAGGGACCGGTCACCAGCATGATCACGGCGAGTGCCCTGCAGATGCACCAGGACGCCACCGTGATCGTCGATGACGACGCGGCCGGGCAGCTCACGATGCGGGAGTACTACGACTTCCTGTATGCCGCGAAGCCGTCGGCGCCGCGGTCCTAGTCCGGTGCCGGCCGGGGTGAACCATCGGGGAGGACGATGCAGTAGAATTCCGTATCCCTTCTACCAGCTGCGGGACGACTGATGATCTCTTTCCAGGTCAATTCCGAGACCGTGGTGTTCGAGGGCGACGCCCGCACGCCGCTCCTGTGGGTGCTCCGCGACCACCTCCAGCTCACGGGCACCAAGTTCGGCTGCGGCATCGGCCAGTGCGGCGCCTGCACGGTGCACGTCGACGGCCGCGCACAGCGCGCCTGCATCACGCCCGTCTCGGCGATCGAAGGCCGGGCGATCACGACGATCGAAGGCCTCGCCGCCGACGCCGAGGAACTGCATCCGGTGCAGGAGGCATGGCTGGAAGCCGACGTACCGCAGTGCGGGTACTGCCAGGCCGGCCAGATCATGGCCGCCGTGGACCTGCTCCGGCGCACGCCGCAGCCCACGGACGCCGACATCGAGGCGGCTATGATCAACCTCTGCCGGTGCGGCACCTATGTCCGGATCCGGGAGGCCATCCACCGAGCCGCGGCGCTGCAGGCCGAAGGAGGGTCTGATGCCCGCTGACCCCGCACGCCCGACGCTGGACCTCTCGCGCCGGCAGTTCGTCGTCGCCGGCGTGACCGCCACCGGCGCCCTCGTGTTCGGACTCCCGCTGCGCGCGACGACGGCGGGGCCGGATGCCGACGAGCGGCGCCTCGGGTTCTTCATCGAGATCGGCCCCGACGGCCACGTCGTCATCGGCACCAATCAGCCGGAGATCGGCCAGGGGGTGCGGACGGCACTGCCGATGCTCGTGGCCGAGGAACTCGACGTCGAGTGGGACCACGTCAGCATTCGCCCCATGCCCCTCGGGATCGTCAAGACCGCGGACGGCTACACGTGGAAGTATGGTGGCCAGGGCGTGGGGGGCAGCGCTGGTCTCACCGGTAACTGGGACTTCATGCGCGAGGTCGGCGCGACGGCCCGGTATCGCTTGGTGCGGGCGGCGGCGGCCCGGTGGGGGGTGTCGCCCGACGAATGCGGCACCGAACCCGGGCGGGTCGTGTGCCACCCGACCGACGAACGGTTGGCCTACGCCGAGCTCGTGGCCGATGCCGCCTCGCTCCCCGAGACCGACGAGCGGCCCCCGCTCAAAGACGTGTCCGAGTACCGTATCGTTGGGAAGCGACAGGGGACGATCGACGCCCACGACATCGTCACGGGACGGGCGACGTACGGCCTCGACACCCGGCAGCCTGACATGCGGTTCGCCGTGATCGCGCGCAGCCCCTACCTGAATGGGTCGCCACGGTCCGTCGATGACGCCGCTGCGCGCCGCGTGGACGGTGTGCTCGACGTGTTCACAATCGAGGGACCGGAGCCCGGCGAGCCGTACAACATCCTGGCGAGCGGCGTCGCCGTCGTCGCCACGTCGACATGGGCGGCCATCCGGGGACGTGACGCGCTCGAGATCGAGTGGGACCGCGGCCCGAACGCCGACGACAGTTCCGAGCGCTTCTGGGCCGAGAACGCCCGCCTGCTCGACGGCAGCGGCCAGGTCGTCGTCGACGACGGCGACCTAGACGCGGCCATGACCGTCGCCGACTCCGTCGTCACGCACCGCTACGAGCTCCCGTTCGTCAGCCACGCGCCGCT
>JBDHIW010000286.1:0-2495 GCA_039587215.1 Gemmatimonadota bacterium | reverse complement strand
AACGGGCGCGGCACCTCGAAGTCGTAGTAGAATCCGTCCTGGATCGGCGGGCCGAACCCGATGCCGGCGTCGGGGAAGATCCGGCGTACGGCCGTGGCCAGCACGTGGGCGGTGGAGTGCCGCAGCACGTCGAGCGCCTCCGCGTCGCGGTCCGTGAGGATCGCGAGCTCGACGTCGCGGTCGATGGGGCGCTCCAGGTCCCATACCTCGCCGTCGACCTTCGCCGCCACCGCGGCCTTGGCGAGCCGCGGCCCGATGCCTTCGGCCACCGCCCTGGCGGTGACCGGCGTGGGGTGTGCCTGGACGCTGCCGTCCGGGAGGGTGACTTGAATGGTTTGGCTCATGATCGCTCGTCGCCTGCCGGCGCACGGGCGCCGTATCCCAACTGTCGGTGAACTCGTATTATTGTAGGTTCGTAAATATACCCGGAGCTCCTGGGGGAGGCGTGGTTCGCATCGAGCGAGAAGAATCGGGCTGGTTGGGCATCACCGCGTTCGCCGTCGGCGGCCTGATGGCCGGCGTCGTGCTGGGCGCGGCGCTGGGTGAGCTGCTGGGACCGGTCAGCACGGAGCGGGTCCGCGGCGCACTCGGCCGGCGGCGCCGGGACGACGATGCCGATCCCCCCGATCCACGGCTGCTGCAGCGCAGCGTCGACGCCGCCCTGGCGGAGGACGAGGGGACGAGCGCCCTCGAGGTCTCGGCCCGCGCGCTGGGAGACGGCATCGTCGAGCTGGACGGACGCGTGCCCACCGCGGATGACGCGGACCACGCACGGGATGTCGTTCGAGCCGTGGCGGGCGTCGACGTCGTCGTGAGCCACGTGGCGGTCGACGGCGACGGCGCCCCGACCCGCGACGCGTCGGCGCACTGACCGCCCCCCGGCACCCCCGCACGCACCCCAGAAACCCGGAGACCCGTGGCCGACCTGTCGTCGAAGTTCGATCCGTCCCTGATCGAGGAGCACATCTCCCGCCGGTGGAACGACGCCGGCGTGTTCGTCGGCTCCCCGGAGAGTGAACGCCGTCCCTACGTGATCGTGATCCCGCCGCCCAACGTGACGGCGGTCCTGCACATGGGTCATGGACTCAACAACACGATCCAGGATCTCTTCGTGCGGTTCGAGCGGATGCGGGGCCGCGAAGCGGTGTGGTTGCCGGGAACCGACCATGCCGGCATCGCCACCCAGAACGTGGTCGAGCGCCTGGTGGCCCGCGAAGACGGTCAGACGCGCTTCGACCTCGGCCGCGAGGCCTTCGTGGAGCGGGTCTGGGAGTACGTCCGGGAAACGGGAGAGACGATCCTCGACCAGCTCAAGGCGATCGGTTCCTCGTGCGACTGGTCGCGGACGCGGTTCACCCTCGACGAGGGATACTCGGCGGCGGTGCGCCACGTCTTCGTCGCCCTGTGGGAAGACGATCTCGTCTACCGCGGACACCGCGTCATCCACTGGTGTCCCCGCTGCCTGACGGCGCTGTCGGACGAGGAGGCCGAGTTCCACGATGCCGAGGGCAAGCTCTACCACATCCACTACCCCGTCGTCGGCGAGGACCGCCATCTCACGGTCGCGACGACCCGGCCGGAGACACTGCTCGGCGACACCGCCGTGGCGGTGCATCCCGACCATGACGCCACCGCGTGGGCCATCGGCAAGGCGGTCCGGCTGCCGCTGACCGACCTCGAGCTGCCGATCGTCACGGACCCCGTCGTCGATCCGGAGTTCGGGACGGGATTCGTGAAGGTCACGCCGGCCCACGACGCCACCGATTTCGACATCGGCACCCGGCACGCGCTGGGTATGCCGCTCGTGATGGATCCCGAGGGGCGCATGCACGACCCCGGCGACGAGGCCGGGCGGCGCGTGCCCGCCGATCTCGAGGGCGAGGACCGCTTCACCGCGCGCGACCGCATCGTCGAAGCGCTGCGCGCCGAGGGTCTGCTCGACAAGATCGAGCCGCACCAGCACGCGGTCCGCCAGTGCTACCGGTGTCACACCGTCGTCGAGCCGCGGCTGTCCAAGCAGTGGTTCGTCCGCATGGCCCCGCTCGCCGAACCGGCGCTGGAGGCGTACCGGGCGGGCGCGCTGCGCTTCGTGCCTGACCGGTGGGGCGGCGTCTACGAGAGCTGGCTGACGGGCATCCGCGACTGGAACATCTCCCGCCAGCTGTGGTGGGGACACCGGATCCCGGTGTTCCGGTGCCACGCCTGCGACGAGGAATGGGCGAGCCACACCGACCCGACCGAGTGCCGCAGCTGCGGCGCGACGGAGATCGAGCAGGATCCCGACGTGCTGGACACGTGGTTCTCGTCGTGGCTCTGGCCGTTCGCCACGTTCGGCTGGCCAGAGGAGACGCCGGACCTGAAGGCGTTCTATCCGGGACACACACTGGTCACCGCCCCGGAGATCATCTTCTTCTGGGTCGCCCGCATGGTGATGGCGGGATACCACTTCCTGGGCCGGCCGCCGTTCGACACGGTCTACATCCACGGCACCGTGC
>JBDHIW010000285.1:0-2509 GCA_039587215.1 Gemmatimonadota bacterium | reverse complement strand
CGATGCGACGGCGGGCGGGCTGCCCTTCGACCTGCTGCGGGACCGCCTGCGCAGTCTGGTGACGCGACGCCTCGATTGACCGTGTCTCTTCCGATCCGGCCGTGCCGCCGGCGAGACAGGGCGACTCGGCCCCCGATCCGCTCTGGCCGGCGCCGCTCACACCGTGCCGGCAGCCGTAATCTTCGCCCGTCGGCGAAGGTACCGATCTAACTGGTGCGTCCGCCAGGATTCGAAACTGGGACAAGGAATCACGAGAGCACGCCCGATACCACGGTCCACACTGGTCGACCACGTGCTCCCCGCCGTCCCCGTGGCCGCACCTGCGCATCCTGCGCTCGCGGCATTCGTGCATCCGTGCACATCACGCGCAATGGGTGCTGTCTCTTCCGTGGCCGCTTAGAGCGACTCACTGCGCTGCGCGCAAGGCACGCCGGCCGCAGAGCTTCGTTTTCGACGTGACCGCCGGCATTACTGAACCGGCACGTCGCTTCCGCGAGGCGCGCCGGCAGTATCGACTGCGCCGGGAGTTCATCATTCCTTAGACACCGGCGCAGAACGGCATGGTCGAGCGGTTCTTCCGTTCGCTGGAAAGAAGAGTGCGTCTGGCTGCACCGCTTGCGCGGCTTCAGCCAGGCCAAGCGGGCCGTCACCCGCTGGATCAGGTGGTACAACGAGGGGCGCCCACATCGCTCGCTGGGCTATCCGAGCCCTCATGAGTATCGCCCCAACAACTCACCCAAGTGGCTCGACTTCGGGGGAGCGCTGTACCGCCTGTGTCGGAATTCCTTACACCCCTCCCCCGTACTCCGGGCAGCGTCGGGCTTCCGCCTCGGTAATCGCCTGATGGAGTTGGGAAAGATCTTCTTTGGCTCGAAATTTGCCTGCTACTCCAAACGTCTGATGCGACGAGGATGTAAACGTGAGATCTAGAATCAGAACGTTTTTTTGGTGTTCGCAGGCGGCGCTGTGGGTGGCAGCCGGGTCGGCACACGCGATGCCGATCATTCCCAACGTGACAACCACCACGGCGGTGGCGTTCACCTCCGGACAGGTCCCCGACCCCGATCCGAACAACTTCCTGGGTGCGCTGATCACGGACGCGGACCCCGTGGTCGTCAACGACGGCACCGCGTCCGTAGCCGACAGCGTGAGCAGCATCGCGACCGGCGGCGCCGAGACCTCCACGGGCGGCGCCCACGCGACGGTCGACGCGGCCGATTTCTTCGGCGGCAGCACCTACGGGGCGAGCAGCGAGGTGAGCACCAGCGACTCCGGCACGCCGACGAACGGGCCGACTGGATTCTTGGGCTTGCCGTTCAACATGACGAACCAGTCCCTCGCCGTGATCGACGCGGTTCTCAACACGACGGGCCTCATCGGCGTGGGCGAGACGGGGACGGTGGACGCGGTGCTCGACATCACCGGCTCGCTGATCTACGAGGATCCGACCGGGACCGCCTCGGCCACCGAGGTCGTGGATCCTTTCGACCCGACGATGGTCGACATCGTCCCGGACATGGAGACGAGCTTTTCGATCTCGTTCCTGGTCGGCGATGCGGTCGACGCGACGACGGTCGATCCGGAGAGCCCGCCGGTCGCATCCGTGTTCAGTGGCAGCGCGACGCTGGAGTCGATCCTCGGTGGTGACGCGCCGGGCACCACGCCGGTATTTTCCACATCGGGTGACCTGAGCGTTGGCGACTTCACGCAGATCGGCACCTGCGACGAGTTCTTCTGCCAGTACGACATCGACATCAGCATCGTGCTCTCCGACATCCAGTCGCTCGGCTTCGGCGAGGAGCTCGAGGCGGGTCTGCTGTTGCTCACGTCCGTCGAGGGCGTGAGTAACAACACCGGCACCGGCCTTCCCGACAGCGGTATCCATCTGGTGTCCGATTTCGACCAGACCGCGAGCTTCGGAATCAGCATCAACGTGCAGCCGGCGGCGGCTGCGTCGGAACCCGCGAGCGCGGCCGTGCTGGCGCTCGGCCTTGCCATCCTCGGCGCCACTCGGTGGAGCGCGCGGCGCGGCGCCTGACGCGGCGCCGTCGCGGGAGATCACCGGGGATTACGGGCCAGGACCGAGGGCGCCGATCCCGCGGCGCCCCCTCAGGGTCGCAGCCTTTAGATCTGCCACATGGCGCACGGTCACCGGTGCGCCCAGGTCGGGGGTGCGGTCGTCGAAATCGCCTTCGGCCACGCGGGTCGCGACTCCCCGCGCCTGCGGCCCGCCCCACCGCACGGGCGGGGCCGGGGGACAACGGTCCCCCGGCCCCGAGCACGCGCGTCTTCGCTCGGGTGGCGGCGTCGCCTCAGGGCAGCGCCGGCGGGGTGGTCTGAGCCTCCAGCTTGTTGTGGCCTTTGCCCTTGCCGGTGAGGTACGTATGCGTGTGATCGGCCACCGCGTCCGCGAGCTCGTCGACCTTGTCGTCCGCCGAGCCGGGTGCCGCCACCAGGTTGAGTGCCACTCCGCGCACGACGATCCGGTCAGCCGTGTCGCCGAAGCTCA
>JBDHIW010000058.1:0-11615 GCA_039587215.1 Gemmatimonadota bacterium | reverse complement strand
GATCACGAGCGACGCGGCTTCATCGAATACCTCATCAGGTTCGCGCGACGGGTGAAGGGCGCGGAGCGCGAGCGGCTGATGGCCATCGCCGCCCCCGCCCTCACGGTCTTCGAGCCCGACCTGACGCACCGACGCGCCGACCGGCGTGCCCAGGCGCTGCAGATCCTCGGTGATCTCGGTTTCGACCGCTATCGAAACCAGATCGTCGGGGCCATCGACGACCCCGTCCCCCTCGTCCGCATGATCGGCGCCCGCGCGCTCACGCGTCCGGAGCACCCCGAGTACGTCGGCACCGTACTCGACAAGCTGGTGCTCTTCCCCAGCTGGAGCCCCAACTTTCTCGCCGCCATGCTCGCCGATGCCGGCATCGAGGGCGCCCCGACGCTGCGCGCAGCTCTGGTGGACGCCTCGCGACCATCGAGCGCCCGCGCCATCGCGGCGACGGCGCTGACGTATCTCGGCGACTTGGAGGCCGGCGACGTCGCGGCGGAGGTTCTTCGGCGGCCTGACGAGTCACCCGACCTCCTCGCCTCGACGCTGCGCCTCATCGCGAAGATCGGCCGGCCGCAGCACGCAGCAGCGGTCCGCCCCCTCGCCGCTTCGAACCATTTTGCGGTGCGGGCGGCGGCACTCACCGCGCTGGGGACGCTGGGGGGCGACGAGGACCTCGAGACGCTGCGCGACGGCTACGAGGACGCCTCGCCCTGGGTGGCCATGCACGCGGCGCGCGCCCTCGTGGACGCCGGCGACGTACGCTCCCTCGAGGAGATCGTGGCCCGTCGACACACGCGGGCCTCGCTCGCCATTCAGGTGCTGTCGGAGCTGGAGGACGACTAGTGGCGGACTTCCTCATCCTCCTGCTCGAGGCGTTCAACTACGTCGTATTCTTCTATTTCGTGGCGCTGAACGGCGTCTACCTCTTCACGAGCCTGATCGCGTTTCGCGAGATCCGCGATTACGTCCTGCGCCTCAAGTCGCTCGACCTCTCCGACCTCCTCGGCTCGTCGGGCATGCCGCCGGTGACCGTGCTCGTCCCCGCCTTCAACGAAGAGGCGACCTGCGTCGCGTCGGTGCGGTCGCTGCTGTCCCTCAACTACGCCGACTACAGCATCCTCGTGATCAACGACGGGTCGACCGACCAGACGCTGGAGCGGCTGATCGAGGAGTTCGACCTCGTGCGCGCCGCGCGCCTGCCGACGGCCGAGCTGGTGACCGCGTCCGTGCGTCGCACGTATCAGAGCCGGCGCCACCAGAACCTCTGGGTCATCGACAAGGAAAACGGTGGCAAGGCGGACGCCCTGAATGCGGGACTCACCTACTCCGCCACGCCGCTCTTCTGCGCGGTGGATGCCGACAGCCTGCTCGAGCGCGACGCGTTGATCCGCATCGTCCGGCCCTTCCTGGAAGACGCCAAGACCGTCGCGGCCGGCGGCATCATCCGTATCGCGAACGACTGCGATGTCGTGGGCGGTGCCGTGCGACGCATTCGCATGCCACGCAGTCTCCTCGCCCAGTTTCAGGTTCTCGAATACCTGCGCGCGTTCCTCGCCGGCCGGATGGGCTGGGCGGCATTCGACAGCACGCTGATCATCTCGGGCGCCTTCGGGCTGTTTCGCCGCTCGCTCGTCGTGGAGGCCGGGGGGTACGCGTCCGCGCAAACGTCCTCCGCCACGGTAGGTGAGGACATGGAACTCGTCGTCCGTATCCACAAGGTGTGCCGCGAGAAGAAGATCCCCTACCGGATTCGGTTCGTCCCCGACCCGGTGGTCTGGACCGAGTGTCCCGAAGAATTCGGGGTGCTCGGCCGCCAGCGCGACCGGTGGCAGCGCGGGATGGCCGAGAGCCTCCTGCGGCATCGCGACATGTTCTTCAACCCGAAGTACGGCCGGATCGGGATGTTCGCGTACCCGTACTTCTTTCTGCTCGAGACGTTCGGGCCGCTGATCGAGTTGGCGGGATACACCGCCTTCATCATCGCGCTCCTGCTGGGGCTCGCCTCACCGACTTACGTCATCACCTTCTTCATGCTCGCGTTCGTGTTCGGCATGGTGCTGTCGCTGGCCGCCGTCGGGCTCGAAGAGCTCGGCTTCCGCCGCTACCCCAGTCTCAAAGACCTCGTCCGGCTGTTCGGGCTCGCGATCGTCGAGAACTTCGGGTACCGACAGATCACGACGCTGTGGCGCTTCCACGGGCTGATCTCGGCACTTCGCGGAAAGCAAAGCTGGGGCACGATGCCCCGGCGCGGCTTCCCGTCGCGCGCATGAGCGGCGCGGTCGACGCACCCGCACACCTCACCGACCTGGTGACGTATCAGGACGGCGCCGTCGTGAGCCGCGTCCTCGGCAAACACGACGCGGGATCGCTGACCCTCTTCGCGTTCGACGCGGGGCAGGAACTATCCGAGCACACGACCCCGCACCACGCGTACGTGCAGGTCCTCGAGGGCCAGGCGGACATCGCGATCGGTGGGGTCCAGCATCGGCTGACACTTGGCGAGGCGCTCCTGCTGCCCGCTGACGTTCCGCACGCGGTGCAGGCCCCGGTCCGGTTCAAGATGCTGCTGACGATGCTGCGGGTGCCGCGCGGCTGACCGCGGACGCTACCGCACCCCGCCATACCCCCGCAGCACCAACTGCTCCGCCACGTCGTCGTAGGTCACGAGGGCGACCTGCTTGGCGTCGAGCTGCACGTCCTCGTCGAGCGTGAACGCGGCTCCTGCACCACTGTCGTCCGCATCAGACGGATCGAGGCGCGCAAACCGCACCTGCACGCGATGCCGCCCGGGCGAGACCGGCAGGTCGCGGTTCACGTAGAGGGGCCGGTCGGCCCGCGCACCCGAGGACCGCACGGTATCGCGCACGACCTCCACGTCATCGATGCGCACGGTCAGCTCGTAGGGAACGGCACGGACCTCGCAGACCTGCTCCCGCCGCATGTGCGCGGGCAGTTCTGCCAGTTCCTCCGGCGTGAGGGTCCGGCAGGTCTCGACGCGACCACCCCGGTACCGCCAGGCCGTTCGCACGACCGCGTCATCGGCGGCGTCCGCCTCGTACGGCACGCGCGAGAGCGCCCCCACCCCGACTGTGACGGCCACGGCCACGGCGACGGCGAGCGCGCGCTGCAGGACGGCACTCACTGGAGCGCCTCTTCCGGTACGGGAGTGCAGGCATCGTCGATGGCAATACTCGTTTCCGGAGCGGCGGCATCGAGCGCGGCCACGTCGGCACGGTAGGCGTGGAGGGCGGCGAGCACCGTCAGAGGCTCGGCCTCGCCGGCGTACGCGACGCGGAGCCGGCGGCGGTCGACGCGCGGCTGCAACTCCGCCTCCCGGTCGTGATACAGCCGTTCGAGCATCCAACCGACGCCCTCACGATTCCAGCAGTCACGCGAGGGACATGCCACGACCAACACGCCCCCGGCACCTGCACGGACGAGATACTCGATGACCGACGTGTGCAGGCTGCCGAGGCACGACAGGCTCCACACCGGCGCCCCGTCGAGGGTCCCGAGCTGCGCTGCGCCCCCCGCCCCGCGGCTGCAGGCCACCACCACGACGTCGGCCGGTCCGGGCGCGCGCTCCGCGACGAACGCCTTGACCGACTCGAGCTGATCGCGCCCTGAACGTCCCGGAGGACCCACGCCCATCGGCGCGCACGAGCCCGCGCAGATCCCGCAGCTCACACACATCGCCGGGTCCACCCGTGCGACGAGGCCGCGCGGCGACTCCGGAACCGCGACCATCGTGATCGCCTCGTACGGGCAGTCCAGGTAGCACTGCCCGCACCCCTGACAGAGGTGCTCGTCGACCACCGACGTGGGCGGCTGCACCGCCCGGGGCGGTCGCACCCAGTACGGGAGGAGCAGAAACGCACCACCCAGCACCCCGCCAACGACCCACACTGCCCAGGCGGGCAGTGCCTGGCTCGCCGGCAACCAGAAACTGTAGACCATGTCGTAGGGCGCGGTGGGCGCGAGCGAGAAGAGATCCGCCTCCGGCGGCATGCCCATCGGCCAGAGCCATGCCAGTGCCCCCATCAGCACGACGACCGTCCACGTCAGCGGCCGAGGGGGCAGAAGGGACGGTCGCGCCAACCGCGCCACGTGAATCCACAGCAGCACCAGAATGCCCACCGGCACGGCCACGTGGAGGAACAGGTTGAGGAAGAAGAACGCGTTGGGCAGCGCCCGATCGCCGGCAAACGCTCGCTCGATCGGCTCCGAGAACAGCGGAAGCGCATCCAACAAGCGGGCACCCTCCCGCGCGAGCGCGAGTCCCTGAACGTCCCAGACCATCACGTACCCGGTCCACCCGCAGACGAAGATCACGAACAGGAGCATGCATCCGGACAGCCATGCCAGCGCGCGAGGCCCCCACGTGCGGCGCTGTACGAACACCCGCACGATGTGGACGGCGGTGGCGAGAACCGCCGCATCCGAGGCATACCGGTGCAGCGAGCGCGTCCAGCTGCCAAGCCAGATCCGCTCCGAGATGCGTTCGACCGACGCATAGGGCGCGGAGATCTTGTAGAAGAAGAGCAGGTAGATCCCGGTGATCAGCACGATCACGAGCAGGGCCAAAGCCAGGGCACCGGAGTGATAGAGCGGGTTGAACCGCCACGAATAGAGGCGGTTCATGTGCCGGTCCGCCCACGCGAGCGGGCGTCGGCATCCGTGCTCGATCAGACTGACGAATCGCACCATGGACTCTTGCGTTCGAGTAATTACGATATTAACATGATAATACTTACAATAAGCCGGAACACCAAACTGGAGTTCTCCGTGCTTCCCAGCACCGCCGAATATGCACTCCGTGCCGTCTTGCACCTCGCTGCACGCGGCGAGGATGGCCCGGTGCGGGTTGGCGACATCGCCGAAGCCGTCGGCGTTCCACGGAACTACCTCTCCAAGATCTTCCATGAGCTGGCCCGATCAGGAGTGCTTCAGTCGACCCGCGGGCAACACGGGGGATTCCAGCTCGCCGTGCCGCCCGACCACCTCTCGCTCGCCGATGTCGTGGAGCGGTTCACCACCGTCGGCGGCACGCGGACCTGCCTCCTCGGAGGCGGGATGTGCGACGACCACGCACCCTGCGTCGCGCACGCCCGCTGGAAGGCCCTCTCGACCGATCTTGCCGAGTTCTTCGCGCATACGACGGTCGCGGACCTTCTCCGCGACCCCACTCGACCGGCGTCCGCCGCCTGAGTTCGAAGGAGCCCGCATGACCAACGACCACGAGAAGATCCCCCTCGGCCAACGCGTGTTCGACAACTGGGTCGTCCTGCTGGTGGCCGGCATCGCCGTGATGGCGGTGTTCTACACCTTCTGGGGCCTCTGGGAGATCCTCTCCCTGCCCCAGGCACCGCTGCCGTAACGGAGGAGACGACATGCATACCGGAGTCGAATCGCCGCAAGGGATCTGGTGGAAGCCCGCGCACGGTGCCGAACGCCGCTGGGTGATCATCGCGTTCGTCTGGTGCATGGTGCTCTTCGCCATGATGCCCTTCTGGCATCTGAAAGGCGGGCAGAACCCGTCGGGGATCCGCGCGAAAGTGGAGCCCTCCGCGTTCATGGCCCGCGTCCAGGAATTCATCGACGACTATCAGGTCGGCGAGGAAGCCGGCATCCCGATCGTCGCCCCGCCGCCGGGGAGCGACATCTACCTGGTCGCGTACTCGTTCGGCTGGCGGCCCATCCTGCGGCTTCAGAAGGACGTCGAGTACACGCTGCACCTGTCGTCCCTCGACGTGAACCACGGATTCAGCCTCTATCCGATCAACGTGAACTTCCAGGTGGTGCCCGGCTACGACTACGGGCTGCGGGTCACGCCGAGCGCCGCCGGTGAGTTCCGGATCATCTGCAACGAGTTTTGCGGCATCGGCCACCATCTGATGCTCGGGAAGGTGATCGTCGACGATACGCCACCGACCGCGACGGCCGGGGCCAGTGCGGGAGGTGCCCAGTGAACGCGGCGTTTCGGACGTGTCCCACCACGGGACTGAAGGTGCACGCGCAAGCGGACGCCCTGATCAAAGCCAACGCCGTCGTGGCGACGGTCGCCCTGCTCGTCGGCGGCATCTCGGCCATGCTGGTCCTGCTCACACGCTGGCAGGCCGTGCATCTCCTGAACGACGCGTGGTTCTATCGGATGTTGACGATCCACGGCATGAACATGCTGATCTTCTTCATCCTCTTCTTCGAGATGGCCGTGCTCTACTTCGCGAGCGCGGTGATTCTCAACTCGCGGGTCGCCACGCCAAGACTCGCGTGGACGGCCTTCGGGCTCATGGTCGCGGGCGCGCTGCTCGTCGAGTGGACCATGTTCACGGGGCGGGCGGACGTCCTCTTCACGTCCTACGTCCCCCTCAAAGCCCACCCGGTGTTCTACCTCGGCATCATCCTGTTTGCCGTCGGCGCCATCTTCGTCGTGAGCATCTTCTTCGGGACGCTCGTGGTCGCCAAGCGCGAACGGACCTACACCGGGTCGGTCCCGCTCGTGACCTTCGGCGCGGCCACCGCGGCCATCATCGCAGTGATCACGCTCGGACACGGAGCCGCCATCTACATTCCGACGTTCCTCTGGTCACTCGACCTGATGCACGTCGACCCACAAGTGTACCGGCTCGTGTGGTGGGGACTCGGGCACTCGTCTCAACAGATCAACGTGGCCGCGATGGTCTCGATCTGGTATCTGCTCGGGGCGCTGACCATCGGCTCGGTGGTCCTGAACGAGAAGGTCAGTCGCGGCGCGTTCGCGCTGTACGTCCTGTTCATCTCGATGGCATCCGCCCACCATCTGCTGGTCGACCCCGGGTTCGGATCCACGTGGAAGGTGTGGAACACGAGCTACGCGATGTACCTCGCCGTACTGGCCAGCATGATCCACGGGTTCACCGTGCCGGCAGGCCTCGAGGTGGGCCAACGGTTGCGGGGGTACACGAAGGGCCTCTTCGAATGGCTCAAGCGGGCCCCGTGGAGCGACCCCGGCTTCTCCTCGCTGGTGCTCTCCGTGATCATCTTCGGGCTCGTGGGCGGCATCACGGGCGTGACGTTCGGCACCGAGCAGATCAACATCATCGCCCACAACACGCTGCGGATCCCCGGGCACTTCCACGCTACGGTCGTCGGCGGCACGGCGCTCGCGTTCATGGGCGTCACGTACTACGTCATCCCGCTGATCTTCCGCAAGCAGGTCGCGTTCTGGCCGCTGGCCAAGCTGCAGCCGTACCTGTTTGCGCTGGGCATGCTGATCTTCTCGATGGCCATGACCTTCGCGGGGTCGTTCGGCGTGCCGCGCCGCCACTACGACATCACGTTCGCGGGGGCCCCGTTCGACGTGCAGTTCGATCCGTCGGTCGACCTCGTGCTCGGCATCATGGGCGTGGGCGGCCTCATCGCGGGCGTCGGCGGCGCCATCTACATCCTCGTCACCGTGTGGTCGGTGTTCCTCGGCCGCCCCATGCCGGAGGAGGCATAATGGGCATGTACGGCGTACCTCAGGGCGTCTCCAACCCGCCCGACCCCGTCCCGAGCGGCGAGCTCGAGGACAAGGGATTCGGTGGGCAAGCCCCCGGGACCATGGTACTCGTCATGGTCTTCCTGCTGGCCTTCGTGGTCTACTACTTCGTGAACTGGAAGCTCCTGTCCTTCCTGTGGCGCATCGGGTGACACCACACCACGCGCAGACGGAGCATTCGGCCGCGGCGGGGCCTCCCCCCGCCCGGCCGCGTCCCGGCCGGACGGAGGCGCGGTGACGCGCGAGACCCAGGCGGTCGCCGCGCTCGCGTTCATTCTCGCCGTGACCGGCGTCTGGTGGGCGCTCGCGCTCTGGCCGCTCGCCCCGGCGAGCCCGGCGTGGATGGCGCAACTGCGCTACGTCTGCTTCGGCGCCGTGGACAACGGTCTGCCCGACGGCGGCGGCTGGCTGCTGCTCGCCCTGCAGCCGCTCTCGATGCTCGCCGCTGTGTTCGTCGTGTGGGGCGACAGCGCGTCCCGCGGCCTCCGTCGCCTCTCCCACTCATGGGCGGGCCGGCTCGGTCTCGTGGCGACGTTGCTTGCCATGACGGTCGGGCTCTCGGCGGCCACCACGCGCGTGGCGGCCGCCGCGCGCGCCGCGTCGCCGACGGCCTTCGACGTGACGGACACCCCGACGCCCGACACCTACCCGCGGGTCGACCGCCCGGCACCCGCGCTCGGGCTCGTCAACCAGCACGGCGACACGGTCACCGTCGCGAGCCTCCGCGGCTCGCCCGCCTTCGTGACGTTCGCATTCGGACACTGCGTCACGATCTGCCCCATCGTCGTGCGCGACGTGCTCGCCGCACGCGATCGGCTGGCCCCGGATCGTTCGGTCCAGGTCCTCGTGGTAAGTCTCGACCCGTGGCGCGACCTCCCGGGGCGCCTCCCGACCATCGCCCGGCAGTGGTACCTGACCCCAGCGGATCACGCCCTCAGCGGAGACATCGAGACCGTACACGCGATGCTTGCCGCATGGGAGTCGCCCTGGAGTCGCGATGCCACGACGGGCGATATCACCCACCCGCGCCTCGTCTATCTCCTCGACGCGTCCGGCACCATCACCTACGCGGCGAGCGGCAGCGTCGACCAGCTCGTCGAACTCATGCGACGAACGGACTGACCATGCAGGCAACCGAGATTCTCATGGCGGAACACCGCGTGATCGAGCGCGTACTCCTGGCACTGGAGCACGTCGCGACGCGCGTGGAGCAGGGCGACACGGTGGACGCCGCGTTCTTCACGGACGCCGTCACCTTCATTCGCGAGTTCGCGGATGGATGCCACCACCGCAAGGAGGAAGGCGTGCTGTTCCCGGCCATGCACGACGCCGGCCTGCCGTGGGATTCGGGGCCGCTCGCCGTCATGCTGGACGAGCACGAGCGCGGCCGGAACCATACGCGCGGCATCCACGACGCCGCGGCCCTCATCGCCGACGGTGACGAGGCGGGCCGGGACGCCTTGGTCGCGCACGCGCGAGCGTTCGTCGCACTCTTGCGCGAGCACATCGCCAAGGAAGACCAGGTGCTCTTCCCCCTGGCCGACGCACGCCTTCCGGATGCGGAGCGGGACGCGGTGTCGCGCGAGGTGGCCCGGCTCCAAGCCGACGAGGGAACGCACGACGCCTTCGCCCGGCTCGCCGAAGATCTGGTCGCCCGGGCGGGGGCGTAGCGCGCCCGAGTCCACCCGGCGGCGGGCCGACGGACGGCCCGCACGCTACCGATGACCTAGAAGCCCCAGTTCGCTCCGAGACCGACGGTCCAGTACCGGTAATCGGAACTGCCGGACGGAACCCGCAGACCGCTGCTGGAGAATCCGCCGGACAGCGAAACGTCCCGTCCGGGGGCCACCGTGTATCCCAGACGGCCGAAGGACCGGAGGGTGCCGCGCAGCGCGCCGCCGGTTCGTACCTTCTCGACGCCCGGCGCCAGTTCCAGCTGGGTGAGCCACTTCCCCCACTCTCCGTGCCAGCGGAGCGCCGCCTCGATGTGGCCGTAGAAGTCCGGGTCGAAGTAGCCGTCACCCAGGTCTTTCTCGAACCCGAACGCGCGCGCCGCCATCCCGATGCGCCACATGTGCGAGGCCCGCCAGCTGAGGGCGACGCTGCCGCTCAGGCGTCGGTTCGGCTCGGTGCCTTCCCATCGCGCCCACGCGCCGTCGGCGAAGACGTCGAACGCTTGTGACAGCTTCGCGTTCGCGCCGAGACGGACCTGGTCGAAGCGTACGTCGTTGCGGATGATCGCCGCCGTCGCCTCCACGGGCGCACGAACGTAGCTGAGGATGGCACGGATGGGATAGCGCCGCGGCGTCGCGATCGCGCCCGACAGCGCAATGCGCGGCTCCGTCCCCGCCACGTGCGACTCCGTGACGCCCAGGCCCGCTTCGATACTCCATCCGGGTTCCAGCTGCCACCACGAGGTGACCCGCGCCCCGATCGAGCGCTGATCCATGCGGTTGGCCCCGAGGTTGTCGGCTTCGCGACGGTGCGTCTCGAGGCGCAGTTCGGTGCGTGGAATGGGCCGCCACGCGCTGCGGAGCCGGACGGTGAACATGCGGTTGTTCTCGGAGTCCGCCTCGTAGGTCACGTTGGCGCCCACTCGGGGACGCATCGCGTTGCGCGCCCAGTCCCGCTGCGTGCGGCCGTCGGCATCGTTGGGCGCGAGCGCGAGCGCACGATCGACGACGGCCAGGGCCGCGGCGTCCCGCCCCTGCCAGCGCAGCGTGGCCGCCAGTCCGACGAGCGACTCGACGTCGTCGGGTACCTGCGCGAGCGCGTAGCGCCACCGGGTCTCGGCCCGCAGCAGTCTCCCCCTCCACGCCGCCGTGCGGGCATGTCCGCGCAGCGCCTCCATGTTGGCGGGATCGCGTGCGAGGATCGCCTCGAAAACGACCTCTGCCGAATCCAGACGGTTGGACCACGACAGCAGCCGGCCCAGTCCCAGCAACGCATCCATGTCCGACGGATCGACCGCGAGTAGGTCGCCGTAGATGGCAGCCGCCTCATCGTACTGTCGTCCCCACGAGAGTACCCGCGCCTGGTCGCGCCGGGCCTCGATGTCCCCCGGTGTGATCTCGATGATGCGATCGTACGTCGCCACGGCGTCGGTGTACTCACCCGCCCACGAGAGGAACTGCGCCCGCGCCTTCAGCGCCGCCACGTAGGTCGGCCGTTCGGCAATCACGGGATCGAGTTCCTCCGCCGCCCGGGCCGGATCGCCGCTCCACGCGATGACGCGGGCCCGCTCGATGCGGGCGTCGGCGTTCTCGGGCGCCAACCGCAGCAGGCGATCGTAGAGACGGAGGCTCTCGTCGTAGTGCTCGCCCCACGCCAGCAGCAAGGCCATCCGCTGCAGCGCACGCTGATCGTTGGAGTCGGCCGCCAGCCGTTCGCGGAACAGCCGCTCCGCCGTGACCATGTCACCCGCGTCCCACGCGGAATCGGCCGCCGTCTGCGCCCGCACCACCCCGGCGGGCGCGAGACACAGGACGACCAGCATCAGATAGCGCCAGCGATTAGTGGCGGTCACGTACATCCCCTGTGGCCAACGTGTCGAGTCCTGCGAACGTGTGCTGCAGTGCATGGTACGTCGGTCGCCGTCGGGCACGCCACCGCGGCTCGTCCCACGAGTCCCAGGTGATGCGTGCCACCGCCGTCGGCTCGCCGGCCGCGGGCAGGCCCGTCCACGTTCCGCCCACGCGTCGCGCCACCACGACCCCGATGCCGTCCACCTGCACCGTCCCGGCCCGGCCGGTTCGACCCTCTTCGACGACCCGGGCGTCCCGGCGCTCGAGCAGCACGCGCCGCTCACTCGGATCGGTCACGTTGAGGAGCAGCCAGGGAATGCGCACCTCGAGGACCGTCGCGTCGTCCGAGCGCTCCCAGAGTCCGTCCGGCAGCGCACCCTCAGGCAGTGCCCCTCGATCGTACCCCAGGGCCGGGTACTCCGTGGAATCCCGTCCGAACCGAGCGCGGTTCGTGAGGACGCGCAACGAGTCGTACACCCCGTCCGCATTGGCGAGCGGCACCACCGGTCCGCGCCACGAATGGATGTACCGGCCCGCGAAGTAACCGGGCACGGGGTCGAGCAGGTCGAGCACCCCGG
>JBDHIW010000057.1:0-11636 GCA_039587215.1 Gemmatimonadota bacterium | reverse complement strand
CTTGATCACGCCGATCGCGATGGAAGAGGGTTTGCGGTTCGCGATCCGGGAAGGCGGCCGGACGGTCGGTGCGGGCGTGGTGACCAAGATCCTGGAATAGCGGGCGCCCTGCGCTCCCACGCCCCGACCTTCGCGTCGGATACGAGGAAACGATGGCTGGACAGATACGAATCAGACTGAAGGGCTTCGACCACGTGGTGCTCGACCAGGCCGCGGCGGACATCGTGCGCACGGTCGAGAAGACCGGCGCGGCGGTGTCGGGTCCGATCCCGCTGCCCACGAAGATGCAGCGGTGGACGGTGCTCAAGAGCCCGCATGTCGACAAGAAGAGCCGGGAGCAGTTCGAGCTGCGGACGCACAAGCGGCTGATCGAGATCGTGGAGTCCAAGGCGCAGACGGTCGACGCGCTGACGAAGCTGGATCTTCCCGCGGGCGTGGACGTCGAGATCAAGGTCGATTGACGATGAATGCATTGATCGGACGCAAGCTGGGCATGACCCAGATCTTCGATGACGCGGGCACCGTCGTGCCCGTGACCGTCATCGAAGCGGGGCCGTGTCCGGTGGTCCAGGTGAAGACGGGCGCCGCCGACGGTCAGGTGGCCCAGCTCGGCTTCGGGGCGCGAAAGGCCAAGCGCACGAGCAAGGCCCTCGCCGGACACGTGCGCGCGGCCGGACTGGAAGCGACGCCGTCGGTGCTGGTGGACTTCGCCGTGCCGGAGGGCGCGGAGGCGCCGAAACTCGGTGACGCGGTCACGGTCGCGATCTTCGAGGCCGGCGATCGCGTAAAGGTCACCGGGACGACGAAGGGCCGCGGCTTCCAGGGCGTCGTGAAGCGGTACGGTTTCGGCGGCGGTCCGGCCTCCCACGGCAACACCCGCTACCGGAACCCGGGCAGCATGGGGCCGGGCACGGATCCGTCCCGGGTCATCAAGGGCAAGAAGCTTCCCGGCCAGTACGGCAACGTGCGACACACGGAACTGAATCTTCGTGTCGTGAAGGTCGACGCGGAGGAGAACCTGCTGTTCGTGCGCGGCGCCGTGCCGGGCCCGACGCAGGGCATCGTGGTCGTGCGGAAGCAGGGAGGACGTGGTCGTTATGCCTGATGTGAAACGCTACTCCGCCGAGGCGGAGCCGAAGGGCAACTTCACGCTGCCGGCGAGCTACGACGGCGTCGTGCACGAGCACGTACTCTGGCAGGCGGTCCGCGCGTTCCAGGCCAATCAGCGGCACGGGACGCATTCGACCAAGACGCGGGCCGAGGTGTCGGGCGGCGGCAGCAAGCCGTGGCGGCAGAAAGGCACCGGGCGAGCGCGGCAGGGCACGACCCGGGCGCCGCATTGGCGCGGGGGCGGTGTCGCCTTCGGGCCGAAGCCGCGGAGCTACCGGATCGAGCTGCCGCGCAAGGTGCGACGGCTGGCTCGGCAGTCGGCCTTCAATGCGCGGGTGAACGAAGAGGCGCTGGTCGTCATCGAGTCGCTCGCGTTCGATGGGCCGAAGACGAAGCAGATGGTGGCGTTGCTCGACAAGCTGGGGCTGGCGGGGCGCAAGGTGCTCGTGCTCACGCACGACAACGCGCCGGCGGTGGTCCTCTCTGGTCGCAATCTCCCGAACGTCGAGGTGATGCGATACCAAGACGCGTCGCCGTACGCCGTGCTCTGGGCCGATGCAGTGGTCATCGAGGAGCCCGCGCTCACGACGGAGAAGGAGGTGTCCGATGCTTGAGCCGTATCGGGCGGTCGTCCGCCCCGTTGTGACCGAGAAGTCCTCGGCGCGCTACGGCGAGCTGCAGGAGTACACGTTCGAGGCCCATCCTGGCGCTTCGAAGCCGGAGATTCGTGCCGCCATCGAGCAGCTGTTCGGCGTCACGGTCGTGCGCGTGCGGACCATGCAGCAGCCGGCGAAGCGCCGGACGCGCGGTCGGTCGGCCGGTCGGCGGCCGCGGTGGAAGAAAGCTTACGTGCGCCTCGCCGAGGGCGACACGATCGAGATCTTCGAGGGTTAGGGCACTATGGGCATTCGACAGTTTCGCCCCATGACCGCCGGAACGCGCTTCCGTTCGGTATCGGATTTCGCGGAGGTGACGCGGTCCGAGCCGGAGAAGTCGCTGGTCGAGCCGCTGCACAAGAAGGGCGGCCGGAACAGCAAGGGGCACCTCACCGTGCGGCACCGCGGCGGCGGCCACAAGCGCCGGTACCGTCGGATCGATTTCCGGCGCAACAAGCTGGGCATGCCGGCGAAGGTCGCGACCGTCGAGTAGGACCCGAACCGGTCGGCACGAATCGCGCTCCTGACGTACGCGGACGGCGAGAAGCGGTACATCATCCACCCGCGCGGTCTGCGCGTGGGCGACACGGTGACCGCCGGACCCGGCAGCGACATCAAGATCGGCAACGCCATGGCGCTCAGCGACATCCCGCTCGGCACCACGGTCCACTGCATCGAGCTGAAGCCGGGTCGCGGGGCGCAGATGTGCCGTTCGGCCGGCACCAGCGCGCAGGTGATGGCCAAGGAGGGCCGCCACGTCGCCCTCAAGCTCCGCAGCGGAGAGGTCCGCTTGGTGCTCGCGACGTGCTGGGCCACGGTCGGCGAGGTCGGCAACTCGGAGCACGAACTCCTGTCCCTCGGCAAGGCCGGGAAGACCCGGTGGCTGGGTCGGCGTCCCAAGGTCCGGGGCGTGGCGATGAACCCGATCGACCACCCGCTGGGTGGTGGCGAGGGCAAGGCCTCGGGTGGCCGTCCGCCGGTGACCCCGTGGGGCAAGCCCGAAGGGCGCAAGACGCGTCATCGGAAGAAGGCCAGCAACAAGCTCATTCTCCGCGGCCGGAAGCGCGGCAAGGCGACGAAGTAACCATAGAAGGTGGTTGAGGCATGAGTCGGAGCATCAAGAAAGGTCCGTTCGTCCACGCGTCTCTCACGAAGAAGATCGACGCGATGAACGCTGCCAACGAGAAGCGGGTGATCAAGACTTGGTCGCGTGCGTCTACGATCACGCCCGATTTCGTGGGGCACACGGTCGCGGTGCACAACGGCAACAAGTTCATCCCGGTGTACGTGTCCGAGAACATGGTCGGTCACAAGCTGGGCGAGTTCGCCCCAACGCGGCTTTTCCGCGGCCACAGCGGCAAGCTGGCGGCGGATAAGAAGGCCGGCGGCTGAGCGGAGGAGACGGAACGATGGCAGCACGAGCGATTCAGCGCTGGGTGCGTCAGTCACCGCGGAAGATGCGGCTGGTGATCGACACGATTCGCGGGAAGAGCGTGAACGAGGCCTACGCGTTGTTGAAGTTTTCGAAGAAGCGCGCGGCGGTGCAGATCGAGAAGGTACTGCGCTCCGCCGTGGCGAACGCAGAGCAGGACGCCATGAAGACCAACGATCCGTTCGACGTCGACCGGCTCGTGGTGTCCCAAGCGATCGTGAACGAAGGCCCGACGCTACGGCGCTTCCGCGCGGCAGCGATGGGACGTGCCGCGCCGATTCGGAAGCGCACGAGCCACGTGGAGATCCACGTGGCGATGACAGAGGGGAGCGAGTAGTGGGTCAGAAAACCCATCCGTACGGATTCCGCCTCGGCATCGTCAAGCCGTGGCGTTCCCGGTGGTACGCCGGCAACAACTTCCCGGCGCTCCTGGAGGAAGACCACCTCGTCCGCCGGTATCTGCATGCCCGGCTCGCCCATGCGGCGATCTCGGACGTGCACATCGACCGGAAGCCCGGCAAGGTGACCGTCACGGTGTTCACGGGCCGGCCCGGCGTGGTGATCGGCAAGCGGGGTGCCGAGGTCGACAAGCTTCGCGACGAGCTGGCACAGCTCACGGGCAAGGACGTCGGGGTGAACGTGGAGGAGATCAAGCGTCCCGAGCTCGACGCCCAGTTGGTGGCGGACAGCGTGGCGCATCAGCTCCAGCAGCGGGTGTCCTTCCGGCGGGCCATGAAGCGCGTACTGCAGTCGGCGATGCGCATGGGTGCGCAGGGGATCAAGATCAAGACGTCCGGCCGATTGGGCGGCGCTGAGATCGCGCGCACCGAGGGATATCACGAGGGCCGCGTGCCGTTGCACACGCTCCGGGCCGATGTGGACTACGGGACATCCACCGCCAAGACGACGTACGGGACCATCGGCGTGAAGGTCTGGATCTTCAAGGGTGAGGTCGTGGAAGACAGCCGCGGCCGGACCTACAGCACGGGGGCGTAAGCATGTTGGCGCCAAAGCGGGTCAAACACCGCAAGCAGATGAAGGGGCGGACCGGGGGCCACGCGTCGCGCGGCAACTCCGTTTCGTTCGGCCAGTATGGGCTCATGACGCTGGATCCGGGCTGGATCAGCAGCCGGCAGATCGAGGCTTCCCGTGTCGCGATCACCCGCGCCATGAAGCGTGGCGGCAAGGTGTGGATCCGGATCTTCCCGGACAAGCCGATCACGAAGAAGCCGGCCGAGACCCGCATGGGGAAGGGTAAGGGCAATCCGGAAGGCTGGGTGGCCGTCGTGCGTCCCGGCCGGGTGATGTTCGAGATCGAGGGCGTCTCGGAGAAGATTGCGCAGCACGCGCTGACGATGGCGGCAGCGAAGCTGCCGGTGCGGACGCGGTTCGTGCGGCGGGAGGAACTCTAAGCCATGGCGTTGAAGGACGCGGAGCGGAAGCCGCTCCAGACGATGGTGTTGCGGGAGCTCCCGCTGGACGAGCTGAAGGAGGAGTTGCGCCGGCTCGTCGAGGAGCGCTTCCGCCTGAAGTTCCGGTCGGCGACGGAGCCGATCGACAATCCGAATCAGTTCCGGATTCTGCGACGGAATATCGCCCGCATCCAGACGGTGCTGCGGGAGCGGGAGAGGAGTGAGGCATGAGCGACGTGATTGACGCCCGCGCCCGCCGCAAGGTGCGGCAGGGAGTGGTGGTGAGCGACCGCATGGACAAGACGGTCGTGGTGCAGCTCGAGCGGCGGTTCGCTCATCCGCTGTACGGCAAGCAGATCAAGCGCACGCGCCGCGTGAAGGCTCACGACGAGCAGGGAGCGCACGTGGGCGACGTCGTCCGGATCATGGAGACGCGCCCGCTGTCGAAGACGAAACGGTGGCGGGTGCTCGACGTCGTCACCCGGGCGAAGTAAAGCGAGGACCACGTGATTCAGCAGGAATCGATCGTCCGGATCGCCGACAACTCCGGCGCGCGACGCGCGCTCGTCATCCGGGTCCTGGGTGGCAGCAAGCGACGGTATGCGCGCGTGGGGGATGTGGTGGTCGTCGCGATCAAAGACGCGCTGCCCACGGGGCAGGTCAAAAAGGGTGACGTCGCCAAGGCCGTCGTCGTTCGTACGGCGAAGGAGTCGCGTCGCCGGGACGGGAGCTACATCCGCTTCGATGAGAATGCGGCGGTGCTCATCAACGACCAGGGCGAACCGCGCGCGACCCGCATCTTCGGCCCGGTGGGCCGTGAGCTGCGGGAGAAGCGCTTCATGAAGATCGTGTCGCTGGCGCCGGAGGTGCTCTGATGAAGCCGTTGGTGTACCGCAAGTCGCAGCGCAAGCGGACGCAGAAGCGTCAGGCGGCGCAGAAGATGCGCATTACGAAGGGCGACCGCGTGAAGGTGATCCGCGGAGCGTTCAAGGGGACCGAGGGCACCGTGCTCGAGGTGTTTCCGCGCAAGCGGCAGGTCGTGATCGAGGGCGTGCGCATCGTATCCAAGCACCGCCGCCCGACGGCGTCGGACGAGGGCGGCATCGTCAAGATGCCGGCCCCGATCGACGCGTCGAACGTGATGCTGCTGGATCCGAAGAGCGGCGAGCCGACGCGCATCCGTCGGCAGAAGGACAAGGACGGCACGGTCGAGCGCATCAGCAAGCGATCGGGCCAACCCATTCCGAGGACTCGGTAGGCGATGGCTGAGACGAACGGCAACGGAGCCGGGTCGACCCCGCGGCTCCAGACGTATTACCGGGAGACGGTGCGGGCGCGCCTGATGCAGGAGTTCGGGTTCGTCAATCCGAATCAGGTGCCCCGGTTGGAGAAGATCGTGTTGAACGTGGGAGTCGGGGACGCCCCGAAGAACCCGAAGTCGCTCGACACGGTGGTCGAGGAACTCACGGCGATCTCGGGGCAACGGGCGGTCGTCACGCGGGCCCGGAAGGCGATCTCCAACTTCTCGCTGCGCGAGGGGATGGCGATCGGCGCGCGGGTGACGCTGCGCGGGCAGCGGATGTTCGAGTTTTTGGATCGGTTCATCAGCGTGTCAGTGCCGCGTATTCGCGACTTCCGCGGGTTCCCGACCAAGTCGTTCGATGGACGGGGGAACTACTCGGTGGGGATCAAGGAACAGATGGTCTTCCCCGAGGTGGATTACGACAAAGTGGAGAAGATCCACGGTATGGATATCACGTTCGTCACGACCGCCGGTCGTGACGATGTCGGGCTGGCGTTGCTGCGGCAGATGGGAATGCCGTTCCGCGGCGAAACGCCTGTTCAGATCGGATAGAGGGGGGCAGCTCGGATGGCCAAGAAGTGCCTAGTCGAAAAGGCCAAGCGCAAGCCGAAGTTCGGCGTGCGTCGGTACAACCGTTGTAGTCGTTGTGGGCGCGCGCGCGCCTTCATTCGCCGCTTCGGCGTGTGCCGCATCTGTTTCCGTGAGATGGCGCTCCGTGGTGAGATCCCCGGTGTGCGAAAGGCGAGTTGGTAATGGCGATGACGGATCCAGTCGCGGACATGCTCACGCGCATCCGCAATGCGTGTCAGGCGGGGCATCGGCGTGTGGACTTGCCGGTATCGCGGTTCAAGACCGAGATCGCGCGCCTGCTGCGGGACAATCACTTCATCCAGGACTTCAAGGTGCTGGATGACGGCAAGCACGGCATTCTCCGCCTGTACCTGCGGTACCACGAGAATGCGCCCGTGATCCACGAGGTCCAGCGCGTGTCGCGGCCCGGCCTGCGCCGGTACGTCCGCGTGAGCGACATCCCGCGCGTGAAGAACGGTCTCGGGATGGCGATCCTCTCCACGCCGCGCGGGGTCATGAGTGACCGCGAAGCGCGGCGCGAACGGGTCGGCGGCGAGCTCGTCGCCGTGCTGTGGTAGGAGGACGCCATGTCGCGAGTCGGTAGGAAGCCGGTCGACATCCCCAAGGGCGTCGCGGTCACCGTGGACGACGGGATGATCCGGGTGAAGGGCCCCAAGGGACAACTGGAGCGTCAGGTCCCGCCCGAGATGATGGTGGAGATCGACGACGGTACGGTGAAGGTCCAGCGCCCGTCGGATTCCGGGCGCCACCGGGCAATGCACGGGTTGGCGCGCTCCCTGATCGCCAACATGGTCGAAGGCGTGACGGACGGATTCTCGAAGGCGTTGGAGATCCAGGGTGTCGGGTACCGGGCGGAGACGAAGCCGCAGGGCGTGCGTCTCGTCGTCGGCTACTCGCATCCGGTGGAGTACGATGCGCCGTCGGGGATCGAGATCGTCGTGGAGACGCCGACCAGCGTGAAGGTAGTCGGGATCGACAAAGAAGTCGTCGGGCAGGTCGCCGCCGAGTTGCGGCGGGTTCGCCCGCCCGAGCCGTACAAGGGCAAAGGGATTCGGTACGTCGGCGAGCAGGTGCGGCGGAAGGCCGGGAAGACCGGAGGCAAGGCATGAGGAGTCTCAGACACAAGCCGCGCACGGGGGAGCAGCGCCGGTACCGGCGTCACCTGCGCGTCCGGAAGAAGATTGCCGGCACGGCGGAGCGGCCGCGGTTGGTCGTGCGTCGTACGCTGCGCTTCATGTACGCGCAGATCATCGACGACACCAAGGGCGTCACGCTGGCGGCGGCGAGCGACCGGGACAAGGGATTCGAGCCGGACGGTGACCGCCCGGGCAAGGTCGGGGCGGCGTTCGCGGTCGGCAAGCGCCTGGCCGAGAAGGCCCGCGACAAGGGAATCACACGAGTGGTGTTCGATCGTGCGGGTTACGTCTACCACGGGCGGGTACAGGCCGTGGCCGACGGCGCGCGCGACGGCGGATTGGAGCTGTAGAGCATGGCCCAGGAACGGGATCGAGGGCAGCGCCGCGAGCGTCGTGATCGACGCGAGCGCGAGTCCGATCTGATTGGGAACGTCATCAACATCAACCGGGTTGCCAAGGTCGTGAAGGGTGGTCGGCGGTTTTCCTTCACGGCCCTCGCCGCGGTCGGTGACGGGGACGGGACCGTCGGAATCGGGACGGGCAAAGCCAACGAGGTGGCCGAGGCCGTGCGGAAGGCCGTCGAGGTCGCGCGGCGCGGGATGCGCAAGGTACCCCGCGTGGGTACCACCGTCCCGCACCAGGCGGTCGGACGCCACGGCGCAGGCCGCGTTCTGCTCAAGCCGGCGTCGTCCGGAACGGGCATCATCGCGGGCGGTCCCGTCCGCGCGGTGCTCGAGTGCGCGGGCATCAAGGACATCCTCACGAAGTCGCTCGGTTCTCCGAACCCGCACAACATGGTGTGGGCGACGCTCGAGGGACTGGCGGGGATGATGACGGTCGAGTCGGTGGCCAAGGAACGCGGCGTCGATCCGGCCAGCATCGAGTACCGTGCCCGGCAGCGGGCCCCCGAGGAGGTAACCAGTGCCTAAGAAGGGCGACGAGGCACCGAAGAAGGCTGCCAAGGCCGCCAAGAAGCCCGCCGCTTCCAAGGCGAAGTCGGCTGCCAAGACGGCCGCGGCGAAGAAGCCTGCGGCGAAGAAGACCGCGGCCAAGAAGCCTGCGGCGAAGAAGCCTGCGGCCAAGAAGCCGGCAGCGAAGAAGCCGCCGTCCGGCGGTCGGGTACGGGTGCGGCAGGTCCGGTCGGGCATCGGCCGGGCGGCCACCTATCGGCGAACGTTGCGCGCGCTGGGGCTCAAGCACCATCAGGACGAAGTGGTCGTGACGGACACCGCATCGACCCGAGGCATGTTGCACAAAGTGCGTCACCTGGTACGGGTGACGCCTGAGGAGGGATAACATGGCGGAGCGTGAGGCTCTGAAGCTCCACTCGCTGCCGGCCCCCGCCGGCGCGCACAAGGAGCCCAAGCGCAAGGGGCGCGGCACCGGGTCCGGTCTCGGCAAGACGGCAGGACGCGGACACAAGGGTCAGGGGTCGCGCACGAGCGGCAACGTGCGTCCCGGATTCGAGGGCGGCCAGATGCCGCTCATCCGCCGACTGCCCAAGCGCGGGTTCACGAACCCGTATCGCGTCGAGAACCAGGTCGTGAACGTCAGTGCGTTGGACCGGGTTGCGGGCGACGAAATCACGCCGGTTGCACTCGCCGCCGCAGGGCTCGTCGGGAAGCCGGGCGACCCGGTCAAGATCCTCGGCCGCGGTGAGCCCGCGCGCGCGTTCGTCGTGAAGGGCTGCAAGGTCTCGGCCGGCGCGCGCACCAAGATCGAAAACGCAGGTGGGCGGATCGAGGACTAACGGATGACCGCTCCGCGAATCCCGAATCTCTTTGCCGTCCCGGAGCTCAAGGAAAAGCTCCTCTTCACGCTGCTCTGTCTGGCGATCTACCGCGGCGGCGCGCACATCGCGACGCCGGGCGTTGACGTGCAGGTGTTGGCCGCCTTCATCAGCCAGCAGGGCCAGGGGACGTTCTTCGGCTTCTACGACATGTTCGTGGGTGGTGGGCTGTCCCGCGCGACGGTGCTCGCGCTCGGGATCATGCCGTACATCTCCGCCTCGATCATGTTCCAGCTGGCGGGGGCCGTCTTCCCGTACATCGACAAGCTGCAGAAGGAAGAGGAAGGCCGACGGAAGATCACGCAGTGGACGCGGTACACGACCGTGGTGCTCGCCGTGTTCTCCGCCTACGGCTTCGCGATCTTCGCCGAAGGGCAGGGGGCCGTTCCAAATCCGGGATGGCTGTTCCGGGCCACCACGATGATGACGCTGACCACCGGTGCCGTGTTCGTCATGTGGCTCGGCGAGCGCATCACCGAGCGGGGCGTGGGCAACGGCATGAGCCTCATGATCTTCTTCTCGATCATGGAGGGCTTCGTGCCCGGGACGTTCCGCACGTTCGCCCTGGTGGGCGCCGGAGCGCTCACGATGCCCAAGGTTGTGATCCTGATCGCGGTGATGCTGGTCGTGATCGGCGGCGTGATCGCCGTGACCATCGCGGCGCGGCGCATTCCAATCCAGATCCCGCGGAAGGTCATGGGGCGCGGCCGGATTCGCGAGGGACAGAAGACGTTCATCCCGATTCGGATCAACTCGGCGGGCGTGATGCCGATCATCTTCGCGCAGTCGATCATCATCGTGCCGGGGACGATCGCGACGTTCAGTAACGTCCCGATGCTCCAGACGTTCTCCGATACGTTCCAGCCGGGATCCACGGCGTACTACGTGAGCTACGCGTTCCTCATCATCTTCTTCACGTACTTCTACACGTCCATCATCTTCAATCCGCTCGACATCGCGGAGAACCTGAAGAAGCAGGGCGGCTTCGTCCCCGGTGTGAAGCCCGGAGCGGCGACGGCGGACTACATCGACGAGGTCCTGACCCGGGTGACGCTTCCGGGCTCGATCTTCCTCACCGCGATCGCGCTGCTGCCGTTCTGGATCTTCAACGCGTTCGAGGTGCCGTTCTTCTTCGGCGGTACCGCGCTCCTGATCGTCGTCGGTGTGGGGTTGGACACCTGGATCCAGATCCAGCAGCACCTGCAGTTGCGGCATTACGACGACCTGATCAAGTCCGGCCGAGTCAAGTTCCGCGGACGCCGCGGACGCTACATGTAGCGGCGCGCGTCGGCGCGATGTTTGTCGTTTTCCTCGGTCCACCGGGCGTCGGCAAGGGCACGCAGGGTGCCCTGATGAGTGAGCGCCTCGCGGTCCCGCGTGTGGCGACGGGGGACCTGCTGCGGTCTGCGGTGCGCGACGGTACCCCACTCGGACAGGAAGCGCGCTCCTACATGGATCAGGGTCTCCTCGTGCCTGACGAGGTCATCCTCGGACTCATCGAGGAGGTGCTCGACTCCCCAGACGCCGCCCACGGCATGATCATGGATGGGTTTCCGCGGACCGTGGCGCAGGCCGAGGCCGTGACCGCGCGCCTGAAGGCGCGGGGGGCCACCATCGACCACGTGCTGAGCATCGAGGTGCCCCAGGAGGAACTCATTCGGCGGCTCGCGGGCCGTGCCGGAGAGCAGGGCCGCACCGACGATGCGCCCGAGGCGATCGAAAAGCGACTTCAGGTGTACGCCCGGGAAACTGCTCCGCTCATTGCGTATTATGAGACGCGGGGTCTTTTGCGACCGGTGGACGGCACCGGGTCGGTGGCCTCGATTGCGGAGCGCATCGAGCACATGGTAGCCTGATGATCACGATCAAGTCGGTACGGGAAATCGAGACGATGGGGGCGGCGGGCAGCATTCTGGCCGACACCCTGGCGTTGGTCGCGAATCTGCTGCAGCCCGGGGTGAGTACCGGCGAACTCGATGCCGCCGCCGAGGAGTTCATCCGCAGCCACGCGGGGGCCACACCGAGCTTCAAGGGGCTGTACGATTTTCCTGCCTCGCTGTGCACGTCCATCAACCACGAAATCGTCCACGGCATTCCGTCCCCTGCGCGCGTGCTCGAGGACGGCGATATCCTCTCGGTCGACTGTGGGGTGTTTCTGGACGGGCTGCACGCCGACTCGGCCGTGACGCTTCCCGTCGGACAGCCGG
>JBDHIW010000284.1:0-2525 GCA_039587215.1 Gemmatimonadota bacterium | reverse complement strand
CCGAACTCGGCCCGCAGCGACTCGGTATCCCACCCCGCGTCGCGCTCCTCGGTTCCCTCGGCGAGATCGGCTTGCATGCCGGCTTCGAGGTCGCGGATTCTCTCCCGGGCGATCGAGATGTAACGGCCCCGATCGTGGCGAACGGCCTTGAGCTCCCCGAGTGCCGCTTCGTCGTGGAGCCTGAACCGGAGCGCGGCCCGGTGCGCCTGGTGCGCGCGGAATCCGAGGAGGCGGAGGGCGTCCACCCCCATGCGGAGCGACGTGTCGAGGGTGTCCCGATACACGTGCTCGACCCCGTCGTCCATCAGCTCGTACGCGTCCGCCCGGTCGAACGCGCGCGCCAGGATGCGCAGGTGAGGGAAGTGCTTGCGGGCGAGCCCGACCATGGTCCGCATCTCCTCGGGCTCGTCGAGCGCCAGAATGAGAAGCTCGGCCCGCTCGGCCCCCGCGCTGTGCAGCAGGTCGTGCCGCGTGGCGTCGCCGTAGTACACGTCGAGCCCTAGACGCCGCAGCAGATCGACCCGGTCGGCGTCGAGGTCCAGTACGGTCGTGCCGACCCCGTTGGCCCGGAGTAGCCGGCCGACGACGTTCCCGAACCGCCCGAATCCGGCGATGATGACGCGACGCTCCTCCGCGATGTCGTCCGCGGGGCGTGTCGACCGCTCGCGCGTCCCGAGCCGCGGGAGGAGCACCCGCTCGTTGAACACCATCAGCAGCGGCGTGAGCGCCATCGAGAGCGCCACGACCGCCACGAGCTGGCCCACCACGGCCGCATCGAGTACGCCGTTCTGCTGCGCGAACGAGAAGAGCACGAACGCGAATTCCCCGCCCTGCGCGAGCGCGAACGCCAGCAGCAGGGTCTGGTCGGTCCCGAGCCGCAGTGTCTTCCCGAGCGTGACGAGCACCGCCAGTTTGACGCCCACCAGGGCGGCGACGAGCATCGCCGTGCGGACCGGCGCTTCGCCGATGAGATGGAAGTCGATGGAGGCGCCGACCGCGATGAAGAAGAGCCCGAGCAGCAGTCCCTTGAACGGCTCGACGTCCGTCTCGAGCTCGTGTCGGTACTCGCTGTCCGCCAGCACGACGCCCGACACGAAGGTCCCGAGCGCCGGGCTGAGACCCACCTGGGTCATGAGCAGCGCGATCCCGATCACCAGGAGTAGTGCCGCGGCCGTGAAGATCTCGCGGAGCCCGGTCTTGGCGATCGCGCGAAAGACCGGCCGCATGAGATAGCGGCCCGCCACCACGATGCCGGCCACGGCACCCAGGACGACGAGCGTGCGGGCCCATCCGGGCAGCCCCTCCACCAGCGCCGCGCTCCCATGGCCGCCCCCTGCGCCGTGGTCAACGCCGTGCGTCGCAAGCAGCGGCAGCAGTGCCAGGATGGGGATCACCGCGATGTCCTGGAACAGCAGCACGCTGAACGCGCTCTGCCCTCCCGCCGTCTGCAGCAGACCGCGCTCCTTGAGGGTCTGCAGCACGATGGCGGTGGACGAGAGAGCGAGGATCAACCCAAGCGCCGCGCTCTCGCGCCAATCGCGTCCCACCGCCAGCGCCACACCCGCCACGACGCTCGTCGTGACCAGCACCTGCAGACCACCCAGGCCGAGGATCGGCCCGCGGAGGCGCCACACGCGGCTCGGCTGCAGTTCGAGGCCGACGATGAACAGCATCATCACCACGCCGAACTCGGCGAACTGCATGACGTCCTGTCCCTCTTCGCCGATCAGGCCAAGTGCAAACGGACCGATCACGACGCCGGCGATGAGGTAGCCGAGCACGGAGCCCAGCCCCAGCCGCTTGGCGATGGGCACCGAGACCACGGCCGCCGCCAGGTAGACGAACGCCTGGTAGAAGAAACCTTCGCCGTGCATCAGGGGCCGCCCTCGACGATCACCGCGTCCAGGTCGGCGTTCAGACGTGCAAGTCGCGCCGCCGCGTCCGTGGCGATGCGTCCGTCACGCAGCGCCTCGAGCACCCGCCGGTAGTCCCGCGCGTGCACCTGCATCTCGTCGGTCGTCATGCGGTGCGTCCCGTGCACGAGGAACGGCGGCAGGTACGTCATGCCGCAGAGGCGCGCGGTCTGCGCAATGGGTACGAGGAAGTCCGCCATGGCGTAGCGGTTGTACCCCTCGTCCTGGTAGGCAGACTCCCGCCCACCCGTCGTGACCACGCTGAGCATGGTCTTGCCGTGCAGGGCCGTCCCGTCGGCCCCGTACGCCCAGCCGTGCTCGAGCACGAGGTCCTCCCACTGCTTTACGATGGCGGGCGTGCTGTACCAGAAGAACGGGTGCTGGAGCACCACGGTCGCGTGCGCCTCCAGCAGCGCCTGCTCCCGCGCGACGTCGATGTAGAAGTCCGGATAGCACTCGTACAGGTCGTGAAACGTCACGCCCGGCGTCTCACGGGCCGCAGCCACCAGGTAACGGTTCACGCGCGACTTCTCGAGTGTCGGGTGCGCGAACAGGACGAGGACCGACGCGTCGGTCTCGATCACGACGAGAGGGCGCGCGTCACTCGTCGGA
>JBDHIW010000283.1:0-2539 GCA_039587215.1 Gemmatimonadota bacterium | reverse complement strand
GCCCGAGATGTGACTGACGTCACGGGATCCTGGGCGCGGCGGTGGCATCCTGAGCGGCCGTGCTCGGCGCCGGCCGTACGTCCGTCTCGACCGCCCGGCGCGGCACGCGGAGGTGCGCCATGGCAGCGACGGAGCTGGCTCCCGTGCTCGACGGGTTCGAGCGGAAGCCCGACGTGCTCATCTCGCTCCTGCAGGCGGTGCAGGAGCAGCTCGGGTACCTGCCGCCGGAGGCGCTGGGCGCGGTCGCCCGGCACGCCCGGGTGCCGCGCAGCCGCGTGTACGGCGTCGCGTCGTTCTACGCGCAGTTCCGCTTCAACCCGGTCGGCCGGCAGCGCGTGGCGGTGTGCCGCGGGACGGCCTGCCACGTCAGCGGCGCCCGGCTGATCCTCGAGGAGCTGGAGCGCACGCTCGGCGTCGCGGAGGGCGAGACGAGCGAGGACCTCGAGTACTCGCTCGAGACGGTCGCCTGCATCGGCTGCTGCGGTCTGTCGCCGTGCCTCAGCGTCAACGACGAGGTCTCCGCGAAGCTCACGCCGAAGAAGATCCGGAAGCAGTTCCGGGCGGCGAAGAAGTACACGGCGGCGAAGGGGGGCGGGGGATGACCGCGACGACCCGCCCGACATTCGAGGAGCTGCGGCAGACGGCGACCGAGGCGTGGGACGCGCTCATCGAGAGCGACGTGCCCGTCGTGTCCGTCGGCACCGCGACGTGCGGCCGCTCCGCCGGTGCACTCGAGACCCTGGAGGTCCTGCGTCGGGAGGCGGCGTCCCGCGGCGTCGACTGCACGTTCGTCGAGGTGGGATGTCTCGGGCCCTGCTACGCGGAACCCCTCGTGACCGTGCAGCAGCCCGGCGGGGCGACGGTGTGCTTCCACTCGGTGGACAAGCTGGGAGCCAAGCGCATCGCAGACTTCCTCGACGGAGGCGAGCTGTCGGCGAAGTACGTCTTCGCGACGACGGGTGAGGAGCGCCTGCCGGACGTCCCGGGCCTGATGGAGACGCCCATGATGCGGGGCCAGGTCCGGCGCGTGCTGCGCAACTGCGGCGTCATCGACCCGGGCGACATCCGGCACGGCCTGGCGCGCGGCGCGTACTCCGGGCTGCAGCGCGCGCTCTCGATGGACACCGAAGCGCGCCTCGACGAGCTCGACCGCGCGGGGCTGCGCGGCCGCGGCGGCGCGGGCTTCCCCGTCTCGCGCAAGTGGCGCTTCTGCATCGAGGCGGATGGCGACACGAAGTACGTCGTCTGCAACGCCGACGAGGGCGACCCCGGCGCGTTCATGAACCGCTCGCTGCTCGAGGGCGACCCGCACGCCGTGCTCGAGGGCATGATCATCGCGGGGCTCTGCATCGGCGCGGCCGAGGGGTACGTCTACTGCCGCGCGGAGTACCCGCTCGCCCTGGAGCGGCTCGACGTCGCGCTGCGCCAGGCGGAGGACGCGGGTTTCCTCGGTCCCGACGCGCTCGGTCCGGGGCGGCCGTTCCGGATCGAGGTGAAGTATGGCGCCGGCGCGTTCGTGTGCGGCGAGGAGACCGCGCTGATCGCGTCGCTGGAAGGCCGCCGCGGCATGCCGCGTCCGCGGCCGCCCTTCCCGGCGGTCAGCGGTCTGTGGGGCCGGCCGACGGTCATCAACAACGTCGAGACGCTCGCGTCGGTCGGGCTGATCTTCCAGCACGGCGCGGACTGGTACGCCGAGTACGGCACCGAGAAGAGCAAGGGCACGAAGACGTTCGCGTTGGTCGGGAACGTCCAGCGCCCGGGTCTCGTCGAGGTCCCGCTCGGCACCACCCTGCGGCAGATGGTCTTCGACATCGGCGGCGGGGTCGCCGGCAAGCACGCCTTCAAGGCCGTGCAGACGGGCGGTCCTTCCGGTGGATGTCTGCCGGAGTCCGAGATCGACACCCCGGTCGATTACGAATCGCTCCAGGCCGCGGGCACGATCATGGGCTCGGGTGGCATCGTCGTCATGGACGAGCGCACGTGCATGGTCGACTTCGCGCGCTACTTCCTCGACTTCGCGGTCGACGAGTCGTGCGGCAAGTGCGGGCCCTGCCGGCTCGGGACGTGGCAGCTGCTGCGCATCCTCGAGGACATCACGCAGGGCAAGGGCACGCTGGAGGACATCGAGCTGCTCGAGGGGCTCGGCCACAACATCATCCGCGGCTCCCTCTGCGGACTCGGGACGAGTGCGCCGAACCCGGTGCTCACGACCCTGCGCTACTTCCGCGACGAGTACGTCGCGCACGTGGAGTCGCAGACCTGCCCGGCACTCGCCTGCCGCGACTACATCGCGTACGAGATCGACGAGGAGCTCTGCATCGGGTGCACCGTCTGCGCAGGACTGTGTCCGGTCGAGGGCATCGCGGGTGTGCGCAAGGGCGCCCACAGCATCGACGCGGCCGTGTGCACGAAGTGCGGCGTGTGCAGCAACTCGTGCGAGTTCGACGCGGTCAAGATCGTGAACCGTATCGATCTGGAGGTGGTCCGGTGACCGACACGGCGACCCGCAAGATCGAGGTCACGATCGACGGCCGGAAGA
>JBDHIW010000056.1:0-14445 GCA_039587215.1 Gemmatimonadota bacterium | reverse complement strand
ATGGCACGCATAACCGCGAGGACGGTGGGAATCGCGAGCGGCCCCTGCGCCTCGAGAATCTCGTCGAGGTCACGGCCCTCGACGTACTTCATCGCGATATACAACATCCCGCCGGCCTGCCCGACGCGGTGGACCGGGATGATGTTCTCGTGCTCCAGCACCGCCGCCATCCGCGCCTCGCGACGGAAGCGCTCGATCGTCTGCCCCTGCGCGATGTCGGGCGGCAGCACCTTGATGGCGACGGACCGGCCGAGAGCCGTCTCCGTCGCCTTGTAGACGATCGCCATGCCCCCCCGCCCGAGTTCGCCTTCGACCTCGTAGTCGGGCGCCAGGTGTTGTTTGAGCTTGAAGAGCAGCTCGTCCGCCTCCGCCTCGGCCGTCGACGTCGCGACCGCCATGGTGTCGGCGGCCGGATCCGACACTTCCGTCCCGCACTTCCCGCAGAAGCGCTGTCCGTCGGGGACGTCCGTGCCGCAGCGGAAGCACTTCATCACGGTCAGGTGCCCTCCGCCGTCAGCACGAGCGTGCCGAGCGCTTCGGTGGTACCCGTCACCTCGACAGTGTTAGCCCCAGCGCCGGGCGTGAGCGTGGCCTCGACGAGGCCGTCCGTGCCGCTCACCACGGTGACGCTCGCCTGCCCACCGAACGCGCCACGTGATCGACGTCGATCACCCGCACGGTGAAGGATCTAGGGAGCGGACTCGCGGCGGTGCCGGACTGCGCATCGCCGCGGACGTGCCAGAGGCCGCTGGCGATGGTGCCAGGGTAGAGCGGCGTAACTGCGAACGGCTCGAAGAGAACGTCTTGTAGAGGACTGATCGAGTCGCCTGCGGCAGCCTCATCGCCCACGGTGCACGCCGCTACGGTATCACAACCGCCTCGCCGCGGCCCGCGATTGTCACCCCACCACGTACCCTCCGCCCTCAGCGGAGTGTTGTTCGGAAGGTCCACCACCACAGCGAATTCGTTGTCGACGAAATCGTTCGAGTCGATGGGGTTGTAGACGATGTTGTTCGACGGAAGCGCGTACTGCCATGCCCAGACACCGACCGAGTTCCGCGCGAGACGGTTCTTGAAGATGTGCAACTGCGTTCCGGCGCCGGCAGTGATACCTCGGTAGAGTCCGAACTCGTCCCGATCACGGTAATCGGTAATCTCATTACTCCATATCAACAGGGAGTCAGCACTCGCATGAATCCCTGCATAGTCGCCGTCGATGATGGTCTGCTGATCGTCGCCGGGGCCCTGTATGGTGTTGTATCCGAAGTAGGCGTACCGCGTGTTGGACCAGATGCCGTCGGTCGGGTTGTCAGTGAAGGTGTTGCCCTCGACGAAAAGCCGACCGCCGATCCCCCCTGCACCACCGCCATCCACCTGAATGGCAGGATTCGGCCACCACGGGTCGCCACGGCCACATCGAGTGAACGTCGAGCCGACGACTTCGACCCGCAGGCTGTCACCGAAGGCGTAGATGCATGGCGTCTCGAGGACGTCCGAGAACGTCGAGTTCTCCGCCGAGATACCTGCCCAGTTGTTGACGGCGCTGTCGATCCAGATGCCGGTGCCTACGTCGGCGATCTCGGTATCCCAGAAATGCATGCCGCTGTTCTTCATGCGGATCGCATCAGAGATCCCCGTGATGGTATCCCGACCAAAGCTCACCGTCGGGGCGTTTTCCATTCGCACGGCGTAGATGCGAGGGACCTTGTTCCTGTCCTCGTCCATCCAAAACCGGTTCGACCACACCGTGAATGCCTCGGGACTGTCGTAGATGGACAGTGCGGCAGGAGGGTTTCCCCACTCCGTATCTTCGCCTGCAAACCGATTCAAATCGAAGGAGTTGTTCCAGATCCGTGTCTCGAGAGTACCCACGATGTCGTTCATCTCGACGTGACGACGAGTTCCCAGGAACGTGTTGCTCTGAATCGTCGCACTCGGGCTGCCGGTGTAGGCAACGCTCGGCCCTTCCATCCTCGCGAACACACTCCAGTCCACTCGAACACCCTCACCGCCAAACACCTCGACACCGGCCCCTCGGGCCACACCGGGGATCGAGTCCACCCCCCAAATCGTGTCGCGGCGGACGAGCACGTTCGATGAGTTCTCGATCCGGATGCCGTATCCTCGAACCGAGTAGACGAACGCGTCGATGACGTTCGACCCTGAGATCGAGTTCTTGATGAGAATCCCCCGTCCGACTCGATTGGCCACCGACGGCCACGGGTTCACGGCAAACCACTGGATCTTGACGTCTGCTCCGTCGGCGTCGATGGCGGGTCCGTCGAGCGAATGTCGTACCGCGAGGTAGCGGATGCGCTGCGGGGCCGTCGTGTGGATGGTTATGCCCGCGGACCCAGTATCGTGCTGAATCCAAGGCAAGTAGTACCAGTTGCGGTTGTTCTCGAGGAACGCCGAAGAGTCGCCGATCAGCCAGGTCTGCCGCGTCAGCGATATGGACTCCGGGTACTTACCCGTCCCGATGTGCACATACACCGTGTCGTTCGCGTCCGCCGCATCGATGGCATCCTGGATCTTCGCATACGGCCGCTTGAGGGTTCCGAACCGCGGTGACACGACCGTCGAGTTGTCGACGTGAAGCAGCGTGAGGTCCTTCACCACGACGTGGGCGCTGTCGACCTCGCTCCCGGCCGTGGCGCGGAGCCACACGTCGCCCGCTGCCGTCGCCGTCACCATGCCGCTCGGATCCATCGACACGATGCTCCCGGCCGACGGTTCCCACGACGTCGGGTAGTCGGGAATGTCGACGCCGCGCGCGTTCCACACCGTGGCCCCGTACTGGAGCTGCGCGCCCAGCCCCGGCAGGGTGTCGAGATACGAGCTCAGCGCGATCGAGTCGGGCAAGTTCTGGACAGTGACGAGCATCGTGTCGGCCAGCGCATCGTGAAACGCCCGGATGCGCGCCTCGCCCGTGTCGACCGCGATGACGATCCCGTCGACGGTCACCCGCGCGATCGACTCTTGGTCGCTCACCCACGTGATCGAGTTGCTCGGCAGCGGCGCGCCGCGGGCGTTCGTGAGCGTGAGCGTCGGGATCACCGTGTCGCCCAAACTCGTCGTCGTCGCGGTTGCCTCGGCGATCTGCAGCACGGCCGGCGCGTTCGTGACCGTGACACTCGCCCAACCGACGACGCCGTCCACCCGCGCCGCGACATCCACGGCGCCGGCTCCCACCGCGATGGCCCGGCCTTGGTTGTCGATGTCGATGATGGATGAGTCGTTGACGCCCCACGTGAACACGAGACCCTGCACGACGTCGCCCCTGCCGTTTCGTGCGGTCGCCTGGAGCTGGAGCGTGTCGTCGATGCTGGCGAGCGTGGCCGTCGAGGGATTCACGGTGACGACGACCGGATCGTTGCGGACGTCGATCACGACCGTGTCAGACGCTTCGTCGAGCGTCGCGGTGATCGGCGCCGGCCCCACGCCGATACCCGTCACCTCACCGGTCGGACCTACGAGTGCTAGCGTCGGCTCGAGCGACGACCACGTGACCTGGTCGTCGAGGACGACGTTGCCCGCCGCGTCCGTTGCCCCGGCCGCCAACTGCAGCTTGTCGCCGAGGGACGTGATCTCGGTCCCGCTGGTCGATACGATCGTGACCTGTGTCGCCGCCTGGTCCACGGTCACGGTGACCGTATCCTGCACGCTCCCGCTCTTCGCCACGATGCCGGTCGTCCCGTTCCCCTTGGCGGTCACCACGCCGCCCGTGGACACCGTGGCGACCGCGGCGTTGAGACTCGTCCAGGTCGGCGTCACGCCGGCCATGGGGTTCCCGAGCGCGTCCCGCCCCTCGACGGTCAGTGCGCTCGTCGCCCCGAGGCGGTCGAACGCCAGCACCGGCTGACTGGGCACGAGCGCCGCCAGCGCCTGCGCCACGATGATCGTCGCCTGAGCGGTGTCCTGGTCCGCGACCGTCCACACCGTCGCTGTGCCGTTCTGGACCGCCGTGACGAGGCCATCCCCGTCGACAGTCGCCACCGCGCCGTTGGAGGTGCCCCAGGCGAACGTCACCCCGGAAACGGTGGCGTCGTTGGCGTCGGTGGCGCGGGCGGTGAGCTGGACGGTCTCCCCAAGGCTCACCATCGTATGCGCGCCGGGCGTGAGGGTCACGTCGCCGAGCACGACCTGCATGGACACCGTACGCTCGGGCAGCCCGTCGGGCAGCACCGACCCCAGGAGCTGGACCGTCAGCTCGGTCGAGCCCCGTGCCTTGGCCCTGAGCGTGGTGCCGTCGATGGCAACGATCGACGTGTCGGCAATCGTGATCGCGACGGGCGGGTCGGTCAGCTCCTGCCCGTCGGCGGCCACCGTGTACGCCACCTGTCCGGTGGCACCCACCACCAGGACGGAGTCGCCGCTGAACTCGATGGTGACGACGCTCGACTCCGGCGTGAGACCATCGCAGGTGGCCAAGGCGAGCGGAACCAGCAAGGCAAGCGCCATGCGAGCGGCGCGCCGACGCGGGGGCATACCGGCCTCCGAGGACCGTGCGAGTTTGAGAGAGAGGCCGGCGACTCCTCGATATGCCGGCGACCGCACGCCACTTCACTCCCCCGGCGCTTAGGGGGAGTGAAATGGACCCTTTTCAGTTACGGCGGGAGGCCCAAAGGGGATGTGAAGTAATTATGAAGCCGCCACCACGCAGTTCTTCCCCTGCTCCTTGGCATTCGCAAGGGCGTCCTCGGCGGCCGCCAACAGGTCCTGGAAGCGGTTGTCCAGGGTCGGCAGCAGCGAGGCGACCCCGATGCTGGCCGTGAACTGCACCGTGCCACCGTCCGGCAGGGGGATCTTGTGGGCCGCGATCTCCCGCCTGACGAGTTCGCCGACGGCGCGGACCGCCTCGTCATTCAGCCCGCCGTCGAGCAGCAGGGCAAAGGCGTCGCCGCCATACCGGGCGATGAGGTCGCCCGTGCGCCGCACGTGCTGCTGCAGCACCATCGCCAGTGACCGGAGGCACCGGTCACCCTGCTCGTAGCCGTGCTCGCGGTTGAAGGCACGGAAGTCGTCGCCGTCCACGATGGCGACGGCGAGCGGCATCTTGAGCCGCACGGCCCGGCCCCATTCGCTCCGCAACCGGTCGTCGAACACGTGCCGCGCCGCCACGCCCGTCACAGTATCGACCCGGTGCTCCCGGCGCTTCCACTCGGTGACGTCTCGCGCGACCGCGTACAGCAGGCCCGTACCGGGCTCGGGGTACGAGGTCCAGTGGAGGTCCTTGTACTCGCCGCTCTTGCAGCGGTAGCGGTTTTCGAACGAGAGGGTCGGATTTCCCCCCTGGAGTTGCCCCACTTCGGCCACCGTCTCGGATCGGTCCTCCGGGTGCAGAAAGTCGCTCCACGGGCGGGCGAGCAGTTCCTCGGCCGACCAGCCGAGAACGCGCGTGAACGCCGGATTGACGCGCTTGAAGTAGCCGTCGACTCCCGCAATACAAAGCATGTCGAGGGCGTAGTTGAAGAAGCGATCGAGGTCGAAGAGCGCGAACTCGCCGGAGACGGCGGCGGCGAGCGACACGCCGCACGCGTGGCAGTAGTTCGCTTCGTCTGGAAGCGGTGTCCGGCACCGCCCGCAATCGATCACGCTTCCCCCCGGAGTCTCGAGCCCTTACCGCTTCGCCGCATGGCCGGGTTGCATCCGTCGCGGCACTGAGACGCTGCGCCAACGATCGAACCGCCCCGTCACAAGCACGTCACTTCAAAGGTGCCGCTGGGCACAGCTTCCGCAAGCAACGGCTACGGTCGCCGTCTGGAGAGGTCCCGGAAATACGCCTCGACGAGACGCCGATAGCGCGCGGGAACCTCGTCCGAGCCGGCTGCCACCACCTCCCCGTCCTCTCGGAGGACGTCACGACGCAGCCGGAACTCCAGCTCCTTGAGGCCGGGGATCACGGCATCGCGTAGTTGCGCCATCCCTTGAGGCGTCCCGAGTCCGTCGCGCTCCACGCGCTCGAGGCGTCGGAGGATCTCCGCGAACCCGTCGACGTCCACGCCTTCGGCGCGCAGTTCGCGTTCCAGCTCTCGCAGCTCCTGCCCGCGGGCACTCAATTCCCGGGAGAACTGCCGCGCACGGCCGTCCGGCGATGCATTCCCTCCTCCGGGGGCGCGCGGCGCCTGGGCCGCCCGTTCACCCTCCTGCCCCTCCTGCCCCTGCTGTCCACCCTCGCCTTCCTGCCCTGCGCGTCCCTGGCCACGCTCTTGTCCCTGTTGCTGCGCTTCGTCACCGGAGGGGTCCTGCGCGGCCCGGTCCTGCATCGACTCGAGACCGCCCACCACGTCACGCAGGCGCTCGAGCGCCTGCGCCACGCGCTGCCCGGGCGGCTCACCGACCGATCCCAGGGCGGCTTCGAGACGCTCGCGCACCCCCTCGACATCGTCCGTGATCGACTCTTCGAAACTGTTGGCGTACTCGTCCGACCCTGATTGGATCACACCCTGCGAATAGAGGATCTTGTCGGCAACGCGTCCGTCACGGATGCCGCGCGCCGTCTCGCGCAGCTCTCGGGCCGCCTCCGGCTGATCGGCCGCGCCCTCGCGCCCGAGCCGCTCGATATCGCCCTCGAGCTGCCGCACGTCGTCCGCCATCTGCCGCTTGGTTTCCTGCAGCCGCTCGAGCGCGTCGCGATCCTGCCCGCTCGCCCCGAGACGCCGGACCTCGTCCTCCACGTCGCGCTGCTCCTGCACCAGCGCCTCGGCGTCGCGGACGGCGTCCTCGACACGACGCCGGAAGTCCGCGGTCTGGCTCTGCTCGAGACGACGCTGGGCGTCGCGAAGCCCGCTGAGGGCGGAACTGCCCTGCCCCTCCCCACCCGATCGCGCCTGCGCGGCCGCGCGCCGCATGGCGTCCGCCGCCTCCTGGAGCTCGCGCGCCGTCTCTTCGAGTTCGGGCCGGGATTGCTCGCGCGCCAAGCGCTGCAGCTCACGCGCCAACTCCTCCGTCTCGTCGGCCAGCTGACGCTGACTGCGCCCCGACCCTCCGCCCCCTTGGCTGGACGCCTGCGCCCGAAGCCGCTCGTTTTCCTGCTGCTGCCGTCGTGCCAACTCCCGCAACCGCTCCATCGCCTCGTCGAGCGCCTCCGAGCCTTCCTGCTGACGGCCCCGGTCGACGCTTTCGTACTGATTGCGCAGGCGGTCCATCTCCATGTCGAACAGGTCTGCCAGCTCCTCGGCTTCGGCACTCTGGCCACCGCCGCCACCACCGCCGCCGCCACCCTGCGTCACCTCGCGCTCCCGGTATGCAGCCTCAGCGCGCTGAAGGTGTTGAAGCGCGCGCTCTTCGGGCGGCAGCGCGTCCGACACCTGGCCCGTTCCGAGTGCGCGCTCGGCCTGCTCCATCGCTTCGAGCGCCTGCGGCAGCTCGTCCATGACCGTCTGCAGCGTTGAATCGAGCTGTACCACACCCCGCGACTGCATGCGATCCAGCAGCGTGGCCACTTCTTCCCGCAACCGTCCCTGCGCCAAGGTCAGCGTCGCGACATGCTCGGTGACCTCACGCGCCGCGTACGACGACGAGTCACGTACGAGATTGAACGTGCCGGCCACGATCTGTCGCTGGCGGGCCGACAGCTCACCGACCGACGCCGTACCGCCCTGTTGGCCCGGCTGACCCTGGGCGGCCGCCTGGCGGAACCGCCGGTCGAAGGGTCGGATCTGCAGGAAGTAGATGTCGGTCGACGCCGACTGGGACCCGCCGACCGCGTTCGCGTCTCGGGCACGGGCGAAGTAGGACACGATGTCGCCGGGGTCGAGGGGCCACTCTTCGAGGAAGAACGTGTGTCCGCCCGCAAACTCGCGCCGGCGTCCGTCCGTCACCAATGCAATCGTGTCCTCCTCGCCCCCGTTGACCCGGTAGACCAACTCGACCGACGCCACACCGTAGTCGTCTTCCGCCTCGACCTCCGCAAAGACCTCGTCGATCGTCGTGACCTGCAGGTCCCGGCCAGGCGTGCGAAACCGGACCAGCGGCGGCTGATCCGCCAAGACCTCGATCAGGTAGTCCGGCGACCCGGTCACGACGGTGCCGTCCAGCGCGTGCAGCACCACGCGGTAGTGTCCCGGTTCTCGCACGGGCAGGTCGGCGGACGCCTCGGTCCCCGTCAGGGGCAGCAGCGGGATCGTGTCTCGTTCGTCGACGACGATGGCGCCTCCCGACACCGGGACCGTCGTCGTAACGGTGACCGCCACGCGCGTGCCCGCGAGCGTCGCGATGTCCCCCGCCTCCTCCACGACGCGCGACCGGAGGCCCGTGTACCGTGGGAAGTGGTACTCGTGCGTCATGGCAGCGACGTAGGGGAGGTCACGGACCGTCACGGCGAACACGGGCGACCGTACGCCCGACGCCTCGACGTAGTAGCTGGCATCGTCCTCGAGTGCGAACACCACGAAATCGAACGTGCCCGGCGACTCGGCCGGCACCATGGGCCAGCGCTCCCACTCACCCCCGGCCTCCCGCTGCAGCTGGAGCACCGCGTCGCCCGTGAAGTTGACCGTCTGCGCGGCGACCTCCAGGTCGGCCCCTCGGGCAATCGACGCGTCGCCGGGTGCCACCTCGATCGCGTACGGATTCGCCAGCGCATCCACCAGCCATGGTGTGAGGAGAAACGGCGCGCCCTGGCGGACGAAGCCCGGCGAGAGCGCCACGAGGATCGCCCCCATCGCGGCCGTCCCGGCGAGCCAGCCGGACGAACGCCGGATCGCGGGGGCCTCGATGCGGCGCCCGTTCTCGATGGCGGCGCAGCGCGCCACGGCGCGTTCGATCACTCGCGCGCTGAGCTCCGGCGACGCGTCCGGATCGTCGGCCGCGTGCCCGAACTCGACCGCGCTCACGACGTGCCCGTGCAGCGACGTCTCCCGCTCCTCCAAGTACAGCGCGACCTGCTCATCGCTGACGCGCCGCCGGAGCGGCAGGACGAGCACCCGCACGGCCACCAGCGCCACCACGCCGTAGGCCACCCACCGCAACGCCGCGATGGCCTCGGGGGAAAGCCTGACACGGTCCAGGAACAGCGAGGCCACCACGAACGCGACCAGCGCGGTTGCGGCCAGGATCGCTAGCCCGCGGAGCGCCACCCGCAGCCGCCACCGCCGCCGAACGCCGCCCACGACCTCCATGAGGGCATCGCGGTTGGTGCGCGGCGCGGCAATGTGATCGAAGAACCCTGGCATCCACAGCTCCGTTCAGCGGGCGACGCGGCCGGCCCGTCGGGCCAGCACACTCTCGACGGTAGAGAGAAGGAGCGCGCCCAGCAAGAGATACCACCACAGACCCTGACGGCGTTCCCGCTCGGCAGGGGTCAGGGCGGCCGCGAGTTCGGCACGGCGGGCCTCTCCACTCTCCAACGGCGTGACCGCGGCCGCGAGTTCCTCCGGATCCCCCGGGCGCAGATCCGATTCCGCCGGATCCGGGTTCACCGCAAGCACTTGGGCCGCTGACCCACCCACCGCACGGAGGCGGTAGAGCCCCGGGGCGTCCAGGACCGCAGTTTCGATCGATTCGCCGTCTGGCCGGACTACCACCCCATCCGGCCGCTCGAGCACCGCCTCGCCGTCGACGGTCGCGAAGTCCTCCGGGCCGAGCACGGTGCCCGTCGCGCGCCACCCGGGGACCGGCTCGTGCCGGGCGAGATACCGGACGACCTCGTGCACGAAGGGCAGGAAGACCGGCTGAATGGGCAGGTCGTTCCACTCGTTGGCGAGTCCGCCGTTCCACGTTACGACCCTGGCGCCATCGCTGAGCGTCTCGGACAACGCGATCGTGCCGTCGTCGTACCGCGCCAGCACGCCGCCATCGGCCTGAACGTCGACCGCGCGGTAGCGGAAGAACCGCGCGGCCGAGAAGTCGCCGCTTCGCGGCTCGGCGAAGGGAGCAAGCAATGGATGGTCGTACCTGAGGATGCTGAGCGTTCCGCCGCCATCGTCCATGCGATCGACCATGGCGCCCGGCCGTGACCCGGCCAGCGCCGCACCGTCCCCGGACCACGCGGACGCGCCGTTCCGGCGCCCGTAGATGACCCAGAGGCCCTGGCCGGCCGCGCGCGCGTCGCGCAGTGCCCGTCCCACCGCACCGCCCGGATACGGGACGTCGTGCAGAACGATCACGTCGGCGGCCCGGATGGTCTCGGCCCCGACACGCGACACGCTCCGCACCGTCACCGCGAACCGCGGGCGCTCGCCGAGTGCCAACGCTTGGTTGAGGTAGAGGCCGTCACCCGGCGCTCCGGGATCGTGCAGCACCAGCACGTCGATCGGATCCTCGGGGGGCACCACGAAGCGGAAGGCGTCATCCGGGCGGTACGCGTCGTCCGGGACCCGCACCGCCCCAACCAGCGTGCGCCCCGACGGAACCGGGACATCGAACGTCACGGGCCGGGTCTCCCCGGCGGGAAGCGTCACTCGCTCCGAGGCCGCCCGCGCATCGTCGAGCAGGAGCTCCACCGTCGCCGCGGGATCCTCGGCCTCCCCCCGTCGGGTCACCCGCGCGGTCACGGTCACGCGATCGCGCGGTCCGGACGCGGTCCGGTCGACCTCGACGGCATCGATACTCACGTTGGCGGTGGTCGAACGGTCCGACACGTCGACGACCCGCACGCTCGTGCCCGGCGGAAGACGGTCTTCGTCCGCCCCCGGTGCGCCGACGGCCTGGAAGTCCGAGACGATGACCACCTCGCGCACCGGGAACTCCGACGGCTCGAGGAAATCGCGCGCGAGCCGCACCGCCGGACCGATGCGCGTGCGCCCTCCGCCCGGCGTCAGCGCGCCCGCGGCGGCGCGAAGCACGCTCGGATCGTTCGTCGGCTCCGTGAGGGCGGTCGCCCGTTCGGCGTACGCGACGAGCGTGGCGCGGTCAGCCTCGCCGAGCGCCCCCGCGATCTCGTCGACCGCCGCGGCGGCACGTTCCCATCGGTCGCCGACGGTCATGCTCAGCGACCGGTCGACGAGCACGACGATGTCACGCGCCGACCCGAGTACCGCGGCGCCGAGGGACCCCCGATCCAGCAGCGGCCGGCTGAAGGCGGCGACCACCAGGGCGATCGCCGCGACCCGGAGGGCGAAGAGCCACCAATGCCGGATCCGCTGCCGCTTCGTGGTGCGAAACGGGATCCTTCGCAGAAACATGAGCGACGGAAACCGCACCGGCTCACGCCGCTCGCGATGCGTGAGGTGCACGTAGATCGGGATCGCGATCGCCGCCAGGCCGGCGAGAAAGAGCGGAGCGAGCAGGGACAGACCCATCAGCGCGTTCGGCTCAGCCGCTCACGGCGAGACAGGTAATGGAACAGCGCGTGGTCCAGCGGCCGCGAGATGTCCAGGAAGTAGTAGTCCACGCCGGTCGGGCCGAGACGCTCCTGCAGCGCCGCACGGTGCTCCGCAACCAGCGCGCGGTACTCCGCACGCAGTTCGTCCGGCACGACCGGGATGCGCTCGCCGCTTTCGAGGTCTTCGAACTGCGCCGCCTCGTCGAACGGCAGGTCGATCTCCGCCGGATCGAGGAGATGAAACGCGATCACGTCGCAGCCCTTGAAACGCAGGTGGCCCAGGGCTCGCTGGGTGACCTCCGGCGACTCGTAGAAGTCGGAGATCACGACGACGATGCTGCGCCGCCGGAGTCCCTCGGCCACCCGTCGGAGCGGCCGCTCGAGACTGCCGCGACGTTCGCGGGGCACGATGCGGTCGATCGTGTGCAGCACGATGTCGAGGTGTTTCGCGGACGGGGGCACGAACTCCACGATGTCCTCGTCGAAGGTCGCGATGCCGATGCGGTCCCGCTGCCGTCGCGAGAAGTGCGCGAGGCAGGCCGCCAGGTACCGCCCGTAATCGAGCTTGGTCACGGCACCGGAGCCGTAATCCATCGACCGGGAGACGTCGAACACCACGCTGAAGTTGGCGTTGGTGTCGGCCTCGAACTCCTTCACGTACAGCCGGTCCGTGCGCCCGAAGACCCGCCAGTCGATCCGCCGGATGTCGTCACCCGGCATGTACGCGCGGTGCTCGGCAAAGTCGAGCGAAAACCCGAGGTACGGCGCATGGTGCAGACCGCTGATGAATCCGTCCACCACGGTCCGGGCCAGCAGCTCCAGGTTGGAGATGCGGGCGAGCACCGCCGGGTCCAGAAACCGCGTGGCCGTCACAGACCCGACGATGGCGTGGGCACGGCCTCGAGCAGCTGGTCGACGAGCGCGTCGGTCGACATGCCCTCGGACTCCGCATGAAAGTTCTTGAGCAGCCGATGCCGCAGCACCGGATGCGCCAGCGCCCGGATGTCCTCGAACGTGACGTGATACCGCCCGGACACGAGCGCCCGGGCCTTCCCACGGGCCGGGGCGTGACGCGCGCACGATCGCCAGCGCGTACCGGAGCACCGGTTCCGCCACGGGAACGCGCCGCACCAGCGCCTGGAACCCCACGATGTCCTCGCCCGTCACGGCCGCCGTGAGCTCAGCCGCCGCCGTGGCCGTGGTCCGCCGCACGACGTCGAGCTCCTCCTCTTCGGGCGAATAGCCGATGACGATGTTGAACATGAACCGGTCGAGCTGGGCTTCGGGCAGCGGGTACGTACCCTCCAGTTCGATCGGGTTCTGGGTCGCAAACACGAAGAAGGGCTCCGCGAGTTCGTACGTGCGCCCCTGCACGGTGACGCGGTGTTCCTGCATCGCCTCGAGCAGCGCCGCCTGGGTCTTGGGCGGCGTGCGGTTGATCTCGTCCGCCAGCACGATGTTCGCGAACACCGGTCCCTGCATGAACACCATGCGGCGCTGTCCGGTCTCGGGGTCTTCCTGCACCAAATCGGTGCCCGTGATGTCCGAGGGCATGAGATCGGGCGTGAACTGGATTCGGGAGTAGGAAAGGTCGAGCGCGTCGGCGACGGTCCGGATCAGGAGCGTCTTCGCGAGACCCGGAACGCCCACGATGAGACTGTTGCCGCCCACGAAGAGCGACAGCAGCACCTGGTCCACCACGTCGCGCTGGCCGACGATGATCTTGTCCAATTCGGCGAGGATGCCGTCCCGGCTCTCGCGAAGGCGGTCCGCGAGGGCGATGTCGTCGGTCGTGTCGAGTGCAACCGGTTGGGTGGTCATGCGCTCCCCTGCTAGTGGGTCATGGCGTACACGATGTAGTTGATGCCCAGCTTGTACGCCTGGTTGGTGAGGTCGATGGGGATGAAGCCGGTGTCCGACCACTCCCAGGATTCGCCGATGTCGGCGTTGTAGTTGGCGATGACCAGCAGCCGCTTCGCCGGATCGTTGTCCTCGAACACCCCGTAGAACTCCGACTGCATGCCGCTGTACGGATGACGGAATCCCTCGAAGGAGTCGATGTCGTAGAACGCGTGAAAGATCGGGTGGTCGGGCTCGAGCTGCACGAGCCGGTGCTCCGGCAGCAGCCGACGCATCTGTTCGGCAAAGTTGAACCAGTCCCCGCGCTCGAAGTCGTCGAAGATCAGAAAGCCGCCCTTCAGCAGGTAGGCCCGGAGGTTCGTCGTCTCCGCCTCGTTCATGGTCCAGAAGCCCGGCTCGGACAGATAGGCGATCGGGAACTTGAACAGCTCCGGATCGTCGGCGGCCAGGATGTTGGTCGAGTCCCGGTGCGGCACGACCGTCGTCAGCTCTTCGAGCAGGGTCGACAGGTGACGCTCGGCCCGCGGGTAGTCATGATCCCACATGAAGTCTCGGCGGCGGAACCCGGACGAGAGCGGTTCATACCGGAGCCGCACGAACGTGAACCGTCCGCTGTACTCGGCGTTGAAGCGCTCGAAGTCTTCGAACCCGGGGAACCCCTGCCCCCGCCCGAATCGCTGTGCCTCGACCGGTGCGGCGGCCGCGAGGAACACCGCGGCCACCCACGCCGCTCGGATCGTCCACGGACGCATCTAGTCTTCTCCCTCGTACAGTTCCAGCAAGAGCTCCTGCGCATCGACGAAGTCGGGCGCGATGTCCAGTGCACGCAGCACGGTCCGCCGTGCGGCCGCGCGGTTTCCGGCGCGGTGATACGCCAGCGCCAGGCGATACAGGGCATCGGCGCGGTCGACCGGCGCCAGGGCAACGAGCGCCTCACGCGCGCGGACCTCGCGGGCCCAGGCGCCCGTCGCGCCCGCGAGTGCGGCCGTGCGCCGGTGCAGCGCCGGGTCGAACGGCTCGATATACACGATCTCCTCCAGCGCGTCGATGGCGGCGGCCGTGTCGCCCAGCATCGCCCGCCACTCACCGAGCCGCGCCCAGGCGTCCATGGCGCCCGCGTCGAGGGTCACGAGCGTCTCGAGCGCCGCCACGGCCCGGTCGAGCTGCCCGAGACTCCGGTGCGCAACGGCCAACTCCGTGTACGCGTTCCCCGGCCCCGCGTAGTCCGGCAGCAGGGCGCGCGCGCGTTCCAGATACGGCAACGCCCGTTCGAAGGCGCCGTCGGCATTCAGCAGCCGTCCCGCCTCCACCTGACGCTG
>JBDHIW010000282.1:0-2546 GCA_039587215.1 Gemmatimonadota bacterium | reverse complement strand
CGCCCTGCCATCTGGTGGAGCTCGCGGTAGAGGTCGTCGAACCCTCCCTGGCCGTCTCGGTCGTTCGATGTCTCGGGCATGTGCAGATCGTACCGCGGGCGGCTGCGGTCCGCAGGCGTGCTTCGTGTTCTTCCCTTCAGACGGACGACATGCGGCGGGCCGCACACACTGCTGAGCGGCCGCACGGCGACAAGGAAGGAGAATGCGATGACGACGACAGAGATGGAGGCGATGACGGTGCCCATCCAGGATGTGAGCGCGGCGCGGGCGGAGGCCTTCGCCGGCCGCATGATCGGCGTGCTGAACGACGGGGCCACGGCATTGATGGTCTCGCTCGGGCATCGCGCAGGTCTCTTCGACGCGCTCGACGGCCAGCCCCCGGCGACCAGCGACGCGATCGCTCGGCGTGCGGGACTCGAGGAGCGCTACGTGCGTGAGTGGCTCGGCGCCATGGTCACCTCCCGCGTCGTGGAGTACGACCCCGCCACTCGGCTCTACGTCCTCCCGCCGGAGCACGCCGCGTACCTGACCCGCGCCGCGTCACCGAACAACATGGCGGTCTTCGCCCAGTACGTCTCCCTCCTCGGCACCGTCGAGGACGACGTGCTGGCGGCGTTCCGTCGCGGCGGCGGGGTGCCCTACGAGCGCTTCGGACGTTTCCACGAGGTGATGGCCGAGGACAGCGGTCAGACGGTCCTGCCGGCACTCGTCTCCTGCATCCTCCCGCTGGTCCCCGGCCTGGTCCGGCGGCTGCAGGAAGGCATCGACGTGCTCGACATCGGGTGTGGCTCCGGCCGTGCGCTCAACCTGCTCGCCGAGAGCTTCCCGGCGAGCCGGTTCACCGGCTACGACCTCTCTCGCGATGCGGTTCGCCGCGCCCGCGCCGACGCGCGCCGCGCCGAGCTCGACAACGTGAGCTTCGAGGTGCGTGACGTCGCTGCGCTGACGGACTCCGGCACGTTCGATCTCGTGACGGCCTTCGACGCCATCCACGACCAGGCCGATCCTGCGCGAGTGCTCGCATGCATACGCCACGCGCTGGCGCAGGACGGCGTCTACCTGATGCAGGACATCGGCGCATCGAGCGAGCTGCACGACAACCTGGAGCACCCGATCGGGACCTTCCTCTACACCATCTCGACGATGCACTGCATGACCGTGTCGCTGGCGCAGGGCGGAGAGGGTCTCGGCACGTGCTGGGGCCGGCAGACCGCGCTGCGGATGCTCGACGAGGCCGGCTTCCAGGACGTGGAGGTCCATGATCTGCCGCACGACATCCAGAACTGCTACTTCGTGGCGCGGCGATAGCGTTGTGGCGTGGCGTGCGGGCGGCCTCGGGACACAGACCGGGGCCGCCTGCGGACGTCTCGGGGCAGGAGCCCGTTTCGCCGTCTGTCGGAACCGCGCGAGTCGACCGCCTCAGACGGTCACGAACGTGCCGTAGCCGACGACTCGGTGCGGGTCTCCGACGGTGTCGCCGGAGGTCCGCAGGTCGACGGCGCTCAGCCCGAGGCCGCGGCGCTCGCACGCTCTCATCAGCCCTGCGACGGGGCGACAGCCGCACGCGTCGTGTGGGCCGACCGCGTCGACGTCCAGCGCCTCGCTCGCGCGCGCCGTCTTCGCATCGAGCCGTCGCGCGGTCGCGCTGTCCTCGAAGTGACTGAGGTCCGACGAGATCACGATCAGCGTCTCGTCTCCGCCCCAGACGTGATCCAGCACGTCGGCCACGTCGTCCGGCGCGGCGTCTCCCACCAGCAACGGGAGCAACGCGAACTGCCCCAATGCCACCTGCAGGAACGGCAGGTGCACCTCCAGCGAGTGCTCACCCCGGTGGGCGATGTTCAGCACGCGTGCACCGGAGATGTCTTGGGCCGTGCGGTCGAGCGGGATCTCCCCGAGCGGCGTCTCGAACGCTCGCGCCGAATGCGTCGCGATGCCGCGCAGCGGATAGCGGTGAGCCGGTCCCGCCAGCACGACGCGCTCGATGCGCCCGCGCGCCCGCTCGATGCGCCGGTAGCCGCTTGCCGCGACCGCACCCGAGTAGACGTAACCGGCGTGCGGCAAGATGAGCGCCTTCGGGACCGGTCCGGAGTCGGGAGCCGCGTCGAGCAGCTCGCGCACCGTACGTTCCAGGATGTCGGCGCGGCCGGGGTAGAACAGGCCCGCGACAGCCGGGCGTCGTACATCGCTCATCACGTCACCTCCGCCAGTCGTACCGGCCTGCGCCTTGCGCCCCACGTGCCTGCGGCAGCGGCGAACACGCCTGCACAGGCCTGCCCGCACGCCGCACAGCGACCGTCCGAATCGAGGCCCCAGCCCGTGATCGTGTAGCGATTGCGCCCTACCAGCACGGTGCCGCAGCTCACGCACCGCGTCGTCTCGCCCTCGGGGTCGTGGACGTTGCCCGTGTACGCGTGGTGGACGCCGTTCCGCAGTGCGATGTCGCGGGCACGCCGCAGAGTGGAGGTCGGCGTGTGTGCATGGTCGAGCATCCGGAAGTCCGGGTGGAACGCCGTGAAGTGCATCGGGACATCGGGACCGAGCTC
>JBDHIW010000281.1:0-2546 GCA_039587215.1 Gemmatimonadota bacterium | reverse complement strand
TACCGGAGCTGCTCCCCGAGGCCGCCCGCGAGCCCACGACGTGGGTCATGCTCGAGGTGCTCGCCATCGATGGGCGCGTCCTGCGCGTGTTCAAGCCCGCCGAGGCGTATCCCAACCAGGACCTTTGCCTCTACGCGGGCCCGAATGGACAGCCCTCCTTCGGCATCTATCGCCGCGATGACCCGTCGCTGCCGGCGCGCTTCCGCGAACTGCGCTGGCAGCCCGCCCCCTATCTCGAGGGCGTCGCGCGCGTCAGCATCCGCACCAAGGAGACGGAGCTGGAGGCGGCCGCCGGCACCCTGACGGTGATCGCGGATGGCGGCGAGGGCATCGTGATCACCGACAGGCTCGAGGCGCTCGACCGCGTCGCATCGCCCCACGCGGGCGGCGGGCGCAACGAGCGCGCCGGGGGCGGCCGCGCTCCATGGCGCCTGAAAGACGTCGTGGCCATCGCCGTGGACCCGGAGAGCATCGAGCACGTGCGGCTCGTCAACGTGGCGGGCGCGACGCATACTCTCTCGGGCGAGCAGCTGCGCAGCGCCGCCCCCCTGCCCACACTCAAGCGCAACCGCCGTGGCCAACACCACCTGAGGGTTTTCGACGGGCAGCGCGCCGTCGGCGAGCTTCGCAACGTCGTCCGGATCGAGGTCCGTACGAGGGCCGCCCGCTAGGCGACCTACTTCTGGTTTCCGGCGAGGGCGTCGATGTTGTTCGGCAACGACCCGACGAGGGTGGCAGCCGCGGTCGTCGGGTCGATCGTGTAGAGCGTGTTCGCCGCACCGCCGGATCCGTTCGAGACCCGGCCGACGACGGCATACAGCGTTCCCTGGAGAAACGTCATCGCGCGGACCACCTCGCCGGAAGGCACCGTGATCGCGGCGACCAAGGCGGCAACGCCTGTCTCGGTGTCCACCGAGTACAGGTTTGCTGCGGTGGATCCGTTGCCGCCCAGCGCGAAGTACCCCACGCCACCCGCGTCGATCGCAAAGCCCTGCCCGTTGCTCGAGCCGAGCCCGTGGTTTCCGAGAAGGGTGAGATCTCCCGTGGCGGTGGAGACGTCATAGAGCTCGGTACTGCGACGGCCCATGCCGAGCAACCGCGTGCCGGCGAAGTCGAAGTCGGGCAGGCCGCGCGCCGTCCCGGCGTCGTCCATGAGGCCCACGATCGTCCCGGCGCCCGTCGTGCGGTCCACCTTCAGGAGGTTCGGCTCAGCAGAGCTCGCAATCCACCTCGTGGCTTCAGCGCCGTAGAGCGTCCCGTCCGGCGCGATGGCCAGCCCGGTGACGGACAGGCCGACCGGACCGACGACTGTCGTCGCCGCCGTCGCGGGGTTCACCATGTAGAGCGTGGCACTCACACCCGAGCCCTCCGCGGCGAAGAGCATCGGTGGGTTGTAGGTAAATCCGTCCGGCAGCGTGGCCGTCCCGTTCGCGTTCGTGACGACGACGGCCACCGAACCCGATGCACCCGCAGGCGAAAGGCACGTGATCGTCGTATCGTCCACTGCGACGATGCTCGTCGCCGCGTTGCCGCCGAACGTGACCGTGTTCGCGCCCGCGCTGTTGGCTGAGAAGCCCGTGCCCGTGAGGGTCACCGGCGTCTCGCCACCCGGGTCACCCGTCGGGGGAGCCGCGTTCGCCAGGGTCGGCGCGGGGAAGTAGGTGAACGCGCCGGCCAAGGTGGCGGCTCCGTCGGATGTGGTCACCACGACGTCCACGACCGCACCCGGCGTGCCCGCAGGTGTGCTGCAGGTGATCGTCGTGGGATCGACCACCACCACGGCCGTCGCTGGATTCCCGCCAACGGTGACCGTGGCGCCCGCGATGAAGTTGGTCCCGGTCAGGCTGATGTCCGTACCGCCGAGCGAGGAGCCCTGGTCGGGCGCCACGGCAGTCAGCGTGGGCGTCGGCACGGGGGCGGGGTCGCTTCCGCCGCCACACCCGACCGTTGTCGCGAGAACCAGGACGAATGCCGACATCATCGCGGGTCGCAGGTAACCGAGGCATCTGGACATGACCGTCCTCCGTGAATCGCCTAGGGGCTTGTGCAAGCCGCCGCCGGGCAGCCGCATCTCAATCGTAGCGTCTTAGACCCCCCGGAAGCAAGGCGCACATGGCGGCGGGATCACCCCAGGAACCCGAGCCGCGGCGGAGCGGGCCAGCGCTCGAGTTGCCGGACCAGGCCGTCGAGGTCGAGTCCGTGCGCCGCGCGCGCACGGCCCAGGCGGTCGCGGACCGCCCCGATCAGCTTCGTCGCGCCGCGCTCGTGTCCCAGGCGCGTCTGGATGACCGCCGCCGCGAGCTGGATCAGGCCCTGGTAGAGCTCGCGCAGGGCGGGCTCGTCCGCCGCCTTCCACAGCCGCTCCCAGACCTCGTGCGCCTCCCACAGGAACCCGGCGTGGTAGAGGTCGACGCCCTCCTCGAACGTCGTCGCGTGGAACCGATGCCCGTCCGGATCGCGCTCCGGGTGCGGATGCGGCCCGCCCGGCATGTACGCGTACGGCGGGAACTCCATGTCCGGCGCCCGGCGTTTCACAGGATCCATCC
>JBDHIW010000055.1:0-11743 GCA_039587215.1 Gemmatimonadota bacterium | reverse complement strand
TAAGGCACTACTGGACACCATGGCCGACCTGTCGTCGGAACTCGAGCTGTCGCGCGTGCTGCAGGCGGTCATCGCACGGGCGGTGACGGTGCTCGGCGTGACGGGCGGCGAGGTGGCGATCTGGGACGACGAGAGCAGCGAGCTGGTCGTGCTGGCCAGCGAGAACATTGGCAAGGACTCGACCGGGACGCGCATTGCCATCGGTGAGGGAGCGATGGGGGCGGTGGCGTCGACCTTGAAGCCGCTGATCATTCCGTCGTACCACGAGTGGCTCGGTCAGTCGCCCAAGTACACCGACGTCCTGGTGCACTCGGTCATGGCCGCACCGCTGCTCATCGGACAGCGGCTCGTGGGCGCCATCGCCACGGTGCACGCAGACCCCGACCACGTCTTTACGCAGGACGACCTCAGGCTCCTCAACCTCTTTGCGCCGCAGGCGGCCATCGCCATCGAGAACGCGCGACTCTACACCGCGGCCCAGCGGCAGAAGCAGTACTTCGAGGAAGTCGTCGTGAACAGCCCGGTCGCCATCGTAACGCTGGACCGCGGCCACAACATCGTGTCCACCAATCCGGCCTTCGAGACGCTGTTCGGCTACCCGCAGGAGGAGACGGTCGGCAGGAACCTCGATTCGCTGATCACGACCGAGACGTCCCGCCGCGAGGCCGTCGGGTACACGACGCAGGCACTGGACCGGCCCGTCCGCGGCATGGGACGCCGGCGGCGCAAAGACGGCTCCTGGGTCGATGTCGAGATCCTCGGCGTGCCCGTGTTCGTCGAGGACGAGCGCGTCGGCCTCATGGGGCTCTATCACGACATCACGGAATTGCTGCAGGCCCGACGCGACGCCGAGGCGGCGAACTCCGCCAAGAGTCAGTTCCTGGCCAGCATGAGTCACGAACTGCGTACGCCGCTCAACGCGATCATCGGCTACAGCGAGATGCTGCAGGAGGAGATCGAGGAGTTGGACCAGCCGCTGCTGACCAACGACCTCGGGAAGATCACGACGGCAGGGCGGCACTTGCTGCAACTGATCAACGACGTGCTCGATCTCTCGAAGATCGAAGCCGGCAAAATGGAGCTGCACTTGGAGACGTTCGATCTCCATGCCATGCTCGACGACGTCGTGAACACGGTGACCCCCCTCATCGGGCGGAACGGCAACACACTGCACACCGAGTTCGACGACGCCCTCGGGGAGATGCATGCCGATCTCACCAAGGTCCGGCAGATGCTCCTCAACCTGATCGCCAACGCTGCCAAGTTCACCGAGGGCGGCGCGATCACGGTCGCGGCCGTCCGCGGCGACGCGACCGTGACGTTCCGCGTACGGGACACGGGTATCGGCATGACGGACGAGCAGACAAGCCGACTGTTCGAAGCCTTCGCCCAGGCCGAGTCCTCGACGTCGTCCCGGTACGGCGGCACCGGCCTCGGTCTGGCCATCACGCGCCGCTTCTCGCGTATGATGGGGGGCGACGTCGAGGTCGCGAGCACGTCGGGCCAGGGATCGACGTTCACCATCACGCTGCCCATCCGCGTCTCGACGGCCGAGGCACGGCACACGGACGCCTGACAAGGATCCACACCATGACACGCATTCTCCTCGTCGAGGACAACGAGATGAACCGCGACATGCTGTCGCGTCGACTGGTACGGAAGGGATTCGAGGTCGACATGGCGATGGACGGCCAGCAGGGCGTCGAGATGGCCGTCGCCGGCGGCTACGATCTCGTCCTCATGGACATGAGCCTGCCCGAGATCGACGGGTGGGAAGCCACACGGCGACTCCGCGCGGCGCCGGAGACCGCGTCGACGCCGATCATCGCGCTCACGGCCCATGCCATGTCGGGCGACCGAGAGAAAGCACTCGACGCCGGGTGCACCGACTACGACACCAAGCCCATCGAACTGCCGCGGTTGCTCGCCAAGATCCGCGCGGCGCTCGGGGAGTCCGAGTGACCGACGCGCCCGTTCCGCAGACGGTCCAGGAGTGGCGGCACGAACTCCGCACGCCGGTGAACCACATCGTGGGCTATGCGGAGATGCTGCTCGAGGACGTGACGGAGGCCGGCCTGGAGGCCCCGGCAACCGCGCTCCGCGAAGCGATCGCCGCCGCAAAGGACGCGGTGACCCTGATCAACGCGACCCTGGCCCCCGAGCGGGAGTCCGTGGACGGGGCCGACATCGCCGCGCTCGGGCGCGCACTGCAGGGCCCGCGCGACCGGGTGGCCACTGCCATGCAGCACTTCGTGGCGGGCAGCGAAGGCATGGGACCGACGTTCGCCGACGACGTGCGCCGGATCCTTCGCGCCGCCGACCGCCTGATCGACGTCGCGAGCCCGCCACCGGCCGACGAGGCGCACGCTCCGGCACCAACGCCGGACGACGGCGCGCCGGCGTCGGCCGCACGCATCCTGGTGGTCGACGACGTGGAGGACAACCGCGAGGTCCTGCGACGGCGGCTCGTCCGCGAGGGACACGCCGTCGATGTCGCGGCCGACGGGCGCGAGGCCCTCGACCGCGTCGAGGCGGTCGCCTACGACCTGGTGCTCCTCGACGTGATGATGCCCGAGATCGACGGCTACGCCGTCCTCCGGCAGCTCAAGAGCGACGCGGCGACCCGCGATATCCCGGTGATCATGATCTCGGCGCTCGACGATGTCGAAGGCATCGGCCGCTGCATCGAGTCGGGGGCGGAGGACTACCTCCCCAAGCCGTTCGACCCCGTGCTGCTGCGGGCGCGGATCGCCGCGTCGCTCGAGAAGAAGCGCTTCCGGGACCAGGAAAAGGAGTACCTCCAGGAGGTGAACCGGGTCATCGCTGCCGCTACCGCCGTCGAGACGGGGAGCTACGACGACGGAGCGCTCGCCGATGTCGCTCAGCGGGACGACGCGCTGGGACGGCTCGCGCGCGTGTTCGACGGCATGGCGACCCGCGTGCGGGCGCGCGAGGATCGGCTGCGGACTCAGGTACACGCCCTCCGACGAGAGATCGCGGAGGCGCGCGACACGGCCGAGCACCTGGTGCTGGAACCGCCCGATCCCGGCAAGCTGCCCGTCGGCGAGCGCTTCGCCGGTCGCTACGACATCGAAGACGTGGTCGGCGCGGGTGGCATGGGGACCGTCTATCGCGCGCTGGACATCGAGCTGGACGAGACCGTCGCAATCAAGACGCTGCTGCCCGAATTCGTCTCCGACCCGGGGCTCGTCGAGCGGTTCAAGCGGGAGATCCGTCTCGCGCGCCGCATCTCACACCGCAACGTCGTGCGGGCACACGACCTCGGCGAGTGCGAGGGAGTGTATTACCTCACGATGGAGTACGTGGAAGGGCTCACCGTACGGGACCTCTTGGACCAGCGGGGCCGCCTCGAGATCTCGTCCACGATCGCGCTCGGCCGGCAGCTCGCCGCGTCGCTCGCCGTCGCCCACGAGGAGGGGGTGATCCATCGCGACATCAAGCCCCAGAACCTGCTCCTGGACGCCGAGGGCGTCCTCAAGGTGATGGACTTCGGCGTCGCCCGCCTGGCGGAGCGGTCGGTCACGCTGACCGAAGTCGGGCTCATCCTCGGAACGCCGGCCTATATGTCGCCGGAGCAGATCATCGGCGAGGAGATCGATACCCGCACCGACCTCTACGCGGCCGGCGTCGTCCTGTACGAGTGCCTCGTCGGCCGGCTGCCGTTCGATGCGAAGTCGACCGTGTCCCTGATCGCCAAGGTGCTCAACGACGAGGCCCCGCCGCCCGACGCGAACGAGGGGGAGATCCCGGCGCCGCTGACGGCGCTCGTCCTGACCCTCTTGGCCAAGAACCCCGCCGATCGCGTGCAGACCGCCCAGGAATTGGCCGACCAACTGGACCAGATGGTCTGAGGCCGGTCCCCGTGAGCCCATCCGCACACCGCCCAGGGGCCGCGCGGCGCGGCCGTTGCCGGACGGGCCGCGAGCCCGACGGGAGCCCCTGATGCCCGCACCCGTCGAGCACGACCCCGCCACGGAGCGCTTCCTGATCCGCGACGACGCGGGCGATGCTTACCTCCAGTACGGCCGGCTCGCGTCCGGCGCGCTCGACTTCCGCCTGGTCTTCGTCCCGGAGAGCCAGCGGGGCGCCGGCGTCGCGGCCCGACTCGTCGCGCACGCCCTGGCCTACGCCCGCGAGCGCCGGCTGGAGGTCGTGCCGAGCTGCTCGTACGTCCGCGACTACCTCCAGCGCGAGGAACCGGGCCCGACGGAAGGCTGACGGGCCCACAAGTCCGCGGCTTGGCTCCGGGGCGCACCCTCAGTATTTTGTAGGGCTCTTATGGCGGACATCTCGTTATCCACCAGCAAGATGCTCCTCATCACAGGGTCCGCGAACCGGCCCCTGGCGGAGGAGATCGCCGCGGATCTTGGCCAGGCCCTGTGCCGGGTCACGATCCGGCGGTTCGCCGATGGCGAGATCTTCGTGAAGATCGACGAGAACGTTCGCGGGCAGGACGTCTACATCATCCAGCCCACGAATCCGCCAGCGGAGAACATGCTGGAACTGCTGCTCCTGATCGATGCCGCGAAACGAGCGAGTGCAGCGCGGGTCACGGCGGTCATCCCGTATTTCGGGTACGCCCGCCAGGACCGGAAGGACCAGCCGCGGGTCGCGATCAGCGCCAAGTTGATGGCCAATCTGATCGCGACCGCGGGGGCCGACAGGGTGCTGGCGATGGACTTCCACCAGCATCAGCTGCAGGGGTTTTTCGACATCCCTGTCGACCACCTGTACGCGGCGCCGGCGCTGGTACAGCACTACCGGCAGAAGCGGTTGCACGAGCCGGTCATCGTGGCCCCCGACGTGGGTGGGGCGAAGATGGCTCGTGGGTTCGCCAAGCGGCTGGACGCCTCGTTGGCGATCATCGACAAGCGGCGTCCCTCGGCGAACATCGCCGAGGTGCTGAACGTGGTAGGTGAGGTCGAAGGACGTGACTGCCTCATCGTCGACGACATGATCGACACGGCGGGCACGATGTCGGAAGCGGTCGGGGCGCTGAAGCGGCTGGGGGCCCGCGAGGTCTACTGCTGCGCCACGCACCCGCTCCTGTCGGGGCCGGCGGTCGACCGGTTGTCGGCGTCGCCGGTGACGGAAGTGGCCGTGACCAATACGATCGCGGTCCCGGAGTCGCGGATGTTCGACCGATTGAAGGTGTTGTCGATTGGCTCGCTGCTGGCGCAGGCCATTCGCTTTACGCATAGCGACCAGTCGGTGAGTTCGCTCTTCGACTGACGAACCAACGAACACGCAGGAAGCAACGATGAGTCAGACATTGAAGCTCAGCGCAACGCGCCGCACGGACACCGGCAAGGGGCCGGCCCGCCAGACCCGCCTCGCCGGCGGCGTCCCGGCGGTCATCTACGGCAGCGGTCGCGATCCGGAGGCGCTGGCTCTGTCCGCGCCCGACTTCGACAAGCTCCTCAAGTCGGGGGCGACGAGTTCGACGGTGATCCAGCTCGACGTCGAAGGGACGGAGGTCCAGACCCTGATCCGGGACATTCAGCGGCACCCGGTACGGCGGACCGTGACCCATGTGGACTTCTACGAGATCCACGCCGGGGTGACGCTCACCGTCCAGGTTCCGCTCCGGCTGGTCGGGACGTCCGACGGCGTGCGGAACCAAGGCGGTATCCTGGAGCAGTTCATGCGCGAGGTTTCCATCGAGGTTCTCCCGCGCCATCTGCCGGATCACGTCGAACTCGACGTGACGGAACTGAGCGTCGGCCACTCGCTGCACATCAGCGACCTCGACATCCCGGACGCCAAGATTCTGGACGACGACTCGGCCACCGTCTGCACCGTGGTGCCTCCGCGCGTCGAGGCCGAGCCGACCGAAGAAGCCGAGGTCGAGGAAGAGGACGCGGTGGAACCCGAGCTCATTCGGAAGCCCAGGGAGGCCGACGAAGACACTCCGGAGGAGTAGCCCTGCGTGCCCTCGTCGCGCTGGGCAACCCGGGGCCGACGTATGCCCTGACCCGGCACAACGCCGGATTCATCATGGCGGACCTCCTGACCGATCACTGGGAGTTCCCGCCCTTCCGACGGGAGGGCGCCGCCGCGGTCAGCGTCGGCACGTGCGCGGGCAGCGACCTGACGGTCGTGAAGCCCCGCACGTACATGAATCGGAGCGGACGGGCCCTCGCAGGCCTGATCGGCCAGGCGGGGTTCGAACCTGCACGAGATCTCCTCGTCATGGTGGACGACTTCGCCCTCCCCGGTGGGACGTTCCGGGTGCGTGCGCGCGGGTCCGCGGGCGGACATAACGGGCTGCGGAGCGTGCAGGACGCGTTGGGAACGACCGAGTACGCCAGGCTGCGGCTCGGAGTCGGGCCGTTGCCCTCGGGCATCGGGGACACGGCCGGCTACGTGCTGGAGCCGTTCCCGAAGACCGAGTTGGACGAGTTGTTGGACATCGCGCCGGACGTGCGCGACGCAATCGAGTGTTGGGTCGCCGAAGGGATCGAAACGGCGATGAACCAGTTCAATCGACGAGGAGTCGACGAGTGAGTGATTTTGGTTTCCTTCCGATGACCTCGGTGGTAGCGGGCGCCGTGGGACTCGCCATCGCGCTGGTGACGTTCTTCTACGTCAAGGCACAATCCCCCGGTGACGAGAAGATGCAGGAGCTGGCGAACGCGATTCACGACGGCGCCATGGCGTTCCTGCGTCGCGAGTACGTCTACCTGGTGCCGTTCCTCGTGGTCGTGGCGATCCTGCTCGGCATCGCGCTGAGCTGGAGCACGGCAGTCGCCTACCTGTTCGGGGGGATCTGCTCGATCCTCGCGGGCTTCTTCGGTATGCAGTCGGCGACCGCCGCCAACTCGCGGACGAGCGAAGCGGCACGCAGCGAGGGGCAGGCCAAGGCGCTGCGGGTCGCGTTCAACGGCGGCGCCGTGATGGGTCTCGCCGTGGCGAGCTTGGGTCTCCTCGGCATCGGCGCGGTGCTCTTCTTGTTCCTCGGTGATCCCGCGGTCGCGGATTGGGCGGGCTTCTCAGGGATCATCACCGGGTTCGCGATGGGCGCGTCGTCGATCGCGCTCTTTGCGCGCGTGGGCGGCGGCATCTACACGAAGGCTGCCGACGTCGGCGCCGACCTGGTCGGCAAAGTGGAAGCCGGCATCCCCGAGGACGACCCCCGGAACCCGGCGACCATCGCGGACAACGTCGGCGACAACGTCGGCGACGTCGCGGGCATGGGCGCGGACATCTTCGAGAGTTACGTCGGCGCGGTCATCGCCACCATCGCGATCGCCGCCACGAGCCCGATGATCGGCGATCGTGCCGCCGCGGCGGCACTCCCAGTGCTGTTCATTCTCGGCGGCCTCGCGGCCAGCATCGTGACGATCGTCATCTTCCGCATGCTCGAGCGCTCGAGCCCGGCCCTTGCCCTGCGACTCGCCGGCTTCATCGCCGCGGGCCTGTTCCTCATCATCGCGTACGTGCTCAACGATCAGGTCAATCCCGGCCTGGAGAACGCGCTCGGGCCGTTCTGGTCGGTGCTGGCGGGCACGGTGGCCGGTCTCATGATCGGTCTCGCCACCGAGTACTACACGGCGGCCAAGCCGATCCGGACGATCGCCGAAGCGTCACTGACCGGACCCGCGACGAACATCATCGCGGGTCTCGCGGTCGGCATGCGGTCCACCGCCGTCCCGCTGCTGCTCATCAGCGGCACGATCTGGGTGGCGTACAGTCAGGCCGGCCTCTACGGCATCGGTATCGCGGCCGTGGGCATGCTCGCGACGGTCGGTGTGACCATGTCGGTCGACGCCTACGGGCCGATCGCAGACAACGCCGGTGGCATCAGCGAGATGGCCGGCCTCGGTCCCGAGGTCCGCTCGATCACCGACGGGCTGGATGCCCTCGGCAACACGACGGCCGCCATGGGCAAGGGTTTCGCCATTGGATCGGCGGCGCTCACGGCGCTGGCGCTCTTCAGTGCATACGCCAACGCGGTCACGCCGGTCGGCGCACCGCCGATCACGCTCGACATCGTCGACCCCAAGGTCGTCATCGGGCTGTTCCTCGGCGGGATCATGCCCTTCTTCATCGGCGCCCAGACGATGACGGCCGTAGGCCGCGCCGCGGAGGGCATGGTGCAGGAGGTGCGGCGGCAGTTCAAGGAGATCGCGGGCCTGATGGAAGGCACCGCGAAGCCCGATTCCGCGCGCTGCGTGGACATCTCGACCCGCGCGGCGCTCCGGGAGATGATCTTCCCCGGCGTGACCGCCATCATCGCTCCTGTGGCGGTCGGCAAGTTCCTCGGCGTCGAGACGCTGGGCGGGATGCTCGCCGGCGCAACCCTCGTCGGTGTCATGCTCGCGCTGTTCATGGCCAACGCCGGCGGCGCGTGGGACAACGCCAAGAAGTACATCGAGGGCGGTGCACACGGCGGCAAGGGTTCCGACCCGCATCACGCCGCCGTGGTCGGCGACACGGTCGGTGACCCCTTCAAGGACACCAGCGGCCCGTCGCTCAACATCCTGATCAAGCTGATGTCGGTCGTGAGCCTCGTGCTCGCGCCCTGGTTCATCGCCTAGCGCCACCATCTGGATCGGTGGAGGAGCGGCCCTGCTCCTCCACCGATCCGGCGACGCACACTTACGGGCGGGCGCTACCGCGGCGCGGAGCGATGGACTATCTTGTCCGCCCAACATTCACCTGCCTCGCCTGCACCGGACGAGGCCGCAACGACCAAAGGATGGTGCCATGACACGACCCTACGAGTTCGTGTACATCTTTGACAGCGCGCTCGAAGAATCACAGATCGACGAGCATCTCGCGCGCCTGCATCAGGTGATCACGTCCCCCGACAATCCGAATCCCGTCACCGAGACGAGCCACTGGGGCCGTCGGACGCTCGCGTACACGGTGGCAGGCAAAGAAGTGGGTCACTACGTGATCGTGCGCTGCGACGCGCAGCCGGACAGCCTCACGGAGCTCGAGCGGCAGATCAAGCTGGAGCCCGCGGTCCTGCGGCATCTCATCGTTCTCAACGAGGGCCTGGCTCCGCTGACCCCGGACGAGGCTGAGACCGAGGCACCGGCCACGGCGACTGAAACCGAGGCACCCGCCACGGCGGCTGAAACCGAGGCACCCGCCACGGCGGCCGAGACCGAGGCACCCGCCACGGCGGCTGAGACCGAGGCACCGGCCGCGGCGGCCGAAGGAGGTACCGAATGAGGCGGCGGCGCAAAACGTGCCCCATCTGTGAGAACAGCATCCGGCACATCGACTACAAGGACGAGCGCACGCTCTCCCGGTTCACGACCGAGCGCGGCAAGATTCTACCGAGCCGGCTGACGGGCATGTGCGCGCGTCACCAGCGCCAACTCGGCACTGCCGTGAAGCGCGCCCGATTCCTGGCGCTCCTGCCGTATATCCGAGGCTACGCCCGGTAGCATGACCCGGCCGGCTGGCGCGGCCAGCGGCGCAGGCCGGCAGCTGCTCCTCGGAGCATCGCTGGCCTTCGTGGTACTTCTCACGGTCGTGGCCTATCAGGTCACGTTCCCGCTGATCGGGATGGCGGCCGTGCCCCTCAGCGTCCTGCTCCTGCTAGGGCAACCGGCGACGAGGATGGGGCACGTTCTTGCCGGCATCGCGCTGGGCGTGGCCGCCCTGTGGCTCACCCAAGGCACGGGGCCGCCCGGCTACATCCTGCGGGCGGCGACGGTCTGGGCGACCGCCATGTTCCTCATCCTGACCTATACGACGCAGTTCTCCGTCACGGGGCGCGGGCTGCTCGCGCTCGGCACGACGGCGGTGGTGGTGTCGGGGCTCCTGCCGGTCGTGCGCCTGTCGTGGGGGGAGCTGTCCTGGTGGGCCGAACACCAGGTGGGCATGACGGCACGCGCCACGATGGGGAGTTTCTGGATGGGTGTGGACATCACCGGCGGAGCGGGATCCGCCCGTCCCGACGACGTCGCGCACCTGCTGCAGGAGTCCGTCAGGCTCTTCGGGAGAATCTTCCCGGCGCTCAGCGCGCTCGCCGTGCTAGGTGCACTCATGGCCGCCGCGGCGGTGTACTATCGGCTGGCCCGGGATCCCCGGGGGACGCCGCCGCGGCCCTTCCGGGTCTTCGGATTCTCGGACCACCTCGGCTGGCTCGCCATCCCGCCGCTCTTGTTTCTGCTCATACCGCGGTTCGCCATCCTCAAACCACTGGCGGCGAACGTGCTTCTGGTATTGGCGACCCTGTACGGCCTGCGGGGCGTGGCGGTCGCCGTGTTCTTCCTTCCCCAGGCACTTGGGGGAGGGTTCTTGCTCTGGCTCCTGCTCGGCACGATCATTCTGCTGGTGTTGCCTGCGGTTGTCGGGAGCGCGATTGCGCTGGGACTGCTCGACGTCGGACTGCAGTTTCGCACGCGCTGGACCAAAGTCCGCTCATCGTGAGGATTCATGGACGTCATACTGCGTAGGCCGGTGAACAACCTCGGCAGGGCCGGCGAGATCGTAAAGGTGAAGCCCGGGTACGCCCGCAACTTTCTCATTCCCAATGGCTTAGCGTACGAGGCGACCGAAGCGAACAAGAAGCGCGCGGCGGCTGAAGCGACCCGCATCGCGGACAAGCTGGCTGCCGACCGCGAATCCGCCGAGAGCATCGCGCAGCGACTCGCCGCACTCGAGCTGCGGTTCGAGGCCAAGTCCGGCGAAGGGGATCGGCTGTTCGGGTCGATCACGTCGACGGACCTCGCCGAGCGGCTGGCGGAGTCGGGCGTCGAGCTCGACAAGCGGATCATCGAGCTCGACCATCCGATCAAGACGATCGGCGCCTACACGGTTCCCGTGCGTCTTCATCCTGAAGTTCACGGTGAACTCAAGGTCTGGGTCGACAAGGCCAAGTGACCTCCTTGGGCGCCGGCATCGCCTACCTCGACGGACCGCGACTTCGGCGGTCCCTCCTCGCGGCCGCCGACTGGGTGGACGCGGGGCGGGACGAACTCAACCGCATCAACGTGTTCCCGGTGCCGGACGGTGACACTGGCACCAACTTCTCCCTGACGCTCCGAGCGACCGCCGAGAGCGTGCGCCCGCTGCGCGGGGCCGAACTTCCCGCGGTCACGCGCACGATGGCCGAAGCCTGCGTCTTCGGTGCGCGCGGCAACTCCGGGATGCTCCTGTCGCACTTTCTCGTGGGGTTCCGCGAGTCGCTCGGCGACGTCTCCGTCGCTTCGCCGCTGCAGGTGGCCGACGCAATGCACGCTGGCGCAGAGCACGTCTATCGCGGTCTGGACGAACCCGTCGAGGGCACGATCATCACGGTGGCGCGCGATGCCGCGGAGGCGGCACGCATGGCGGCCACGGGCACCCGAGACTTCGGCCATTTCATGCGGGAGGTGCTCCTCAAGGCACAGCAGTCCCTCTCCCGCACCCCGGAGCTGCTCGCCGTGCTCAAGGAAGCGGGTGTCGTCGATGCGGGTGCGAAGGGCTTCGTGCGACTGCTCGAGGGCATCGTCCGGCTCATCGACGGCGATCCGATCGTCGCCGTGAAGGAGACGCCCGCGTATGCCGTGCCCGATGCGGCGGCGATGGCGTCGGTCGCGGCCGACCAGGACTACCAGTACTGCACGCAGGTCCTCGTCCGGGGCGCCGACCTGCCGGCGACGACGCAGGTGCGCGCCGCCTTGCGGGAGCTCGGCGGGTCGATCGTCGTGCTCGGGACCGGTGAACTCCTCAAGGTCCACGTCCACACGGATCATCCGAGTCGCGTCACGGAGCTGGC
>JBDHIW010000280.1:0-2548 GCA_039587215.1 Gemmatimonadota bacterium | reverse complement strand
GAAGTTTCCGAAGTTCACGTTCCTAGCCACGTGCTGCACCGATGCCGCGTCGACGGTGTGCAGGTTCGCATAGACCTCGCCCCGCATCTCGGCCTCGGTCCGGTTCACGTAGTGCGAGTTGAGATCGAGCCGCGCCCCCACTGGGAGCTCCAGGGCGACCCCGTCGGGGAAGACCCAGGACGCTTCAGTGGTCATCGCACCGCCGAAGAACACGTGATACGGCATGGTCTTGAGCGTCGATGGGATCAGCGCGCCGCCCGTGGTCCGCAGATCGCGGATGACGTCCAGCGGCGGAACCGCGTCGTTCGGTGTCCCCTCCAGCAGGCCGTACATCACGAAGTGATGGCTGTTCGGGCGCATAGCGACGTCAATCTGATTGACGAACAGGGGCTCGGTATTGCCGACGTCACGAAACAGGAAGATCTCACGCTCGAACGTCGGATCGATGCCGAACTGGCCGGTGGTGAGTTGCACGCCCGTCGGGGGCGGTGCTGGCGGCACGAACGGGGTGAGGTCCGGCAGCGTGGCGTCCTCGAGGAGCGCGGGGTCGACCACATCGGCGTCGCGGGGCGCACCGGCGACGATCCACCGGCGGACGAACTCGATCTGTCCCACCGAGAGGGACTGGCTGCCCAGCGGCATCGGGCCGCCGTAGTCGTTCGGCGCGTAGTCCGGCTCCCAGTGGAGCTTGTAGAGCAGGAGGCTCTGCTGTGCGACACCCGGTGTCACGCGGAGTAGCCCGTCCGCCTGGGCGTTGGGATGGGTCGGCGCCGCGCTCACCAGGTTGTCGTAGGCGACTCCGGCATCGAGCACGAGCCCCGACTCGGAGGCGAACGACGCACCGTCGGTATGGCACGAGATACAGGCGACGTCGAGAATCTCGGTCTGCAGGCGTTCGAAGCTCGAGCGATCGTTGGGGGCGGCGGTGTCACCGCACGCCGTGAGCACGGCGAGGATCGGGAGGAACAATCTGCGCATGGTCAAACATACACGGACCCGAGCTACATTTCCCCGGTCTCCAACGGGACCGCCTGCATGTCCGAATCCGACTCGCTCGCGTCGTTTCGACACTTCCGCGAGAAGATGAATGCCGCGATCCTCGCGGCCGACAACCTCACCGTCAATCGCTTCTTCGCGCTCGACAGCCGCGCCTACGAGGCGGGTGCACTGCCCGGCAAGACCAAGGAACTGATGGGACTCGTGGCTTCGATGGTTCTTCGCTGCGACGACTGCATCACGTACCACCTCGTCCGGTGCCGTGAGGAGGGGACGTCCGACGAGGAGTTCTTCGAGGCGTTCTCGGTGGCATTGGTCGTCGGTGGCTCGATCGTGATTCCCCATCTCCGCCGGGCCGTGGCGCGGCTGGAGGAACTGCCGTCGGCGTGATGAAGGTGCTCGGACCGACCGCAGGATCGAGGGCAAACGCAACGAGGCCGACCCTGGGGTCGGCCTCGTCGGGTACCATGCCGCTCCACCGGAGCGGTCTCAGACGCCTCAACCGAACCCGCTCGGTTGGGAGCACTGCTCCCCACCGCTCCCGCCCGAGACCGACGCCATCACATTGAGCCCCGCGTAGCTCCGCGCCACCCGCTTCGAGTCGCAGGCGCTGCAGGAGGGCGCGAGGGAGGCGTACTCGGACATCGACGCCCGGATCTCGAACGTCATTCCGCAGTCTTCACAGGTGTAGTCGTATCGCGGCACGCGTACTCTCCCGTTGCTTGCAATGTATGTATTGCAATATATGCATGTAGTCTGCCGGTCGCCAGGGGCTACTGCCTGTCTGCGTCGAGCGCGGCTTCGGCCATGTCCTGCAGCGCGGTCCGTGGCGCGTCCCCCGCCGCCGAGACGGCGAACCCGCCCCCGATCGCGATGGCCATGTCCGCCGCAGCGGCGGCGGTGCCGAGCGTCGTGCCGTCACCGATGACCGCCCACGCGACGGTGGTGACGATGCCGTCGTCGGCCGTTCGGTGTGTTACGCGCACGGCCGGTGCCGATCCCACCTGTCCGGTGGCGATTTCCGCGACCTCCAAACCCGGAACCACGGGGGCTGGGCGTCCCAGATGTGCCGCGGCGTCGGCCGCACTGGCCACTGACCATGCGGACGCCGTAGCCGCTCCGCGGCTGCTGCGCGCCTCCCCGGCGACAGCGGCCTTATCGGCCGACGGGCCAGTCAGCGCGGCGCGCACGTCATCGACGGTCTCCGTCGGCGCCAGCGCCACGGCCGGTTCGGCGCGCGGGGCCTCTCGCTGGACCGCCAGCATGGGGGCATCCGCGGGTGGCGCTGCCGCGGGTGGTGGTTCGGCGCCCGTGGCCGGTTCCGGCTCGGTATCCGGAGCACCACCGCCCGACGACGCAGCGCCCGCGAGCGCAGGCGCGGCGTCGGTCAGGGTCTGCAGTTCGGCGTCGAGTACGGCTTCGTCCCGCGACGCCGGTGTCTCGGGTGCCGCGGGGGTCTCATCGACACGCTGGAGTTCGCTGGCCACGATGGTCGGTTCCGACGTGGCGGGTTGGTTCCCCAGTCGCACCACCAACCCGACGCCGACGACGG
>JBDHIW010000279.1:0-2549 GCA_039587215.1 Gemmatimonadota bacterium | reverse complement strand
GTACGGCGCCCGCGCTCTCGGGACCGACCCGCAGTGCGCCGCCCGCATCCACCGACGCGATGCTGCCGCCGCCGGCGCCGACCGTCTCGATCAGCACGTGCGGGAGACTGAGGGGAGCCCCACCCACGTTCCCGGCGGCCTGGAGAAGCGGCTCGCCGTCCAGGATCACGCTCGCATCGGCGCTCGTCCCGCCCATATCGAGTGTCAGCAGGTCCCCGAGCCCGAGCTGCGCGCCAACCAGCCGTGCCCCCTCGACACCGCCGGCAGGCCCCGAGAGCGCCAGCGAGGCCGCGCGCGTACCGGCCTGCGCGACGGAGAGGGTCCCCCCGCTGGACGCCATGACCCGCACCTCGGCCACCCCGGATGCCTGCGCCTCCTGTTGCATGCGACCCAGATACCCCGCCACGAGCGGCCGGAGATACGCTTCCGCACTGACCGTGCTTCCCCGCTCGAACTCTCGAAACACTGGGAGTACCTCGTGGCCGGCGACGATCGGGACGCCGGGAAGCGCCGCCCGCAGTGCCGTTTCCAGCAGCCGTTCGTGGCCGGGATCCAGGAAGCTGAAGAGGAGATGGATCGCCACCGCCTCGGGCTGACGGGCAATCACGGCGTCGACCACGCGCGTCACCTCCGCCTCGGCGAGGGGTGTGACGACCCCGGAGGCCCCGATGCGTTCGTGCACGCCGATGACGTCTTCTCGATCGACCAGCGGCGGGGGATGGTCCGCGTCGAGCCGGTACAGCTCCGGACGGTCCTGGCGGCGCAGCCACAGGAGATCCTCGAACCCGGCGGTCGTCACCAGCGCGACCCGTGCACCACCCCGCTCGAGCAGGGCGTTCGTGGCGATGGTCGTGCCGTGCACCAGAACGGCCTCCCCCTGGTCCGCGCGCCAGTCGCCCACCACCGTCCAGGCATCGCCCGTCAGCGCGTGCCGCGCGGACGGCACCTTGCCGACACGCACCTCGCCGTCCGGGGTGAGTCCGACGAGGTCGGTGAACGTCCCGCCGACGTCGATCCCCAGCCGCATTACCGGCGCCACCTCGCGTACGCGAGGAGCAGCAGCGATCCGAACACGCTCGCCAGCCCCACGAGGTCGCCCCAGCGCACGAACGGCGGGTGCGCGTCCGAGGTGGTGAGCATCCGCGCCCGGATCGCCTCCTCGTAGAGCGGCGTCGTTTCCGTGACGCGGCCGAGCGGGTCCACGAAACCGGACACCCCCGTGTTGGCCGCACGGGCAATCCCCGTGCGCGTCTCGATCGCGCGCATCACCAGGTGCGCCAGATGTTGATAGGGCGCACTCGTGCGCCCGAACCAGGCGTCGTTCGTGATGTTGAGCAGGAAGTCGGCGCCGTCCCGCCGGTACTCCCGCGCCAGGGGCGCGAAGATCGACTCGTAACAGATGAGGATGCCGAACCGGCCGACGTCGGTGTGATACACGGGCCCGGCGTCTCCCGGCTCGAACGCTCCGAAGAACTCCAGACCGCCGAACCAGTCGGGATTCACGAACGGCACCCGCTCCGTGATCGGCACGAGGTACCGTTTGTGGTAGACCGGCGCACTCGTGCCACCGCGCCCGTCGAACACGAACGCGGCGTTGAAGTAGTCGTAGTCGTCGGGCGAGCGCATATCCAAGTCGATCCCGCCGACCACCGCCGGGACGCCGCTCATCGCGGCCTGATCCTCGATGGCCTGCTTCCACGACGGCCGCTGGTAGAACGTTCCGGGGACCGCGGCCTCCGGCCACACGACGAGCGCGGGCTCCGTCTCCCGCACGGCGCGCATGGACAACCCGAGCGCGTCCATCATGATGCGGTTGGACGCCCCGGTCTCCCACTTCTCGTCGAATCCGACGTTCGGCTGGATCACGGCGACCGTCCCCACGTCCCGAACGACGAGTGTGCGCTCCCGGACCACACCGTAGCCCCACGCGACGGTGACACCCGCCGCCACGGCCGCGACCCTGAGGAGTGCGGCCGACCGCGTGGCACGCCGTCGCCAGGCGTCGGCCAATGCTACGTTCGCGACGACGAGGAGAAAGGTCACGCCGCGCGCGCCGATGACGTCCGCGATCTGTACGACGGTCGGATACCCCGTGAGCGACGTGCCGAGCCCCAGCCACGGGAAGCGGATGTCGCCCTGATGCGCGATCGCCCATTCGGCTGCGGTCCACATCACCGGGAAGACGATGAGGATCGGCAGGCCCGTCCGGCCGTGAACCCAGCGGGTCGCGAGAAACACCAGCGCCGCGTACCCCGCGAGGATCACAATCGTCGCGGTGTACCCGAGCGCCGCGAGGGGCGTGAAGTGCCACAACGCCACGACCATCCAGTACAGCACGAGGCCGTGACCGAGGAGACCGTACCAGAACCCGCGGGCCAGCGTGCGTCCCGGGCCCACGAGCGGCCCGTCGTCCGCCAGCAGCAGTACGGCCGGAACGAGCGCCAAGAACGACGGGAGAAAGAAATGAAACGGCGGGTAGGCCAGGACGGTGAGGAACGCGCCCCCGAGGATGAGTCTCCAGTCATCCCGGGGGATGAGCAGCCACTTCA
>JBDHIW010000054.1:0-11864 GCA_039587215.1 Gemmatimonadota bacterium | reverse complement strand
CTCGCGGGCACCATTATCGGTGCCGTCGAGGAGGGAGCGGCGCTCCACGGCGACGCCGTTCGGGTCGGCGACGTGCTCGTCGGCTATGCGTCCTCGGGTCTCCACACGAACGGGTACACGCTGGCGCGGCGCATCGTGTTCGACGACTTGGGGCTCGCCATCACGGATGCCATGCCCGAGCACGATGGCAGCGTGGCCGACGTGCTGCTGGCGGTCCACCGCAGCTACTGGAGTGCGGTAGCCCCGGTCCTCACCCGCCTGCATGGACTCGCGCACATCACGGGGGGCGGCATCGCGGGCAATCTGACGCGGGTACTTCCCGATGGGTGCGCGGCACGGGTCGATGCGACGAGTTGGGAGACGCCGCCGCTCTTCCGGCTCATGGCGTCCGCGGGGGGCGTGACCGCCGACGAGATGTTCGCCGTGTTCAACATGGGGATCGGTCTGGTCGGGGTTGCCGCCGCGGAGGACGTGGCCCCACTCCGTGATGCTGCGCGGGACGCGGGGGTGGACACCTGGGTCATCGGGGAGATCGTGGCGGGGAGCGGCGTCAGCATCGAGTGACCGTCGACGAGCGCGCCGCGATGGGCCGCGCCCTCGAGCTGGCGCGCGACGGATGGGGACGCGTGCACCCGAATCCGTTGGTGGGCGCGGTCGTCCTCCGCGACGGCGAGCTCGTCGGCGAGGGCGCGCATCTCGAATTCGGCGGCCCGCACGCCGAGGTCACGGCGCTGGCGGAGGCGGGAGAGGCAGCCCGCGGGGCCACGTGCGTCGTGACGCTCGAACCCTGCGCGCATCACGGCAAGACCCCCCCGTGTGTGGAGGCCCTCGCGAACGCCGGCGTGAGCCGGGTGGTCTATGCGGCCGACGATCCAGCGGAGGGAGCCGGGGGCGCCGAGCGCCTTCGGTCGCTCGGCGTCGCCGTGCAGGGCGGTCTGCTCGGCGAGGAGGCCCGGTCGCTCAACGCCCCGTTTTTCGCGCGCGGGCGCAGCCGGCCGTGGGTCGCGGTGAAGGTCGCCACGTCGCTGGACGGGTACCTGGCGGATCCGACCGGGCGGTCTCAGTGGATTTCCGGACCCGAGGCGCGGGCCTACGTCCACTGGCTGCGCGCGGGCTTCGACGCCATCGCGGTTGGGCGCGGAACCGTCGCGGCCGACGATCCACGGCTCACCGTGCGCGGGACGGTGGAGCCCCGGATCCCTCCGCGCCGCGTCGTGCTGTCGCGGTCGGGAAACGTGCCCGAGGCGGCGACGGTCGTCCGCACCGCCGGCGAGATCCCCACGACGGTCGTGTGCGACCCGGCCCGCGCGGATGCAACGCGGGCACGTCTCGACACGCCCGGGCTGGATGTGCTCGCGGCGGATGGGCTGCTCGGCGCCCTCCGCGGGCTCGGGGATCGTGGCGTCGGGAGCATGCTGGTCGAGGGCGGTGCGGAACTCGCGAACGCGCTGCTCGACGCCGATTTGGTGGACCGGGTGTACTGGATTACGGCGCCCCGGTGGCTCGGAGCTGGGACCGCGGCGTTCCGCCGGCCGGCCGGCTCGCTCGACACACCGGCGGGATGGCGGTTCGTGGAGCGCCGGGCCCTGGGCGACGATACATTACTGGTGATCGAGCGAGGCGAATGTTCACCGGAATCGTAGCGGCGTGCGGGCGCGTCCGTCGGGTCGTTCGGGATGACGAACGACTGGCGTTCACGATCGAATCGGATCTGGCCGAATTCGAGCGTGGCGAGAGCATCGCCGTGAACGGAGCCTGCCTCACGGTCGTGGACTGCGGGCCGGGCTGGTTTCAGGTCGACGCCGTGGTGACGACCCGCGGACGTACCTGCTTCGGAGAACTCGAGGAAGGCGATCTGGTCAACCTCGAGCGGTCGATGCGGGCCGATGGCGCGTTCGGCGGACACCTGGTGCAGGGGCATGTCGACGGAGTTGGCCGGATTGCGTCGGTGCAGCGCGAGGCCGACGCGGTGCTCGTGGACGTCGACGTCCCAGCCGACGTCGCCGACGCCACGATTCTGCATGGCTCGATCACGCTGGATGGGGTGAGCCTGACGGTGAACGCGGTGCCGCGTGACGGCACCGTCCAGGTCTCGCTCATCCCGTACACGCTCGAGCATACGACGCTCGGCGCCTGGAAGGTCGGTGACGGGGTGCACGTGGAGGGGGATCTGATCGGAAAGTACGTGCGCAAGCTGCTCCAGCCACGGGAGCGCGGCGCAGTGGAGGTTTCGTCGTGACGACAGGGAGCATCGCGCAGGCCATCGAAGACATCCGGGCGGGGAAGCTGGTGCTCGTCGCCGACGATGAGGATCGCGAGAGCGAAGGCGATCTGATCGGGGCGGCGGAGCACGTCAGCCCGGAGATGATCAACTTCATGGCGCGGTACGGCCGTGGCCTGGTTTGTCTGACCCTGCTGCCCGATCGGTGCCGCGCACTCGGGCTGCCGCAGATGGCCGAGGACAATTCGGAGTCGCACGAGACCGCGTTCACCGTTAGCGTCGACGCGGCGGGCCGCTTCGGAGTCACGACCGGAATCTCGGCCGCCGACCGGGCGCGCACGATCAGCGTGGCGATCGATCCGTCCACGGATCCGTCCGACCTGCGGCGGCCGGGCCACGTGTTCCCGTTGCGGGCGCGTCCGGGAGGCGTCCTGCAGCGCGTCGGTCACACGGAGGCCAGCGTCGATCTCGCGCGGCTTGCAGGTGTCTATCCCGCCGGAGTGATCTGCGAGGTATTGGCGGACGACGGCACCATGATGCGGCGCCCCCAGCTCTCCGAGTTCGCCAAGGAGCACGAGCTCACGTTCGTGACCGTGGCCGAACTGGTCCGCTACCGCATGCAGCACGAGCGGCTTGTACACCGCGTCGCCGAAGCCCGCCTCCCCACGCCGTTCGGGCCGTTCCGCGTGGTGGGCTACCGCAACGACGTGGATGACGCGGAGCACATCGCGCTCGTCTACGGCGACGTAGAGAACCAGCGGGGGGCGCTCGTCCGGATGCACTCGAAGTGCCTGACGGGCGACGTGTTCGATTCCGCCCGGTGCGACTGTGGCTGGCAGCTGAGGAGCGCGATGCGGCAGATTGCCGAGGACGGAGCGGGGGTCGTCGTGTATCTCGACCAGGAGGGCCGTGGCATCGGGCTCCTCAACAAGCTCAAGGCCTACGAGCTCCAGGACGAGGGGAGCGACACCGTCGAGGCGAACGAGGCCCTTGGCTTCGCGCCCGATCTCCGGAACTATGGTATCGGGGCACAGATCCTGGTGGATCTCGGGCTCAGCGCCATCCGCATCATGACGAACAACCCGCGGAAGCTCGTGGGCCTCGACGGCTACGGTCTGGAGATCCTCGAGCGGGTCGCATTGGCGCCGGCGCCCACCGACGAGAACCGGTCGTACCTCGAGGTGAAGCGCGACAAGCTCGGCCACCTCCTCTCACACTAGCCATGAACGCTGCCGCCACCGGGCCGCGCGCGCTCGTGGTCGTGAGCCGATTCAACGAGGGCGTGACGCGCAAGCTGCTCGCAGGCGCGACGCAGGCGCTTGCCGCGGGTGGGTATCCGACCGAGGCGCTGGACGTCGTTTGGGTCCCCGGCGCATTCGAGATTCCCTTGGCCCTGCAACAGGGACTCGTCACCGGGCGCTACACGGTTGCCGTGGCGCTCGGCGCCGTGGTACGCGGCGAGACCCCCCACTTCGACGTCGTCGTGTCCACGGCGTCGGACGGCATTGCCAAGGTCGGCATGGACACCGGCGTGCCGGTCGGGTTTGGGCTGCTGACGTGCGACACGCAGGCGCAGGCGTTGGACCGCGCCGGCGGAAGCCACGGCAACAAGGGCGCCGAGGCGGCCGACGCCGCGCTCGAGATGCAGACCGTGCTCGAGGCGCTCGCGCGCGGTGGGTAGGGCGCCGCAGAAGCGACGGGTGCGTGCGCTCCAGATCCTGCATGCGTGGGAGCTGCAGGATCGGCCGGTGCTCGAGACCACCGTCCGGTCCATGCTGGTGGCGTTGCCACGGTGCCGAGCGGCGATCGAGGAAGCCGAACCGCTGGCTGCGGCGGTCGTCGCCGACGTCGACGGGTTGGATCGCAGCATCATGGCGTGGGTCGACCACTGGCGTTTCGAGCGGCTCGGACTGGTCGAGCGCAACATTCTGCGTCTGGCCACGTTCGAGCTTCACACGGACGTCCCGCCCAAGGTGGTGATCACCGAGGCCGTGGAGCTGGCACACTGGTTCGTCGGGGGTACCGCGCCGGGCTTCGTGAACGGAGTGCTGGACCGAGCCGCACATGAGTCCGGTCGCCTATGAAGATTCTCGCGGTCAACTGGCAAGATCTCGAGAATCCTCAGGCGGGTGGGGCCGAAGTACACTTCTTCGAGCTGTTCAGCCGCTTGGCGGCGCTGGGGCACCCGGTGACGCTCGTGACGTCGGGATGGCGGGGCGCCGCCCCGGAAACGACCATCGACGGGATTCGCGTCCGCCGTGCGGGGTCGCGCAACTCGTTTGCGCTCGTCGGACGGGGGGCCGTGCGGCGCGCACTCGCCGCGGATGCGTACGACCTGGTCGTGGAGGACATCAACAAGCTTCCGCTCTATCTGCCCACGCTCACCGCGCTTCCGATGTACGTCATCATCCCACATCTCTTCGGCACGACGGCGTTCCAGGAAGCCTCACCGCCGGTGGCGGCAACGGTGTGGGGGGCGGAACGCTTGATTCCGCGGGTGTATCGGCGTGCGGAGTACCACGCCATCAGCCAGAGCACGCGCGACGACCTGGTCGGGCGGGGGGTGGCGGCCGAGCGGATCCGCGTGATCTATCCCGGGGTGGACGCCGATCGCCTGACGCCCGGAGACCCCCGGGAGCGTCTCGAGGCCCCGACCTTCTTGTACTTGGGTCGACTCAAGCGTTATAAAGGAGTGGAGACGGCGCTGCGCGCCGTCGCGGTGGCGCGGGATCGCGGCGTCCAGCTTCGGCTGTGGATCGCCGGCCAGGGGGACGACCGCCCCCGCCTCGAGCGCCTCGCGGCCGGACTGCACCTGGGGGATGCCATCCGCTTCCTGGGGTTCGTGTCGGAAACCGACAAGCTGCAACTTCTGCGCACGGTGTGGGGCGTAGTATTCCCGTCGCCGAAGGAGGGGTGGGGGATCACCAACGTCGAGGCGGCCGCATGCGGCACACCCGCGATCGCGTCGGATTCACCGGGGCTGCGGGAGTCCGTTCGCGATGGCGAGTCGGGAGTTCTGGTACCGCACGGCGATGCGGAGGCCATGGCCGCGGCGATGGAACGACTGGCCGGCGACCGAGCCCTCGTCGAGGCGTACGGAACGGGCGGACGCCAATTCGCGGAGCAGCTGTCGTGGGACGCGGCTGCCGATCAAACGGTACAACACCTGGAAACGACGCTCGCCTCGAGCGTCCGACGCTCAGCCTAGGGGGGACGGCGGATGAGGATCACAGTCACGGCACGTCATACCGATATTCCGGATGAGCTCAAGGAACGGGCCCACGAGCAGATGGAGCGGGCGGCCAAGCTCGCCCACCGCCCGCACCGCGCCGGCGTCGTCTTCGACGCGGATCACGGCAAGAAGTTGGTGGAAGTGCAGATCGGGATGCCGCGAGGGGTCGTGAAGATCGCGAGCGCCGAAGCCGACGACTTTCGGACGGCGCTCGATCGCGCGGTGGACAAGCTGCGCAGCCAACTCGACAAACTTCCCGAGCGCTCGCGGCGCCAGGCCTCATGAGCGACGGCGCGATCACCGTTCAGGACATTCTCGAGCGCAAAGGCGCGTCCCTCCAGTTGGAGGTCGTGGCCGGCGAGTCGGGGTTGGACCGTCAGGTGACCGTGCCGGAGGTCTCGAGCCCGGGACTCGTGCTCGCGGGCTACACCGCACGATTCAACAGCCACCGGCTGCACGCTCTGGGCGAGACGGAAGTCGCGTATCTCCATTCCCTGGAGGGCGAGGCGCGCCGGGCGGCGCTGAACGCGTTCATGGAGTACGAGTTGCCGTGCGTCTTCGTCATGAAGGGGCAGACGGTACCGGCCGAGCTGGTCGAGCTCGCCAACGAACGCGGGATTCCCGTCATCGTGTCGAAGCTGAAGACGGCCGAGTTCTACCGCGGCATCAACCCGTTTCTCGCCGAGAGTTTCGCGCCCACGGACTCCTTGCACGGCTCGCTAGCGGACGTGTACGGCGTGGGCTTGCTGTTCATCGGGCGGTCGGGGATCGGAAAGAGCGAGTGTGTACTCGACTTGGTGGAACGTGGACACCGGTTGGTGGCGGACGATGTCGTCCGTGTGTCGCGCCGCGGCGCCGATGTCGTCATCGGTCGAGCGCACGAACTCGCGCACAAGTACATGGAGATACGCGGCGTGGGTCTTGTCGACGTGTCCGCGCTGTTCGGCATCCGGGCGGTCCGGCAGCAGAAGCGCATCGAGGTCGTGGTCAAGCTCACCGACTGGGACGAGTCACAGCACGAGGTCGAACGCACCGGTCTGGATGGGGCCACGACGGAGGTCCTGGGGGTGAGCCTGCCGCTGGTGACCGTGCCGCTGAACCCCGGAAAGAACCTCACGGTCATCTGTGAGGTCGTCGCGATGAATCATCTTCTGCGGTACAGCGGGGTGGACCCGGCGCACGAGTTCAACAATCGGCTGATCCAGCGCATGGCCGAGCAGGCTGAGCTGCGCGAGTACCTTGCCGAAGACTATGAGTGATACGCTACACGGCGTCATCGTGTCGCACGGCGATCTCGCGCAACAGCTCGTCGACGCCGTTGGGGCGATCACCGGCGAGGCGAGGGCCTTTCGAGCCGTGAGCAACACGGGCCTCACACCCGAGGACCTCTGCCGTCAGGTCGACGAGGCGGTCGGGGCCGGCCCGGCGGTTGTGTTCGTGGACATGCCCGCCGGCAGCTGCCTGCGCGCGGCACTGGCGGAGCTCCATGCCCGTGGAGACGTGGCCGTCGTCGCGGGGGTCAACCTTCCCATGCTGCTCGATTTCGTCTACCACCGGGATATGGAGGCGCCGGTAATGGCGGAGCGGCTGGTGGAGAAGGGTAAGGACGCCATCCGTACTTTCGAAGCGTGAGCATCGCACTGGTACGGCTGGACGACCGGCTCATCCACGGGCAGGTCGTGATCGGTTGGGCGCAGCCGCTGGGCATCCGGCGCATCGCCCTCGTCGACGACCGCGTACACGCCAACGAATGGGAGCAGGACATTTACCGCGTGGGCGTGCCGCCCCAGATCGCGGTGGAGTTCGTGTCGGTCGACCAGGCGGTGGACCGCTACCCGGAGTGGAGCGAGAGCGAGGAGCGTGTCCTGGTGTTGGTGGGGGACGTGGGGCACGCGACCCGCCTGTGTGCGGCGGCGCGCATCGACGCGCTGAACGTCGGCGGGGTCCACCAGGCGGAAGGACGAACGGAGCGTCTTGCGTACGTCTACCTGACGCCGGACGAAGCCGACGGGCTGGCCGCACTCGCCTCATCCGGGGTCGAAGTCACCGCGCAGGCGGTGCCCTCGTCCAAGATCGTCCGGCTCGAGGACCTCACGTGACGGGCGTGGACGCCGCGCTCCTCGCGTGGATGGTGGTGGTCGGGATGGACCTGGTCTCGGTCGGGCAGTTCATGCTGTCGCGGCCGCTGGTCGCCGGTTTGGTGGCGGGTGCCATCGTCGGCGACCCCGTGGCCGGCGGCACGGTCGGCATGGTGTTCGAACTGTTCGCCCTCGACGTGATGCCCATCGGCGCGGTGCGGTATCCGGACTACGGAATGGGGGCGGTCGTGGCCGCGGTCGTCGTGGCGGGCGCTCCCTTCGAGCTGGTCGTCGGGGTCGGTGTGCTCGCCGGACTGGTCGTCGCCGTGGCTGGGGAGATCGGGAGTCATCTCGTTCGGCGCGCCAATGGGGCGGCCACGGCAATGGTGGCCGACCGCATCGCGGAGCACGGCGCGTCCGCCGTGACGCGGCTGCATCTCGCCGGATTGGCGCGCGACGGTATCCGCGCGGTGACGGTGGGAGCGGCCGGACTTGTACTGGCCCGGAGCGTCCGGGCGTGGTTCGGCATCGATGCGCAAACGGCGCTGCTGCTCGCGCTCGTCATGGTGGGATGTGCGCTCGGCACCGCCGCGGCTGGGTCCTTCCGCGTGTCCGGCACGCGCGAGCACGGCGGATGGCTCGTGGCGGGCTTGCTCGTTGGTGTGGGGATCGCGCTCCTGTGAGACCGGCGACGCGCTGGGCCGCCCTTTGGCGGATGTTCTTGATCCAGGGATCGTGGGGCTACGACCGTATGATCGGCATCGGCCTGGCGTTCGCGATGCGACCCCTCTTGCCGACCGACGGCGCCGGGGGCGTCGACCGTGCGGCGCTCACCCGGTCGGCGGAGTTCTTCAACGCCCACCCCTATCTGGCAGGGGCGGCCGTCGGCGCGCTGAGCCGGGCGGAAGCGGACGGCGTCGAGCCCGCGGAGGTCGCCCGGTTGCGGGGGGCGCTGTCGGGACCGCTGGGAGCGATCGGCGATCGCCTGTTCTGGGCCGGACTGCTTCGCGCCGTGTCGGGCCTCGGGATGCTCCTCGCCGTGCTTGTGGCCATCCCGGTGGGCGCCGTCGTGCTGCTCGTCGCGTACAACATCCCGCACATCGCGGTACGGGTGTGGGCGCTCGATGTCGGGTATCGGGACGGACCCTTGGTTGGACGGGCGCTGGGCAATCCCATGCTGCGCCATGCCTTGGACTGGGCGCCGCGCGCCGGCGCGCTCGCGGTCGGCGTGGCGCTCCCCGTCGTGGCGGTGTTCGTGCTCGAGCGGTTCACGCTCAACGCCGCCGTCGGTGCACTCGGCGTGGCGGCAGCGACCGCCGTGGTGGTGCGCTGGCTCGCCCCCTCGTTCGGCGGAATCCGCCTCGCGCTCCTCGCTGCCGGGATCACTGTGATCGGGAGTGTGCTATGGCCGTAGCGGAGCGGTCCGTCACGGTCGCCAACCGGCTCGGGATTCATGCCCGGCCGGCGGCGGAGCTCGTGAAGATTGCCTCGACGTTCGCGTCGATGATCGAGATCTCCAAGGACGGTCAGTGGGTCAACGCAAAGAGCATCATGGGGGTGATGACGCTCGCGGCGGAGCAGGGGAGCGTCCTGACGATTCGGGCGAACGGTGAAGACGCCGAGGCGGCCGTCGAGGCCGTGGCGGCGTGTGCAGGCACGAAATGGGAGGAATGGTGAGCACCCGCATACTGAAGGGCGTCGGCGTATCTCCAGGGATCGCCGTCGGTCCGGCGAGACTCGTGCACTGGGAACTGCCGCGCGTGACGCGCAGGCTGGTGGCGGCCGATCGTGTCGACGAAGAAGTGGACCGGCTGCACCAGGCGGTCGACGAGGTGCGGCAGCTCTTCCAGGATCTTCGCACGCGAACGCACGAGCGTGCCGGCCCGGACGAGGCCAAGATCTTCGATGCCCAGATCCTGATGCTAGAGGATCCCGAGTTCCTCCGCGAGGTCGAGGCGCTGATTCACGACAATCAGCTCAGCGCGGAACGGGCGTTCGAGTTCAAGACCCTCGAGATGCGTGCGCTCTGGGCGCAGTCCACGAGTCCGCGTCTGCGGCAGCGTGTGGCTGATCTGGCGGGCGTGCAGCTGCGCGTTCTGAACCGCCTGCTGGGCCGATCGTTCGAACACCTCCTCAAGAGCGAGGGCGACCAGCCCGCGATCGTCTTCATGCGGGAGCTCACGCCCGGGCTCACGATCCAGTTCGAGCGCGAGCGTGTGGCCGGATTTGCGACGGAGCAGGGAACCCGCACGGCGCATGCGGCGATCCTCGCCCGCGGACTCGGCATTCCGTGCGTCATGGGGCTCGTCGACGCCATGAGCCAGATCACCCCGGGTACCCAGGTCATCCTGGACGGGTCGCACGGGGTCGCGCTCATCTCGCCGACGGCCGACGAGCTGGAGGCGGCGCAGGAAACCGAGCGCGTTCGGCTGGACATCGAGCATCAGATGGAAGCCAGCCGCAGCGAGCCGAGCGTTCTGCTGGACGGTGGGGGCGTCGAGCTGCGCGCTACGGTCGATCTCCCGGAGGACATCGATCGGGCGGAGCAGCACGGTGCGGAGGGGATCGGACTGCTGCGCACGGAGTTCTTTCTCATGGGGCGTGCCGAAATGCCCTCCGAGGAGGAGCAGGTGACCCTGTTCGAACGGGCGATCCGGACGTTCCCGGGCGACCAGGTGATCGTGCGGAGCTACGACCTGGGTGGGGACAAGTACCCGGCCATGTTCAACCCGGAGCCGGAGCCCAACCCGTTTCTCGGCTGGCGGGCCATCCGCGTGAGTCTGGATGAACCGGCGTTCTTCCGCACGCAGCTCCGGGCGCTGCTTCGGGCGCGTCGCTACGGGGATGTGCGCGTCATGTTGCCGCTCGTGACCGGAGTCGAAGAAGTGGAGCGTGTGCAGGCGATGCTGCGCGAGGAGGCCGAGGCGCTCGCCACGGCCGGGGTGCCCGCTGCGTCGTCGATTCCGCTCGGGGCCATGGTCGAAACGCCGGCCGCGGTGATGATCGTCGATCGTCTCGCCTCGGCCTGTGACTTCCTGAGCGTCGGCACCAGCGATCTCACGCAGTATACGCTCGCCGTGGATCGCGGGAACGCCAGGATGGCCTCCCGGTTCGAACCGATGCACCCGGCCATCGTGCGACAGCTGCACGACGTGGCGGTCGCGAGTCGGGATGCGGGCATCGAGGCGAGCATCTGCGGGTTGATGTCGTCCGATCCGTTGGGGGTATTCCTGTTGATCGGACTCGGCTATCGGGTGTTCAGCGTGACGACGGGGGCCCTACCGTCCGTGCGCTGGGTGGTCCGGCAGCTCGATGGAGCCTCCTGCGCGGCGTGCGTCGAGGACGCCCTTGGTGCCTCGACGGCGGCCGAGGTCCGCGCCGCCTTGACTGCGGGTCTCGGCGAGCGCGTGGACCTTCGCATGTTGGACGGGGGCGAGTTGCCCGACCTCACGCCTCCCCACTAGCTTCTTAGTCTCGCAACCCGTTCTCCATTCGACCCGTACATCCATGAGCGATCATCCTCACATTTTCTCCTCCGAGTCGGTTACGGAGGGGCATCCCGACAAGATTGCCGACCAGGTGTCCGATGCCGTGCTCGACGCCATGCTCGACGGCGATGCGGCCTCGCGCGTCGCGTGCGAGACGCTCGTCACGACGGGCATGGTCATGCTCGCCGGAGAGATCACGTCGCAGGCCCGCGTGAACCTCTCCGACGTCGTACGCGAGACCGTCCGCGGCATTGGGTACACCGACAGCGATTACGGCCTGGACGCCGATACGTGTGCCGTCCTGACGTCGATTGATCCGCAGTCGGGCGACATCGCGATGGGCGTGGACACGGGCGGTGCGGGGGACCAGGGGATGATGTTCGGATACGCGTGCGACGAGACGCCGCACCTGATGCCGCTGCCCATCACGCTCGCGCACGGGCTCACGCGCCGACTTGCCGAGTTGCGGCACGACGGCACGCTCCCGTGGCTGCGGCCCGACGGCAAGGCGCAAGTGGCGGCGCGTTACGAAGAGGGGCGGCCCGTGGGGGTCGAGGCCGTCGTCGTGTCCACGCAGCACGATCCCGACATCGCACAGGCGGATCTCGAGTCGGCCATCGTCGCGCAGGTGATCACGCCGGTTCTGGCGGAGTATGGGTTCGGCGCGGACGGTGTCACATATCACATCAATCCGACGGGCCGGTTCGTGGTCGGCGGCCCGCAGGGCGACGCCGGTCTCACCGGCCGGAAGATCATCGTCGATACGTACGGCGGCGCCGCGCGGCATGGGGGTGGGGCGTTCAGCGGCAAGGATCCGTCGAAGGTCGACCGGTCTGCGGCATACG
>JBDHIW010000278.1:0-2580 GCA_039587215.1 Gemmatimonadota bacterium | reverse complement strand
GACGACCAGGTCGCCGACACGGGCGCCCGCCGCCGCCGACATCTTCCGGCAGAAATCGTCGGAGCGGTCGTCGGTCCAGTAGACGGTGTTGAGCGTGGGTGTCCCGTGCACGGCGATCAGCCTCGGGCCACCCGCATGCCCACCCCGGGGCATCACGTCGAGACGAAATGGCAGCCCCGCGAGCCGATCGCGCGTCCTGTCCGTCACCTCGGCCAGCGTCCACGTGAAACTCTCGTGCGATCGCGCCTCTTCCTCGGGGGAGGATGACCGACAGCCGCAGTGATCGGCTCGCGCCGCGATCGTCGAGTCGTAGTTGCCGGCGACCCCCGGGATGCGCTCGCCCGCAATCCGGTCCACCACTTCGTTCGGCCACGGCGCGTAGCCGACGAGGTCGCCGAGATGGAGCACACGCCCCGTCAGTCCGCGGACCGCAATATCGGCCAGCACGGCGTCCAGCGCCGGGAGATTGGCATGAATGTCGGCAATCACTGCGTACCGCATGGCAGACCTCCTGCCGGGGACAACACCAGGTACGAAGCTACTCAGCGCGCCGCAGAACCCAAGCGGGACGCCTGCACGCACGGCTTGATCAGATAGACGTTGGACACGAGCCGGCCGCCGACGAAGGCCAGGGTCGCGGCGGTCACGCCGACGATGCCGAGCCGACCGCCCAGGACGACGAAGAGCACCGCCACACCCACGATCTCGGCGGTCGTGGCCCAGGTGATGGGCGCCGTGCCCCGGCCGACGACGAGGATCGCCCGCTGGTACGACAGCATGACCGACAGACCCGGCAGCACCACCAGCACACGGGTCGGCCACAGCGCGAAGTCCGCGAGCGCCGGGGTCAGTCCCGAGATGGCCTGGAACCACACGTCCGCCATCGGTGTGAACGCGATGACCCCGAGCCCCGCGGACGCGGCCACGGCGAGCACGACCGCAAACCGTCCGACGGCCGCCTGGTGCTCGAACCGCTCGCCCATGAGCGCAATGGCGGCTTCCTGGTAGCTGAGCCCGAGCGCTCGGAAGATGAAACTCAGCGCGTGGACCACCGGATAAACCGCGAGCGACTCGACCGGTGACGCCGCACGTCCCATGAAGAAGGTCAGCATGGGCTGCACGGCGAGTCCGATGAGCGACGTGAGCGCGAGCGGATAGTAGAACTCCCAGATCCGACCGTACCCCAGCGGGCGGGCGGGGTCCGCCGGTGCGGCTCCGAGCACGTCCCGGACGGCACCGCGCGCCATCACCCGGCTCACCACAGCCTCCAGACACACACCGACCGAAAGCGCCGCGGCGCCCACCGCCGCCCCGGGGAGGTCGGCCACGACGTAGAGGGTGAACGCCGTACCCGCCATTGCGGCGAGCCGAAGCACCGTGCCGTAGGCGACCAGTCGCGTCCGGCCCGACCGGATCAAGAGCCCCTGATAGAAGCGACGGTACCCGATCGCCCCGGGCCACGGGACCAGTATCCACAGCGCCACGTACGTGAGATCGGCCACTTCGCCCGGCAGCCCGATCATGTCCTCCATGACCAGCCGGAACACGCTCGGTATGAGGAGCACGACCATCGCGAGCGTGACGCCCACGTTCAGTGTGTACGTGAAGTTCCGCAGCCGCCGGAACGCGACGGCGTCCGTCGCCAGGGCGGTCGACGCGGACATGATCATGATGACGGGTGCCTCGACCAGAATCGCCCACGCGTACGCAACGCCGTGGGCCGCGAGATTGAACTTGGGATCGGCGAGGCGTGCGATGACCGCCGCGAGCAGCGGCCCCTCCACGGACATCATGAGCCACGTGGCGGCGAGCGGGACCCAGAAGCGGAAGATGGACCAGCCCGTTCGCCTCACGACCGCCCTCCAGCGGCGAACCGGGATCCGGCGTCAGATCTTCGCGACCCCACCCGACTCCTTGGCCAACTCGGCGAGCATGTCGTCGAGCGTCCGCGAGTGATGCATCGAGCAGAACTTCGGACCGCACATCGCACAGAATTCGGCGCTCTTGAAGTACTCGGCGGGCAGACTCTCATCGTGGTATTCCTGCGCGCGCTCCGGATCCAGGCTGAGGCGGAACTGTTCGTTCCAGTCGAACCGATACCGAGCGCGGGAGAGCGCGTCGTCGCGGTCGGTCGCCCCGGGACGTCCGCGGGCGATGTCCGCCGCGTGCGCCGCGATCTTGTAGGCGATCACGCCCTCGCGGACGTCGGCGGCGTTCGGCAGGCCGAGGTGCTCCTTGGGCGTGACGTAGCACAGCATGTCGGCCCCGTACCACCCGATCATCGCCGCGCCGATGGCCGACGTGATGTGGTCGTATCCCGGCGCGATGTCCGTGACCAACGGGCCCAACGTGTAGAACGGCGCCTCGTGGCAGAGCGCCTTCTGCTTCTGCACGTTCATCTCGATCTGGTCCATCGGTATGTGGCCCGGCCCCTCGATCATCACCTGAACGTCGCGCTCCCACGCCCGCGTGGTCAGCTCCCCGAGCACTTCGAGCTCCGCGAACTGTGCGCGGTCGCTCGCGTCGTGGATCGACCCGGGCCGCAGCCCGTCGCCCAGGGAAATGGTCACGTCGTGCGCC
>JBDHIW010000053.1:0-11941 GCA_039587215.1 Gemmatimonadota bacterium | reverse complement strand
GTTCTTGTAGCGCACGAAGTCCATCACACCCAGGTTGCCGGAGCGGAACGCTTCTGCGAGTGCGAGCGGCACCTGCGCCTCCGCCTCGACCACCCTCGCGCGCATCTCCTGCACGCGAGCGCTCATCTCCTGCTCCTCCGCCACGGCCATCGCACGGCGCTCCTCCGCCTTGGCCTGCGCGATGCGCTTGTCGGCTTCCGCTTGATCGGTCTGCAGCTCGGCTCCGATGTTCTTCCCGACGTCCACGTCGGCAATGTCGATCGACAGAATCTCGAACGCCGTTCCGCTATCGAGTCCTTTGGCCAGCACCGTCTTCGAAATGGCGTCCGGGTTCTCGAGCACGGCCTTGTGCGACGCCGACGATCCGATGGTCGAGACGATGCCCTCACCGACCCGCGCCAGAATCGTCTCCTCACCCGCGCCACCGACCAGTCGGTTGATGTTCGCGCGCACGGTCACCCGCGCAATCGCGATGAGCTGGATGCCGTCCTTCGCCATCGCCGCCACTTTGGGCGTTTGGATGACCTTCGGATTCACCGACACCTGCACGGCCTCGTGCACGTTTCGCCCCGCCAGATCGATCGCGGCTGCCTGCTGGAACGGCAGGTCGATGCCCGCCTTGTCCGCCGAGATCAACGCACGCACCACGCGATCGACATCGCCGCCAGCGAGGTAGTGTGCCTCGAGATCGTTCGTGAGCAGCTGGATCCCCGCCTTGGTCGCCGCAATGAGCGGACGCACCACCGCCGGAGGGCTCACCTTCCGCAGCCGCATCCCGATCAGCGTACCGAAACCGACACGCACACCGGAGAACCACGCCTCGATCCAGAGACGGACCGGGATGAAGGAGAAGAGGAACGACCCTGCCACCACCACGAACAGCACGGTGACGATGAGCGCCCCCGCGCCGAGTTGGTTCAAGAAGTGAATCAGTTTGCCCCTGTATCTGTCGAAGTCCCGTCGTCAATCGGTTCGACGACGTGCCGATAGCTCTCGGATCGGATCACCCGCACCGGCGTGCCCTTGGCCACGAATCCTACGTCGGAGACGACGTCGAGTCGCTCGTCGCCGATCTGCATGGTGCCTGCCGGGCGCAGGTCCGTCATCGCCATTCCCGAACTGCCCACCAAGTCGTCGCGTTCCGCCCCGGAGATGTACCCGGCGGACCGCGACGTCGACGCCATCAGAAAGACGCCGCGGAACCGGCTGCCCGACGGCAGATGGCGCACGAACCAGTAGATCGTGACGGCGATGATGGCGGCCGCCACCGCAAGGATACCGCTCGCTCGTGCAACGTCTCCCCACGTCGGCAGGCTTCCCAACAGCGCCAGGAACGTCGCCGATCCGATCAACAGAATCGCCATCCCGCCGGCGATGCCGAATCCCGGCACCACGAAGATCTCGAGCGCCAGGGCCACCATGCCGGCTCCTAGAAGGATGAACTCCTCCATGCCGGCGAGTCCCACCAGGAGGTGGCTGCCGAAGAACGCCGCAAGGGCCAGCACACCGGTCGCGCCCGCCATCCCGAACGCGGGAGTCTTGATCTCGATGATCAGCCCCAACATGCCGATCGAAAGGAGAAACGGCGCCACGACCGGGTGCGACAGGAACCGGACCAGTTGTTCCGCCCAGTTCACCCGCAGATTGATCGTCTCGGCGTCCGACAACGCGAGTTCCTCCAGCAGCCCCGTGAACCCGTCGACCACGCCCGATGCCACCCCCAACGTCACCGCTTCGTTCGCGGTCAGCGTGAGGAGCTTGCCTTCGTCGACGACGCCCTCGATGGCGATCTCTTCGTCGACCATCGAGGCCGCGAGGTGCGGATCGAGCCCGCGGCGTTCAGCCAGCGCGCGAAACTCTCCACGCATGGCACTCACGATCTTCTCGGGCGCCTTCTGACCCGCACCGCTCACCGGGGTGGCAGCACCGATCGACGACCCGGGCGTCATGAAGATGGAGTCGGCCGCGAGAGCAATCATCGCACCGGCACTCCACGCATGCGCGTTCACCAACGCGTATACCGGAACGTCGCTCCCAATGATGGCTCGGACGATCTGTTGTGCCGCGTCCACCCGACCACCGGGCGTTTCGATGTCGAGCACAACGGCGCGCGCGCCGAGTTCCGCCGCCTCGGAAATGCCACGCGAGACGAACGGCGCCACCCCGAGTTCGATGACCCCCTCTACCGGCACCCGGACAACCACCTCTCCGGTGGCCTGTCCCCCGGCCGGTCCCGCTGCCACCACCACCACGCACACTGCCGCAAACGCGGCCATTCGTCTGGTCATACGAGAAATCCTCCACCCAATGAAGGATGTTGGAAGCTAAGCGTTTCGGTCATACGGGCGAAAGTTGGGGAATCAAACGGTCGAAAGTGAAAGACGGCGGCGCGCTGAGCCGGGCAGTTTGCTGGGTCCCGTTTCGTCCCCCTCAAGACGATGTCACGGTCTGCCGGGCGGCAGACGTGCTCAGCGCACCACCGTCGCCATCCTCTATAGGAACTTCCGTGCCAGACACCCCAAAAATGTAAAGCATTGCCAGGCAATGACTTGCGCAATTGCCAGAGAACGGCCGAATCGAAGGGCGACCGCAAAAGAGGACATTCTCGCGCGTCTCGCAGGTCCGTGATGCGCCGCTTTGGCGCAGCACAACCGTGCCACCTCCTGAAATGTCAGGTGCAGCGATCACATCCGTGGCAGGCGCCTTCGACGCGCTCTCCGAGATACCCGAGGAGCACGGCACGTCGGCAGCGCGGTCTGGCCACGTAGCCGCGCATGGCTTCAAGCCCCGCCGCGGCACCCGGACTCGACCCCGCGAGCCGCTCTGCCAATGCCAGATCGGACTTCCGCCAGTACATGTGACAGTCGCTCACGTTCCCGTCGCGTCCCGCCCGCCCTGCCTCCTGGTAGTAGGCCTCCGGACGAGGCGGGACGCCCAGATGGACGACGAGCCGCACGTCCGGCTTGTCGATGCCCATCCCGAACGCGTTGGTCGCGACGACCGTCGACGCCCGCCCCGTGAGGAAGTCCTCGAGAAGTCGGCGTCGATCCGACGCAGGCAACCCCGCGTGATACGGGACCGCCGCGCATCCCCAAGCGCGCAGCACCGCAGCGGTTCCGTCCGCGCGGTCCCTCGTCGGCACGTACACGATCGACGAGCCGTTCGCAAGTGCGCGGATCCCCTCGAGCGCCCACCGAAGACGCTGGCCTTCGGACGGGGCCGGCCGAACCGCAAAGCGCAGATTGGGCCGGTCGAACGACATGAGCAAGCGCACGGGGCGCTCGAGGTTCAACACGCGTTCGATGTCGCTTCGCGTGTCGGGTGTCGCCGTTGCCGTTACGGCAATCGTGGGCACGCCACCGAGCGCCGCGCGGAAGCGGCCGATCGCGCGGTAGGGGGGCCTGAACTCGTGCCCCCACTCGCTGATGCAATGGGCTTCGTCGACCGCCAGGAGGCACACCCGTCCCTGGAGCCTCCGCCACGCCGACGGCAGGCGCTCGGGCGCCAGGTACAGCAAACGGACGGCGCCACGATCGACGGCACGCCACGCACGGCGGCGCATGTCGCTGGTCTGTGTGCTGCTCAGGTAGACGGCTGGGACTCCCCGCTTACGTAACGCCCCCACCTGATCCTGCATGAGGGACACGAGCGGGGAGACCACCACGGTGACACCCGAGCGCATGAGCGCCGGGATCTGAAAGCAGAGCGACTTGCCTCCTCCGGTCGGGAGGATGGCCAGCACGTCGCGACCCGCCGCAGCGGCGACCACCGCCCGGCGCTGCATCGGGCGGAGTGCACCGTACCCCCAGACGTTCTGGAGTACGGCCTCCGCCCTCGTTCGGATCGATGAATGCGACGACATGTGCGACCTCCGCCGCACGATGTCGGTTGGCGTGGGTCCTGCCGCATCGAGTTCGCTTGGAGCGGTCCGGCGTGTTGCCGTTCACGCAGCGACCGCCCCCAAACGAAGAAAGCCCGGGGAGACGCCCCGGGCTTTACCTTCGCTCTGCCGCCACCTCGGTGACGGACTCCGCTTCGCTGTCCCTAACTAACGGCGCGGTGCGCCGCGGGACAATGCGAGTGCAACCCCCTCAGCGACATACAGTTGTGCGGTCCACATCACAAACATGCTGTCAGTTTCGCTTGTCGAGAAAAGCCGAAACGGCCTGCCGGAAATCGGGGGTCATCCGCGCGGTCGCATTGACCTTGGCGCCGAACGCGACCGCGTCTTCGAACGCCCGCCCCTCGAGCGCGTACAGCTGCTGTTTGATCATCGCCAGGGCCGAGCCGCTCGCGCCCGCCAACTCCGATACCAGCGCGCGCACCGCTTCCTCGAAGCTGTCGCTTTCGCACACGCGGGAGACCAGGCCCACCGCCCGTGCGTCGTCGGCCGACAGGAGTCGGCCGGTCGCCACCAGGTCGAAGGCCGTCTTCTCGCCGACCGCGCGCACCAGCATGGCCATCGCCATCGCTGGGACGAAGCCACGTCGAATCTCCGGGTACCCGAACTGCGCCTGCTCGTGGGCCACAATGAGGTCGCAGGCCGTTGCGAGCCCACAACCTCCCGCAAGCGCGCGACCGTGCACGACGGCGACGACCGGTTTGGGTAACCGACGCAACGCGATGAAGAGCTCACCCAACTCCATGGCATGGCGCTCGAGTGTCTCCGGTGCCGCATCGACCGAATCCAACAGTTCCTGAAGATCCGCGCCCGCACAGAAGTCCTTCCCCGCACCGCGGAGCACCACGACCGAGACATCGGACCGCACGTCCGCGTCGTCGACCGCGGCTCGCAGTTCCGCGACCATGTCGCGATCCATCGCGTTGCGCTTGTCGGGGCGGTCGAGTGTCAGCGCCAACACGCCGGCGTCCACGTGGGTCCGAATCCGATCAGTCGACACGCAACCCCGCCGGTACCGGAATCTCCATCCGAAGCAGCGCGGTGGAGTAGACCTTCCCCTGGGCGTCCGTCTTCAGCGACAGCGTCCCGCCTCCGCCGAGTGCACCATGGAGCAGGAAGTTGAGCGCCCCCAGGTTCGGGAGTTCGAACCGCTCGACCGATCCGCGTATGACGCCGTCGAAGTGCGCGGCCACCCGCGCAGCCGTGACCTCCCGCGCGAGCACGCGATAGTACTCCGGCTTCAGCGCGATCAGCCCTACGTTCGCCGTGTCGCCCTTGTCGCCGCTCCGGGCGTGCGCGAGGTATCGCAGCTGCACCATGCGTCGCGCTACCTTCTTACCCATCACACCTCCGTCTGCCGCTCACGCGTCGATCACCTCGACCCGCGCCTCGATCTCCGACTTGGCGATCAGCGCGGGCCAGTACGCCACGATCTCTTCGACTTTAGGCCGACCGCCGGCGAACCCGGTGACGCTCGGCGGTCCGTTCAGGATCAGCGGAGCGATTTCGCGGCTGAAGCGCTCGACGGGCGCGCGATCGGGCGCGCGGACGCCGACGCGCAGCTGGACCTCCGCAATGTCGGGGTCCGGATCGCCCGCCACGCGGCCGTGCGTTGCGTCGACGCCCACGTATTCGGTGAGAATCTCCTCGAACTCGAGTCCCAGGCGATCGAGCCGTTCCCGGAGAATGCGGTCCGCCATCATGGCCTTCGCGTGGGCATCGGGCCACGCATAAACGAGGGTCCCGACCGCCTTGAATCCATAGTGGTACGACACCGACACCTTGAGGGAGTCGGTCGCCGGCCCGCCTCGCACCCCGGAGACCTCCACCCGGTTGTCGCCTGCCTGGCGCAGCGCGATGGAGGTGAAGTCGGCGACCCCATCCGGCGTGATGTAATGGCGCGGATCCCCCATCTCGTACACGAGCTGTTCGGTGACGCTCGCCACGGACACGCGACCTCCCGTGCCCGGATGCTTGGTGACGGCGAACGTGCCGCCGGGCGTGGCCTCCACGATGGGGTAGCCGGGATCTGCCATGTTGGGCAGGTCGCGCCAACCCACGAGGCAGTTTCCGCCGGTGCACTGCGCGCCGCACTCGATGATGTGCCCCGCAACCGTACCGGCCGCTATGCGGTCCCAGTCGTCCGCGGCCCACCCGAACTCGTACATCATGGGCCCGAGGGTTAGCCCCGTGTCGGTCACGCGCCCCGTGACCACCGCATCCGCTCCCTGGCGGAGGGCGTCGATTACCGGCACGGCACCGAGATACGCATTGGCGCTCTGTACCCGGTCACGAACGGCAGTGAGCGGCTCGCCGGTGTCCAGATTGACCAGCAGGTGACCGCGCGCCAAGAGATCGTCGAGACGATCCAGAATATCGTCGCCGGTGACGACCCCGATACGGGGGCGCCGCGGCAACTCAAGGTCGCGCGCCTCGGCCAAGATCGCCTCCGCGCACGCCCGAGGATTGACCCCGCCGGCGTTCGAGATGACCCGAACGCCGTCGGCGATCACAGCGGGTAGAATACGACGCATCAGCGGGACGAAGTCGCGCGCATAGCCCATCGCCGGGTTGCGCGCCCGCTGCTTCTGCATGATGGACATCGTCACCTCGGCGAGATAGTCCATCATCAGGTAGTCGATCGAGCCGCCCTCGACCTGCCGGACCGGCGCGTCGAGCGCGTCCCCCCAAAACCCCTGGCCCGACGCGATGCGCACGACGCTACGCGTTTCGTTCACTCGTTCCTCCCGACGACGCCTCGCCAGCGCGCCATGCGCCCCTGCGGATCGGTCGCTCGGATCTCGACGACGTGTGAAAACCCTTCCGCGACCGGCGGCAACTCCGGTAGGCGCGAACGCACTGTTGCGCCGTCGCGTCCCACCGGCACCAGGTAGTCCAACGTCCCGAGACTATCGAAGGGCATCGGCACCGGCGCCGCCGGAATGTACGTGATGGCGACGGTCGCCGACCACTCGCCCCGCGGGTCCATATGCGCGAACGACGGCGCGAGCTCGATCACGCGTGGGCGCGCACCACTCGAGTCGAACGAGACCACGCCGCGCTTGTGCGCATACGACATGGGCCCGGCGGAGAGCACGCCTCCGTCGCCATCGAGCACGGTGACTCCGAAATCGGTGAGACGGGGCCAGACGTCGTCCGCGACGTGCACGTCCAGCACCAACCCCGCAGCCCACGACGGTGGGTCGAGCTCCACCCGCCCCGGTGCGCCACCCGTGGCGGCCGCACGAGCGTCGATCCGTGCCCCCACCCAGTCGATGGCCACCACCGCGGTCGTCTCGCTCGGACCCCGCGTGGCGACGTCCGCGCGCGCGAGCACCGGGGCGCCGAGGACTCGCACCATCGGTGCCGCAACCTCGAGCGCGAACGAGAGCGAGTCGGCCGGCGGCGCCGTCACGACCACTTCGTAGACGCCGCCGATGATGTCGGATCCGAGCACGTCGACGCGCGCGGACCCACCCCGTCCGATCACATCGCTGCGCCGGTCCCGGTACGGGCGACCATCCGGCTCGAACACGTGCACCGTGCCCCCCACGCTTCCCTCGGCGGTGAGGCGAACGACCAGCCCGCCGGCGTCGGGCGGCACGTCCACCGGAAACCGCTGCGTACCGCCGGGGGTGAGGCGGCCTCGCCACGTGCGGGGGCCGTCGAGCTCGTACGGTACCACGATCGTGTTCGTGAGTCCGAACGACGGACCGGCCAGCGTGTCGCGTTCCGCGGTCGCCCACACGGTTCCCACGTAGACCCCGGGAGCCGTGAGGCGCTCGGGGTCATACCAGACATCGATGGTCACCACACCGCGCTCCGGCTCGACCAGCTCCGGCGCCGCGAGCCACGCCGCATCGGACTCCATACGGAGACGCGCTGCCGGCTGGCCGTCCATCGACCGCACGACAAAACGCTGCAGCGTGTCGCCGGGCGGGAGCCCGTTCCGCCGATACGCGCCCGGCACGCCCCGGTCCGCTCCGTCTCGGTCCAGCGCGCGCACGGCGTACACGCCGGTCTGATGCTCGGAGGCGAGCCACCGGTACGCGGCACTGACATCAGCCACGCCCCGCCCGGCATCCAGCACCGTGGCACCGGGCAGCGGACGTGCGGTGTTGGTGAGCGCGCGCTTCACGTCGATGGCTCGCGGACGGCGGCCAGCCGGCGGATCGGACATGAGCAGCGCGGCGAGTCCGGCCACGTGCGGCGCCGCCATGCTGGTCCCATCCGAGATCTCGTCGCCCGCACGCCACGCCGGAACGCTCGAATACGCGATGCCCGGAGCGCAGATGTCCGGCTTCACGACCTCACCGCCGCGGGAGCTCCACCACCGCAGGCGGTCCGGCTGAGCCGGCACGCCGGGTTCCGGCGGACGGGCGAACACGCCGGGCAACAGCCCGCACACGGCGATGGCGTGTTCGGCCGACGCCGGGAGCCACGTGCTCGACAGGCCCGGGCCGTCGTTGCCGAGGCTCACGACCACGGGCACGTGCGGATGCTTGAGGGTGAACTCGTCCACCATGGAGTCGATGGCGGCACGTCCCTCGTGCCCGTGCCCCACCCCGTACGACAGGTTGATGACCAGCGGCACACGTCGGCGCGCCGCGAGGTCCACGGCGTGGTTCATCGCACGCAGCATGCTGCCCGTGACCGAGATGCCGCCCCGCGCGTTGTTCGAGATCCTGAGGCCGAGCAGCTGGGCGCCGGGTGCGACCCCATCGAAGCCCTCGACGTCGAAGAGATCGTGGCCGGCCGCGATTCCTGCCACGTGCGTACCGTGCCCGGAGTTGTCGAGGACGAACGCCACCCGGGGCTCTCCCCGCACGCTCTCACTGACGTTCACACCGAGCCCAAAGGGGCCCGGGCCTCCGTCGGGAGACCGCATTTGCAGCACCTCGCCCGCCTCGGCAAAGTCATGGACCGCGGTCTCGCCGTCGAGTGATCCATCCAGATCCGTGTCCACCACGACGAACCACCCCGCACTGCCGCGCGCCGCCACGACGACGAACTCGTCCACGGCGGTTCCGTTGCCGTTGAGATCCGCGGCCGGCCCGACCCCAAGGGCCTGCTCGCGAAGCACCCCGGCGAAGTACGGTCGACGGGCGCGGCCGGCCACCTGACCGAATCCGCTGACCCGTTGGTCGCCCACGACGATGATCCCGCCTCGGCTCGGCACGACTTCGTTCAGGCGCACGTCGCCCTCGCCCGAGAAGTCGCGCACGTCCAGCAGCTTCCGGTCGCCGCGCGTCGTGCGCTGGAGTCCGGGGACGGCGGGATCGACCCCGGTGTCGAGGATCGCGATGAGCACTCCCCGGCCATCGGCCGCCGGGTGGAGCAAACGGAACGAGTCAACGCCGGTCGAGCGAAGGGGCATGTATCCCGCGAGCCACGCCAACCGCGGCGTCCAGCGTGCCTGCCGCCTGGCCGCGTCGACGATCGTGGCGTCGCCCGCCGTGTCCACGGCGGCGACCGCCTGCTCCGGTACCGGGGGAGCCGGGGGGGGACCGCCGCATGCAGCGAGCGCGACACCAGCGCCGGCCAGCAGCCCGCGAGCGGTGCGGTGCGTCACCCGCCGGACGGCAGCACGAACGCCCCGAGATGGGGCGCGTCGGTGCCCGAGGTCACACGGAGCGCGAAGGCCAGCAGGTCACGGGTTTCTTCCGGCGTGACGATGGCATCCACGTATCCCCGGGCCGCCGCGAACGTGGCATCGAGCTGATGCTCGTAGTCCTCGCGCATGCGCTCTCGCGCCTCGGCGAGCTCGGGATCGCTCGCGCGATCGCCGAACACGGCCTTGATTGCGGACTCGCCCTCCATCACCCCCATGCGTCCCGTCGGCCACGACAAGATGAAATCCGGGTCGAACCCCTGGCCGGCCATCGCGTAGTACCCCGCCCCCGAGGCGTGATTCACGGTCAGGACGAGCTTGGGGACGGCGGCGGTCGCCATCGCCTCGACGAAGCGTGCGCCCGACCGGATGATGCCCGAGTGCTCAGCCTCGGGGCCCACCATGAACCCGCTGACATCCTGCACGAACAGGATCGGAAAGCGCTCTCGAGCCGCGTTCTCGATGAAGTACGCGACCTTCTCGGCGCTTTCCGCATACAGGATGCCGCCGATGCGCGGCGCCGCGTCGCCTGCCCCCTTGATCAGACCCCGCTGATTCGCGATCACCGCCACAGGCAGTCCTTCGATCCGCCCATGCCCGCAGATCATTTCCTTCGCGACGTCCGGCTGGAACTCGTCCAGCGCGCCCTCGTCGAGGAGGCAGTCGAGCACGTCGCGCATGTCGTACGCCATGCGGTGGTCGACCGGGAGGATCTCGTACAGGTCCTCCGTCGGCCGCCGAGCCTTGGCCGACGCGGTCGTCGCGCTCGACCGCCCGGCATCGACCGGCAGCCGCTCGAGGTACTCGCGAATGCGCAGCAGGCACTCGGGGTCGTCCTTCGTGCGGTAGTGCGCGACGGCACTGATCGTCGTGTGCGTGACCGCGCCCCCGAGCGCTTCGCTGTCGACCCGCTGTCCCGTCGCACCCTCCACCAGATTGGCGCCCCCCAACCCCATGAACGACGTCCCTTCGACCATGAAGATCACGTCGGAGAGTGCCGGCAGGTACGCGCCGCCTGCCACGCACGGTCCCATGACGGCACTGATCTGCGGCACATGGAGATAGTGCCGCATGATGGAGTTGTAGTAGAAGATGCGCGCGGCGCCGTACTGCCCGGGGAAGACCCCACCCTGGTAGGGGAGGTTGACGCCCGCCGAGTCCACCAGATAGACGATCGGGATGCGCTGGCGCATCGCCACCTCCTGCGCCCGCAGGATCTTCTTGATCGTCTCCGGCCACCACGATCCCGCCTTGACCGTGGCGTCGTTCGCCACCACCACCGCCGGACGTCCCACCACGACACCGACCCCGGTGATGACTCCCGCGCCCGGCGCCTGACCGTCGTATTGATCGAACGCCACCAGGAGCCCGAGTTCCAGCCAGGGCGTCTCAGGGTCCCGCAGCCGGTTCACGCGCTCCCGTGCGGTGAGCTTGCCGCGCTCGTGCTCGCGGCGGACGCGATCGGGGCCGCCCCCCTGCTCCAAACGGCTCGCGAGCTCCCGATACGCATCGGTGAGCTCGCGAAGTCGTTCGTGCGTCTCGGGCGGGTCGCCTGTCACTCGTCTCGCGTCGACGCCCACTCTCTGATGAACCCGATGATGTCGTCGGTCGACGTGCCGGGTCCAAAGAGTTTGCCGACGCCCTGCACTTCGAGCGCCTCGATGTCGTCCGGGGGGATGATGCCGCCGCCGATCAGCAGAATGTCGGTGCGTCCGGCCTCGTCCAGAAGCGCACGCACCCGCGGAAACAGCGTGAGGTGCGCACCGGAGAGAATGGACAGTCCCACGACGTCGACGTCTTCCTGGATCGCCGCGGTCGCGATCATCTCGGGCGTCTGGTGGAGGCCGGTGTAGACCACCTCCATGCCCGCGTCGCGAAGCGCCGCCGCCACGACCTTGGCGCCGCGGTCATGGCCGTCGAGCCCGGGCTTCCCTACGAGGACCCGGACGGGAGCTGTCGTCGTGCCGATCGCGTGCATCACGCGGAGGAAGCTAGTGCCGCCCCAGAGGCGAAACAAGCACGGCGCGCGGTCATGTAACGAACCGCAGCAGCGCCCCGAGCTCGGGGACCGCCTCGCGCGCCTCCTCGGATTCCAGCACGTCGATGTGACTCCCCTGCCGCAGCGCCTCCTCGATGGCCTCGTCCACCAAATCCGGCACGGGTACGCTCTCCTGCCCCTCCCCGCATCCGTCGACGTCCGCCGCCAGCGCGCCGCTCGAGCACCGTACGCCCTCCCGCTCGGCCGTTGGATCGACCAGCAGAACGCGCACCTGGCCGCGCGCGAGCGCAGTGAGCGTCGCTTCCGTTCCGGAAACGGCCCAGCCGGTCGCCACCCCTTCCCGCAGCTCCTCGACGTGCTGCAGCTCCCACGAACGCTCCGACGCGTGGCGGGCCTCCATCACCGCCTCGAGGACCGCCCGCTCGTCGAC
>JBDHIW010000277.1:0-2606 GCA_039587215.1 Gemmatimonadota bacterium | reverse complement strand
GACGACGCCGACTGCCGAGAGGGCGCCGGCCGCGTGCCGGACACGCGGGGCGGGCCGCTCTTCATCGCCGCAACGAAGTCGAGCACCGTCGGGAAGCGTCCGCCCGGGACCTTCGCCAGCGCCCGTTGCATGGCATCCAGCACGAACAGCGGGAGGTCTGGACGATGCTCGCTCAGCCGCGGTGGCGGCTCGTTGGCGTGCTGCCGGGCGACCTCGTCGAAGGAGTCACCCACGAAGGGCAGCGTCCCGGACAGGCACTGATAGAGGATCACTGCAAACGCATACTGGTCGGCGCTTGCGCCGACCGACCGGGCGTAGAACTGCTCCGGTGCCAAGTATTCCGGGCGCTTCAGCGCCGCCGTGTCGCCCTCTCCACCCTGCGGACGACCAAAGGCCTCCATCACCGAGAAGTCGCTCACGCGGACCCACTTGCCCTCGTTCACGAAGATATTCTCGGGCTTCAAGTTGCCATGGATGACGCCCACACGGTGGGCATAGTCCAAGGCGCTCGCCAACTGCTCGGCGACCTGCATCGCCGACTCGAGATCCAGCGGCCCGTGGGCCCGGAGAATCTCCGACAGCGACTGCCCCTGCTCGTGCTCCATGGCGTACCACAGGAACTGCCGCGTACTGCCATAGTTCAGGATCGGGACGATGTGGGAGTGCTTGAGCGTCGCGGCCAGCTGGGCCTGCCGCTCGAAGCGGAGGGCCATGTCTGGCTCCACGAGGCCCGGCATCGGGATCACCTTGAGCGCCACGAGACGATCGTGGGCCAGCTCCTGCGCCAGGTAGACAAAGGAGCGCTCCCCAAGCCGCAGCACCGCCTGGACGTCGAACCGGTCCGCGAGGACATCCCGAACCGCCTCGAGCGTCTCGTCGACGTGGGCCTGATCGACCAAGACACTGCCCGTCGGCGAAAAGCCGCACAACGGACACTGCTGGGTGTCCTCGGCTAGATCGGCAACGGAACAGCGTGGGCAGATCATCTCGAGTGGTACCTCAAGTTCCTTAAATCATTGTTTTTCAGACACTTACGCATGTAACCGATGTCGGCGCCGGGCACACGGGTGCGCCCTTGATTCTTCTAATAGCAAGAAGGATGCTCAAATGTGTAGGGGTTTCGGTAGTGGGGGCGTGACCGGGGTCACCTAGGGAGTGGCAGGCGAGAGGGGTCCTCACAGTCGCGCGTCCCGGACTTACTCTCTCGGCGGCCCGCCACGCCCGACGACCGTGCCGCTTGGATCGACCCCGTACACCGGACCAACGTACTCATCGTTCTGGAGGTGGATTGGGTTGCCGGCACCCGGTGGAGGAGCGGCGAAGGCCTGCGCGTACGTATCGGCGCCCGCCAGGTTCACGAGGTAGCCCAGATCCCAGAGTGCGGCAACGGAGAGCCGACTCAGCGGGTTGGCCGCGCCGCCGTTCAAGAATCCCGTCATGAGCTCGCTGCCGAGCACGGTCTCCCGCCAGTGCGAGTCCTGGGTGCCGCTCCCCCCCTGCGCGTTCTCCACCGGCACTTTCGCGCCGCCCGTGTAGGATGTCCCCCCGAGGGCGTCGAAGGCCGCAATCGCACGGGCCCCGTCGAAGTGGGTATCGACGCCCGGGCTGCTCGGCAGGGAGGGGTTCTGGAGGTAGCCGAGCCACGACCACAGCGTCCGCCCGAGCCCCAGCACGTGTCCCATTTCGTGGAGGACCACGTCCTCGAACTGGCCACCGGCGATCAGCCAAGGCAGGTCCGCCGAATCAAACCGCATCTGCCCAATCAGCGGGATGCTGTCGGCTGTCCGGTAGTAGCAGAATCCGGCGGAGCCGAGGACGCCGCCCACTCCATCGATCGGGACGACCGAGGCCCAAATGAGTACGTCATCGATCGTCTCACTGATCGCGGGCTCCCCTTCCCCGAAACAGTGATCAGCCGCGCGGATGATCGGTACGTCGCTCACGTCCCCGATCACCAACCGTGCCCACCGTGCTGCCGCTGAGTCGAAGGCGGCGCCCGTCGTGCTATCGACAGCCGAGATGAATCTGACGTCGATGCCGTACTGCGAGGTGATGCCGGTAGCCGTGAAGTTCGTGGTGATGGCCGTGCCGTTGACCGTGGCCGAAAGCGTGTTGGCACCCGTCCCACTGCCGAGGGTCCAATCGACCGACGCCTTGCCGTCGGCGTCGGTGACGGCGGAGCTCGAGGAGAGAGATCCTCCGCCACCGGTCACGACGAAGTCGACCGTCGCACCCTGGACCGGATTGGACGACGCGTCTTGTACCAGGACTGTCGGCGGCTCGTTGAGATCGTATCCGACGAGTCCGGTCTGGCCGTCACCCTCGGGGTTCGAGACCGAGGATGGAGCCGCCGCGGCGATCGTGAAGGACGCACTCGTCGCGTCGGTCACCGTGAACCCGGTCTCCGTCGCCGTCAGCGTGTACGTATCCGCCACATCCACACTGAGATCGCCGAACGTCGCCTGCCCCGCCCCCCAATCGATGGCCACCGTCTTCGTCCCGCTCAACGTCGCGCTGCCCGGCGTCGTCAACGCCACCGTGACCTGCTCCGTCGTCGCCCCACCCCCATCCGGATCCGTCGTCACCACATTGCCGTACTGATCTCG
>JBDHIW010000276.1:0-2615 GCA_039587215.1 Gemmatimonadota bacterium | reverse complement strand
TTCGCGAGCGGCTTGTCGTTGGCAATCACGACGAGCAGGTGGCGGCCGTGGGGGACGACGCGGTCGGCGGGAAACGTCAGGCTGCCGGTCGACTGCGACGCGACCTTCGCCGTGCCGGTGTCGTACCGCGTCCACGCGCCCCCGGGCGCGCCATGCCGGAAGACGAGGATGGCCACGGCGACGTCGTGGTCGGTCGCGGTCGAATTGCGGACTTCCACCGACCAGCCGCCGAGGTCGACCGTGCAGGCGCTGGCGGGGAGGGTCACCTCGATGTCGGCATCGAATTCGGTCTGACCCGAGTCTCCGGGGACGCCATCCGCGCCGTGGCTGCGAATGACGAACGGATCGGCGGCGGGGTCGAGGTCGTTCCAACCGTGATGCGCCGCATCGAAAACCGTGTCTGGATTGCCGGCGGGGCCGCGCGACACGTTGCCCCAGCCGTCGCGGAAGCAGTCGTCGCCGAACGGCGCGCGCGGAGGAAGGACCAGATAGGGTCCGCGCCAGCCCTTGGGCAAGCCCGGCAGCGTGACGGTCGGCCCGAACACGCCCGGCCGCTTGAGCCCGTACGGCTGCGCGGCAGCCGGTGCGCGCACGAGAGCGTCTATGTCGTCGGGCAGCACGCCGAGATCGGCGACGTAGCCCAACACCGCCTCCCGCAACTGCAGCAGGCGGGAGCGCGTCACGTCGTCGCGCACGTGGTGGTCGGTCGAGTCGACGAGCGACACGGCGCCCATCGCCAGCGTGCACAGGATGAACACGACGACCATCAGCTCCAGCAGCGTGAAGCCCGATCGGGGGTCAGTCGCCGAGCGAGACTGCGATGTCATCGCCCGCGATGCTCTGCGCGTCGCTTTCATAGGTTCCGTTGGGGCCGAAGGAGAGGATGCGCGGCCCGAGCCCTCCGGGCAGCACAAAGAGGAGGTAGGGGCGGCCCGCAATCTCCGAGGCCATGCTCGCGCGCTTCCAGTGGAAGGGCGTCCCGTCGGGCGCCGCGAAGGGGAACGGATCGGCGGTGCCGGGAACGCGAATAAGATCGCCATCCGTTGGATCGCCCGATCCGTCCGGGCCGAACGCGGCGCCGACCAAGACGTGCCCCTCGCTCTGCGGGCGGAGGTAGGGCCCGCGGTAGCCGCGCCGCGTGGACGTGTTGTAGGCCTGGCCGGGGCCGGCGATGACGTCGAGCACGACCTGAAGCGCGGGCGCGTTCGACCGCTCGAAGAGCTGATAGAAATTCGCCGGCGACCGGAACCACGCCGCGCGGTCCGCGGCCGCGGCGGGAGCGCTTTCGGGCCAGTGGGAGTCGATGTTCGGATCGATGCGGCCGCCGTCCGCGACGAGGGCGAACGGTCCGCGGCCGGGAAGGTAGCCGGTGTCACGCCGGAACCGGAGGACCGCTTCCTGAAGGCGCGTCAGCTCGTGCTGCGCGAGGGCGAGCTCCGCCGCCTCGTTGGTGCCATCCGACGCGAGCAGGACTCCCCCGGCGACCGCCACGAGGAGTCCTGCCACGACGAGCAGCTCGAGTAGGGTGAAGCCCCCGGCGCGGGGCCTACGGTTTCTGGCCACTGTGCTCCGCGATCATCTCGTCGATGAAATCGCCGTGGGTGTTCATGACCACCTGGAGCTTCGCCTTGGGGAACTCGGCTCCGAGGGGTCCGACGTTGTAGAGCAGCAGGTAGCGCGCGTAGCGGTACGGCAGCACCTTTCCGTACACCGGCGCGGCCGACAGCTGCACCCGGCCCGCGCCCGTACCGACGCAGCTCGCGTCCGTGCCGAGGCCGAAGACCAGGAGGACGTCGTCCTTCGCCGCGCCGATCTTGGTGTTGTCGTAGTATCCGCCGCCGCCGGAGCGGTCGCCGTTCCACTGCGTCGCCGGGTCGCCGATACCGATCCGCTTGCTGAAGCCGCGGCCACGGTTGCGGTTGCTCCCGGGGCGCGGGGACTCGAAGAGGCGGCTCGGGATGTCGACCCGCAGGAGCGCTCCCACGCTCGCGGCCGCGCCGTCGGCGTTGGGCACGTCGAGCGCGACGGAGGCCCCCGCCACGTCCGGATCCGGGTCCGCGAGATCGTTGCCCTTCGCGTCGACATAGCGCAGGTGCGTGATCCCGGCTGAGTTCAGCGCATCGATCTGCCCCTGGGTCAGGGTGATGTCGATTCCCTTCGTGCCGCCCGGCCCGAAGTTCTTGGGCAGGATGGCGACGCGCTCGGCGCCCGCCAATGCGGTCCCGGCGTCCTCGGGGTCGGCGGGGTAGTCGGCGGCCCAGAGGGAGTCGAGCTGGTTCGGCGCCCCGCGCGCAGCGGCAGTGTAGTTGCGGAGGCTGGCGTCGAGGCCGGCGAGGGTGTGCGCCGAGACGCCTTCCGCGACGCGGTCGTCGAGATCGTCGTACGCGACGAGGATCCCCCCGCCGATGATGGCGAGGATGGCAACGACGATGAGTAGTTCGAGGAGCGTGAATCCTCGACGAGTTGCGATATGAGCCATGCGTAGTCTCCTTTAGATGGCGATCCATGCGCGAATCGCGTGCCGCGGGAAAGCGTGATCCCTGCGATACGAATCCGGCCGATTGGGTAACCGCAGCGGATCGGTCGCGGAAACAGGCGTATCCCGAACGATTCAG
>JBDHIW010000275.1:0-2615 GCA_039587215.1 Gemmatimonadota bacterium | reverse complement strand
TCGGGAGGCAGCGAGATCGACCGCTCCGTGTCGCCCTTGTGCCGGCTGCGCTCCCGGGCCTGCTCCATGAGCCGCTCGTAGCCTGCCTCGTCGACGGTCATCCCGCGCTCCTCGGCCATGACGCGCGTCAGGTCGATGGGGAACCCGAACGTGTCGTGAAGCCGGAACGCGTCCTCGGCGGGGATCTTGGTCGCGCCGGCGTCGTGGGTGCGTTCGGCCGCGCCCGCGAAGAGCTCGAGACCGCGGTCGAGCGTCTGGAGGAAGTGGATTTCCTCGTCCCGGATCACCTCCGCGACGTGCGCCGCCGTGCGGTGCAGATCCTCGAAGGCGTCGCCGAGCGACTCGACCACGGCGGGAACGATCTCGCAGAGCAGGGGACCCTCGACGCCCAGCGTCTGGTGGGCGTGGCGCACGGCGCGGCGGAGGATGCGCCGCAGCACGTAGTTGCGGCCCTCGTTGCCCGGGCGCGCGCCGTCACCGATCGCCATCGTCAGGCAGCGGACGTGATCGGCGATGACGCGGTAGGCGGTGTCGACCGGATCCTCGAGGTCACCCCGGTAGGGGTGCGCGCCGGTCTTCTGCTCGATCGCCGCAAAGACCGGCGTCCACAGGTCCGTGTCGTAGTTGCTCCTCTTGTCCTGCAGCACGCGGACGATGCGCTCGAAGCCCATGCCCGTGTCGACGTGCCGGGCGGGCAGCGGCGTCAACGTCCCGCCGTCGCCCCGGTTGAACTGGATGAAGACGAGGTTCCAGATCTCGATGACGTCGGGGTGGTCGCGGTTGACCAGCTCGCTGCCGGGCTGCCGCCGGCGCTCCTCGTCGGACCGGCCGTCGTAGTGGATCTCGCTGCACGGGCCGCAGGGGCCGGTCTCGCCCATCTCCCAGAAGTTGTCCTTGCGATCCCAGCGGGAGATCCGATCGGCGGGCACGATGCGCTGCCAGATGGCCTCCGCCTCGGTGTCGGGGCCGAGACCGTCGGACTCGTCACCGGCGAAGACCGACGCGTAGAGCCGGTCGGGATCGATTCCCCAGATCTCGGTGAGCAGCTCCCACGCCCAGCAGATCGCCTCGTCCTTGAAGTAGTCTCCGAACGACCAGTTCCCGAGCATCTCGAAGAACGTGTGGTGGTACGTGTCCTTGCCGACGTCCTCGAGGTCGTTGTGCTTGCCGCCGGCCCGGATGCACTTCTGCGTGTTGACGGCCCGCGAGTACGGTCGCGACCCCTGGCCGAGGAAGACGTCCTTGAACTGGTTCATCCCCGCGTTGGTGAACAGCAGCGTCGGGTCGTCGTGGGGGACGACGGGGCTCGAGGGGACGTCGGCATGACCGTGCCGGCCGGCGAAGAACTCGATGAAGTCGCGCCGGATGCGGGAGGCGGTCAGGGGTGGTGCGCTCTGGGTGCTCATGTGGGCCCTACCATAGCAGTGAGGGGGCCCAGTGTAGCTGTGACAGCGTTCGAATGGAGGCAGAATGGGGCTGTCGAAACAGCCGAACCGCGAATCTCGGACGCCCCTGACCCGCACGCGGCGCAGGCTGTTGTTCGGCGGTCTCATCGGCGCCGTCTGGGGTGTGCTCGCGGTCACCCTCTGGGGTCCGAGCCAGCTCTCCTGGAAAGCCTCGGGAGGAGGCGCCGGCATCATGACGCGGACCTTCGGAGCGCTCGGCTATCTCGCGGTGACGACCACCGAGGTGACGCTCGGTGGCGGGCGCGCTGCCGGCTCGCAGCGAAGCTGGCGCGTGTCGCCGGCACGCGCCGCGGCGACGGCCGCGATCACCGTTGCCGTCACGTTCGTCGGTGCCGTCGGCTTCAGCCTCGGTGTACGACGCCTTCCGCTGCTCTCGCGATGCGATGAGTGCGGGTACGACCTGCGCGGCCTGGCCTCCGCCCGATGCCCGGAGTGCGGCACGCCGACGGGAACGCCAACGTGAGCGTGGCCGAGGGGATCGAGCTCGTCCATCGCGTCGCGCTGATCATCGCGCCGTGCGCGGCCGCCTTGCTGCTGCTCGTGCTCGTGCCGCGGCGCATGACGCGACCGACGCGGAGACGCCTGGCGACGGCCGGCTTCATCGCCTGCATCGGGGCGGGACTGTACGTGTTGTGGGGGCCGCTCGAGGCGGAGGTCGCGCCGTGGCGCGGCGCGGCCCTCGTCGTCAACGGGACGACGTACACGCTGGGCATCACCGAGTGGATGGCGGTGCACGTCGCGTTCGCCGATCCGGTCGTGCCGACCTCGGGGTGGGCACGCGCCCGGCTGCAACTGCTCCCCCCGGGCCTGCTCGCCGCGCTGATCGGCACCGTGATGTACGCGGCGTTCCTGCTGTGGCTGCGCAGCCGCGTGATCGCGGGATTCCTGCTGCGCGGCGAGCGGTGCGACGTGTGCGGGTACAGGAAGACGAGACGAACGTCGGATGTGTGTCCGGAGTGCGGGACGCGGGATCAGTAGTCGTTGTCCCAGATGCAGCAACGCCGGTTCGGCGCACTTGGTCTCATCCGGTATCACAATCCCGGGTTGTTCAGTGGAACCGGGACATGAGAGCGCATACGCCGGAACACCGGATCTCGCGAACCAAAAAAAGCCCGACGCCGGCGTGAGCCGGGTCGGGCCGCTTAAACG
>JBDHIW010000274.1:0-3273 GCA_039587215.1 Gemmatimonadota bacterium | reverse complement strand
GAAACCATACACGCCGTCGGTGGACTTGATCTTGTCGTCCGCGACCACGTCGCCGTGGGCGAAGGTCGAAACGGCGGTGCCGTTCACCATGCAGCTCGCCGAGCCGTCGTGCACGCGCCACCCGACCTGATTGGTGGCCTCGCCGCTCTCGCCGGCCTTGTTGAGCGCGTCGCTCTCCGCCCGGTTCACGAGCGTGGTGACGTTCTCGCCATGGAAGGTCTTCACGGAGTAGGTGCCGTCACCGTAGACGATGCAGTACAGCAGCGTCTCCATGTCGGACTCGAGGTCGTGGCCACCGATGAACATGCCGTACGAGTGCGGGTGTGACGCCGCCATCGCATGCTCCTTGAAGGTGGCATGGACCTCGTAGTTGCCCGAGGCCGAGCCGGTAGCCGCCGTCCGTCGCCGCAAAGCGCGAGTCGGCGATGGTCTTGCCCTGGGCGGCCGGGCGACGGTCGACGCGGCCCTGCCAGCCGTCTACCATGATGCCGCCGTCCGACACGCTGCGGTCGGCGTCCTGCGCGATCGCCGGCGCGGCGATCAGGGATGCTGCGAGTACGAGAGCTGCTGTGCGCACGGGAGGTCTCCTGAGCGTTTGAGGAAGGCTTGGATGGTGTCGCCGGGGACCCGGAAACTCAAGCCCCGAGCGGCTGGACCGCCGGGCCTCAGTTGTGCCCGGCCGCCCCGGCGTCGGACGACCGATAGTCCGGCGCACCGATCCGGTCGCCGGTGGCGGGGTCGATCACGATCACGTTGGCGGCTCCCTGGGCACCGCGGACCCGCACGGCATGTCCCATGGCTTCGAGTTCCCGTACCGTCCACGGCGTAATCCCGATTTCCTCGATCGTGATCCGATCCGGCAGCCACTGGTGGGTAAACCGCGTCGCGTCGACCGCCGCCTGGGCGTCGAGCCCGAAGTCGACCAGCCCGAGCACGACTTCCAGGACCGTCCCGATGATGGTGCGCCCTCCCGGGCTCCCCAGTACCGCGAAGAGCTCGCCGTCCTTCGCGAGGATCGTGGGGGTCATGCTCGACAGCATGCGCTGTTCGGGGCGGGCGAGGTTCGGCTCCGTCCCGATATGGCCGGTGGCCGTCGTCAGGCCGGGCCGTGGGTTGAAGTCGCCCATTTCGTTGTTGAGCAGGAAGCCCGCGCCCGGCACGACGATCCTCGACCCGTACCCCGCCTCCAGGGTGTACGTCACCGAGACGGCCATGCCGTCGGCGTCGACCACGGAGTAGTGGGTGGTTTCCTCGCTCTCGGCGGGCAGCGCCACGTCGTCGGGCGACGACAATCCGGCCCGTGCCCCGTCGATGGACTGGCGCAGCCCACGCGCATACGCTTTGCTCGTGAGCCGCTCGACCGGCACCTCGACCTTGTCGGCGTCGGCGAGAAACGCCGCGCGGTCGCGATAGGCCAGCCGCATCGATTCGGTGACGTGGTGGATGAACTCGGGCGAGTTGTGTCCCATCGCCGCCAGGTCGAACCCCTCGAGGATATTGAGCATCTCGACGAGCACGACCCCGCCGCTCGAGGGGGGCGGCATGCTGATGATGTCGTACCCGCGGTACGACCCCGTGATCGGCTGCCGCTCCTTCGCTTCGTATCGTGCCAGATCGTCTTCGGTGATCCACCCGCCGCCCCGTACCATCTCTTCCGCAACGAGTCGGGCCGTCTCCCCTGCATAAAAGCCGTCCCGTCCGTGGTCGCGAATCCGCTCCAGGGAGCGCGCGAGATCGGGCTGGCGCCACGTGTCTCCGGCCTCGTAGGGCACCCCGCCGTTGGAAAGGGCGGCGACGGTCGCCGGATACTGCGGCGTGTTGTTCACCACCCAGGCCAGGCCGCGCGCCAGGCCCGGCGACAGCGCGAACCCGTCGGCCGCGAGCCGTACCGCGGGGTCGACGAGCGCGCTCCACTCCCGCGTGCCGTAGCGCTCGTGCGCCAGGGCGAATCCGGCGACGGTCCCAGGCACGCCCACGGCGAGGTGGCTGTCGTGGTGGATGTCGCTGGAGTACTCGCCGTCGGCATCGAGGAACATGTTCGGGTGCGCCGCCAGGGGCGCCTTCTCCCGGAATTCCACGACCGTGGAACGCCCGTCGGGGAACCGGACGACCATGAAGCCCCCGCCGCCGATGTTGCCGGCCGAGGGCAGCGTGACCGCCATGGCGAACCCGGTCGCGATGGCGGCGTCGACGGCATTGCCACCTTCTTCGAGCACGCGCCGGCCCACCTCGCTCGCGATCGCGCTGGACGCGACCACCATACCGCCCGTCGTCCGGAGCGGCGCCGGGCTGACACGCTGGGACACCGTGGCGGGGGCGCACGCCACGGCCGCGGTCGTCAGCGCGAGGATGAAGGTGGGCCGTCGCAGCATCCCAAGATCTCCGTCGGTGGAGGGCGAGCCGGCGATGGCGCCGAAGCGCACTGGAGTATACCGCGCCGCGCGTCCGTCCACAGCCTGTGGCGCGGCGGTCCGAGGGCGCCCACACCTGACGGCTCCGTGCGTCACTAGGTATTCTTTTTCGGACTGGTCCTGCTCCCTCCCACGCCACGGCCCCCATGACCGACGTCACCGGCAAGCTCACCACGGCCCTCGCCGGCCGCTACAAGATCGAACGCCGCCTCGGCGAGGGCGGCATGGCGACCGTGTACCTCGCGGAGGATCTCAAGCACGACCGCCACGTCGCGGTGAAGGTGCTGCGGCCCGAGCTGGCTGCGGTGCTCGGGGCCGAGCGATTCGTGCAGGAGATCAAGACCACGGCGAGCCTGCAGCATCCCCACATCCTGCCGCTGTTCGACTCGGGCGAAGCCGACGGCTTCCTCTTCTACGTGATGCCGTTCATCGACGGCGAGACGCTGCGCGACCGGCTGAACCGCGAGGCGCAGCTCGGGATCGAGGAGTCCGTGCAGCTCACGCGCGACGTCGCCGACGCGCTGGACTATGCCCATCGCAACGGCGTCATCCATCGGGACATCAAGCCCGAGAACATCCTGCTCCACGATGGCCGGCCGATGGTGGCCGACTTCGGGATCGCGTTGGCGGTGAGTGCGGCCGCGGGTGGTCGCATGACGGAGACCGGCCTGAGCCTGGGGACCCCGCACTACATGAGCCCCGAGCAGGCAACGGCGGAGAAGGAACTGTCGGCGCGCTCGGACGTGTACTCGCTGGCGTCGGTGCTGTACGAGATGCTGACGGGCGAGCCTCCGCACACGGGGGCCACGGCGCAGGCCATCGTGATGAAGATCGTGACCGACACGGCGCGGCCGGTCAACGA
>JBDHIW010000273.1:0-2634 GCA_039587215.1 Gemmatimonadota bacterium | reverse complement strand
ATCTGCACGCCGGCGTCGTTGACGTAGAACTCACGGGACACCCGGTAGCCCGTCGCGTCGAGCAGCGCCGCGAGCGCGTCGCCCAGTGCGGCTCCGCGACCGTGCCCCACATGAAGCGGCCCAGTCGGATTGGCGGACACGAACTCGACGACGACGCGCCGGGCCGCCCCGGTCGACGTGCGCCCGAACGCCTCGTTCTCCGCCACGATCCGCGGCAGCACATCGGACATCGCACCCGCCGCGAGGCGGAAGTTGATGAAGCCCGGCCCGGCGACCTCGACGGCGGTCACCAGTCCTGCCGGCGCGTCCAGCGCATCCACGATCGCTTCCGCGATGTCGCGCGGTGCGCGGCGCAGCGGCTTCGCGAGCTGCATGGCCACGTTGGTGGCCCAGTCGCCGTGCGACGCTTCGCGCGGGCGCTCGAGCCGCACCTCGACGTCGTCGACACCGAGTGACGCGACCGCTCGCCCCAGGGCGTCCTTGAGTTCCGCCGCCCCCTGCGTCAGGATCCCTCTCCCTTCGAGGTCTTCGTATCCTTGCTCTTCGACGCGTCCTTCGACCCGTCCTTCGACGACGACGCGTCGCCGTCCTTGCCGCCGGACGCCGATGACGCCGAGTCCCCCGCACGCTTGTAGTCGGTGATGTAGAAGCCGGAGCCCTTGAAAACGAGGCCGGCGCCGCCCGAGATCACGCGCTCACCCGGGGTGCCGCACTCCGGGCATTTGGTTCGTGTCTGGTCGCTTATCTTCTGCAGCTTCTCGTACTCATGCCCGCATTTCGGGCACGCGTACCCATACGTCGGCATATCGTAAGTCCCTTATTGACAACAGAATACGTAAGCTAGGAGTGCTCCGGAGGCGGGTCAAGCAGCAGGCTGAAACTTCCCCCACACATCCCGCAGCGTATCGGAAACCTCACCGACCGACGCGCGCGCGCGCACGGCGTCGATGATGGCTGGCATGAGGGCCTCCCCGCTCCGGGCGGCCGCCGCCACCGCGCTCAGCGCCGCCTGCCATGCCGCCTCGTCGCGGCCCGCGCGCGCGGCGGTCAGGCGTCCCACCTGCTGCCGGGCGAGCGCGGAGTAGTCGGGCGCCGGTACCGCCGGAGCGGACTCGCCGTCGGCGAAACGGTTCACCCCCACCACGACCATGTCCTCCGACTCGATCGCGCGCTGCTGGCGGTAGGCCGAGCGCGCGATCGCATCCTGAAAGAACCCGAGCTCGATGGCCCGTGCCGCGCCACCGAGCGCCTCGACCTCTCCCAGCAACGCGCGCGCGCCCGACTCGACCTCGTCGGTGAGGTGCTCGACGTAATGCGACCCCGCCAGGGGATCCACCGTCTGCGCCGTACCCGACTCGAAGGCCAGGACCTGCTGCGTGCGGAGCGCGAGGCGCGCCGCATCGGCGGTCGGGAGCGCGAGCGCCTCGTCGAAGCTGTTCGTGTGAAGCGACTGCGTTCCGCCAAGCGCGGCGGCCAGCGCCTGCACCGTGACCCGCACGACGTTGTTGAGCGGCTGCTGCGCCGTCAGCGTCGAGCCGCAGGTTTGGGTGTGGAAGCGCAGCCGACACGCGTCGTCCGTCAGCCCATACCGGTCCTTGACCAGGGTCGCCCACAGTCGCCGCGCTGCGCGAAACTTCGCCACCTCTTCGAGAAGATCGTTGTGGGCGCCGAAGAAGAACGACACCCGACTCGCGATCGCTTCGAGATCGAGACCCGCCGTCTTGGCGTGGTCGAGGTACTCGATGCCGTCCGCGAAGGTGAACGCGACCTCCTGCACGGCGGTGGCGCCGGCCTCACGAATGTGATAACCGCTCACCGAGATCGGGTTGAACCGCATCCCCGCCTCGGCGACAAACTGCATGATGTCCGTCACAAGGCGGAGCGACGGTTCGACGGGGTAGATATACGTCCCCCGGGCGATGTACTCCTTCAGCACGTCGTTCTGGATCGTGCCCCGCAGGGCGCGCCGCTCCACGCCGCGCTCTTCCGCCACGACGATGTACATGGCCAGCAGAATCCCGGCGGTGGCGTTGATCGTCATCGACGTCGACACCCGATCGAGCGGGATACCGTCGAACAGCACCGCCAGGTCGTCGACCGTGTCGATCGCCACGCCCGCGCGACCGACCTCTCCCTCTGCCATCGCGGCATCGGAGTCCAGTCCCATCTGGGTCGGCAGGTCGAAGGCGACGGAGAGACCGGTCTGTCCTGCCTCCAGCAGCTCGCGGAAGCGTGCGTTGGTTTCCTGCGCCGTCCCGAACCCGGCGTACTGCCGCATGGTCCACACGCGGCCGCGGTACATGTCGGGGTGAATGCCGCGCGTGAACGGGAACGTTCCCGGCGCCGGCCCCGGTCCGTACACCGGCTCGACGGGGATGCCCGACGGCGAGCGCCGCTCGTCGCTCACGTGCCGTCGATCTCGGCGACGGTGGCCTCCACGTACGCGACGTCGTCCTGACTTCCGATCAGCAGCGGAGTTCGCTGGTGCAGTTTGGTGGGCTCGATCTCGAGAATCGGCCGTCGACCGTCGCTCGCCCGCCCACCCGCGTGATGCGCGATGAAACTCAGCGGCGCGGCTTCGTAGAGCAACCGGAGCTTCCCTCTCGGCGACTTGGTATCGGCGGGATACATGAA
>JBDHIW010000272.1:0-2641 GCA_039587215.1 Gemmatimonadota bacterium | reverse complement strand
AACACTCCATCGACTTCCTGTCCCGCTTCATGGGCCTGCCCTACCCCTGGCCGCACATGACGGCCGTCGAGGGCGGCGGCATCCGCGGCGGCGGCATGGAGTACCCGATGATGACGCTCATCGGCGACTACGTCGGCCGGAGCGACACGTCCCTCTACAGCGTGACCGCACACGAGCTGGCGCACATGTGGGTGCCCATGCTCATCGCCAACGACGAGAAGCGGCACGGGTGGATCGACGAGGGCACCACGTCGTTCAACGACGCCAACGCGCAACGCGAGTTCTATCCGGGAAGCCGCGCCTCACAGTCCGACCGAGACCGGTACCTGGGGCGCGCACGGACCGGCAGCGAAGGCGAGATGATGCGCCGGACCGAGTACCACTACCCCGGACACGGCGGCGTCGCGTCCTACTCCAAGCCAGCCACGGTCCTCTGGACGCTGCGAGCGCTGGTCGGTGACGACCGATTCCTGCCGGCCTACCGGAAGTTCCTTGCCGACTGGCGCTTCAAGCACCCGCAGCCGTGGGATCTGTTCAACAGCTTCAGCACGTCGCTCGGTGAGGACCTGGATTGGTTCTGGCGCACCTGGTACTTCGAGACGTGGACCCTCGATCAGGCGATCGACGACGTGCGCGACGGCGACACGCCGACGGTCGTCATCCGAGACCTCGGCCTGGCACCGTTGCCGGCCCGCGTGGTGATCTGGCTGGCGGACGGGTCCATCCTGGTCCGGGAGGTCCCGGTCGACCACTGGCTGGACGGGCACCGTACCGCCGAGATCGCGCTGCCGTCGGGGTCCGCCATCGACCGTGTCGCGATCGACCCCGACGAGCAGTTCCCCGACGCGGACCGGTCGAACAACGTGTGGACGCGCCCCTGACCGGGCTCAGCGCGATCGCTGCAGGTGCGTGTGTTTGAAGCCCTCGGCATACTTGAGCCCGTACCCGACCACGCGATCGAAGCCAATGTGTGCGACCCAGATCAGCGCGAGGCTGAGTGCCGGTGTGCGTTCGAAGACGAACCCCGCACCGAACAAGGCCACGGGCAGCAGATAGGTATGCAGGGCGTTGTACACGGCGGCGCCGAAGCGCGGACCGGCGAGGTACGCGAGCAACGCCACGTCGGGTACGAGAAACAGCAGGACGAACTGCAGCCACGACTCACCCAGTTCGGCATACAGCATGACCGCCAACGCCATGACGGCGAGTCCCTCGATGCGAAGCAGGAGCGCGGGGTGCAGGAGGTTGAACCGCATGGTGTCTCGTGGGTTGGGGTCGACGTGCAATATCGAGTCGGCACACGCGGTCAGCAAACGCGCGGCCGTAACCTAGACCGGTACACCCGAAGGAGGGTACGATGCGCGCAGCCTGCCTGACATTCGCCTGCCTCTTCGTCGCGCCCGGGCTCGCGGCACAGGCACCCGGCACCGACATCTACGTGGGTGCGCTCGAGGGAGCGGGAACGGCACTCACGGTACAGGCCCTGCGCAACGTCACCGCGCGCGCGGGCTACGACAACCAGCCCTCGTTCACGCCCGACGGCACCGCCGTGCTCTACACGGCGATGGGGACCGACCAATCCGACATCTGGCGGATCGCCCTCGACGGAGGCACGCCCGTGCAGGTCACGCACACCGCCGAGAGCGAGTACTCTCCGACCGTCGTGCCGGACGGCACGGGGTTCTCCGTCGTGCGGGTCGAGGCGGACTCCACGCAGCGCTTGTGGCGATTCGCGCTCGACGGATCGTCACCGGCCCTCGTGCTCGAGCGGATCGCGCCGGTCGGGTACCACGCCTGGGCGGACGCAACGACGCTGGCCCTGTTCGTGCTCGGCGATCCGCCGACGCTTCAGATCGCCGCGACCGCGACCGGCGATGCCCAAGTCGCCGCCGAGAACATCGGACGATCACTGCACGCGGTCCCGGGGCGCGAGGCGGTGAGCTTCCTGCACCGCACCGACGACGGCCCATGGATCACCGCGCTGGACCTGGCGAGCGGATCGATGGAACGACTGGCACCCGCGGTCGACGGCAACGAGTATTACGCCTGGACGCCGGGCGGCGCGCTGATTTCCGGGCGGGGGTCGCAGCTGCTCGTGTGGCGTGACGGTGCGTGGGCGACGTTCGCCGACCTGTCGGACGCCGGCGTCAGCGACGTGTCCCGCATCGCTGTGAGCCCCGACGGCCGGCACATCGCGGTCGTCGGCGCCGACGGCGGCTGACCGAGCCGCCCTACCGAGCGAGCACGTCTCCGAGCGCGTCGAGCAGGCGCGCTACCCGGTCCGGGTCGGCGTTCGTGCCCATGAGGCCGATGCGCCAGGTCGAGCCTTTCAGCGGCCCGAACCCGCCCGCGATCTCGATCCCGCGCTCGAGGAGCTGCGCGCGCACGCCTCCGTCGTCGACCCCGTCGGGGATCCGGATCACGTTGAGCATCGGCAAGCGGTGCGTGTCCGGCGTGAACAGGGTGAGCCCGAGCGCGTCGAGCCCCGCGGCGAGGGCATCGTGCGCCGCCTGGTGTCGCGCCCAGCGCGCCTCGAGCCCTTCGTCTAGAATCAGCCGCAGCGCCTCGTGGAAGGCGTAGATGCTCGAAACGGGCGCGGTGTGGTGAAAGGCGCGGGCCTGCTGGCCGTCCCCCCAGTACT
>JBDHIW010000052.1:0-12240 GCA_039587215.1 Gemmatimonadota bacterium | reverse complement strand
CGCATGTCTCTCTCCCTGGTCGTGTGGCCGGCGCACCGGGTGGCCCCGGACCTCGTACGATCCCCGCCGTCACGGGCTACGGCAACCCTGCCCCCGCTCCACACCACGGGGGGGGGGGCGTCGCACCGCCACGCCCCCACGGGGCATCCGCCGGATCGAGGCCGGCGGCGTCGAGTCCCGGTCGACATTCGGTCGAGAACACCGGACGATGTTCCCCCTCGGTCGCCAGGGACGGCCCAACTCGCGCGTAGGTGCTCCCCGACGCGACCGGCAGCTCGACGATGGGGAGCGCCTGACGCCTGCTTGACGCCGCCACCCCGATGTTCGCGTCGAACCTTTTCGGCGGGAAGGGTCCCGCGGAGGATGATGACGATGATGAAGATCCAGACGCTCGTACTCGTCGGTGTGGTCGTGGCAGCGCTCAGCGCCTGCCAGGACGCGCCGACCACCGGCCCCGAGACCAGCGCAACCCGGTCGCCGGCCCGGGGGCTCTCGGTGATGACCTGGAACGTGTACTACGGCACGGACCTCAACGCAGTCGTGGCTGCGCTCGCCGACCCCGACATCGACGATCTGGCAGCGTTCGGCGCGGCACTTCAGACACTCGAGACGACCTCCTGGCTGGATCGGGTCGAGGCCATCGCCGACGCGATCGCGGAGCACCGGCCCCACGCCGTGGGTCTCCAGGAGATCGCCACCTTCGACATCGACCTCACGGCGTACGGGATAGACGTGGACTTCACCCTTCCCTTCCTCCCGATCCTGCAGCAGGCACTCGCCAACCGGGGCGTGGCGTACACCGTGGCGGGCGTCGTCGAGAGCTTCCACGCGCAGCCGATCCCCGGGATCTCGGTCCAGGACTTCAACGTCCTCCTGGTCGACGCTTCCCGCGTCGAGGTCATCGCCGCCGACGCCGACCGCTTCGTCGCCGGCATCGGCCCGGTCGCTCCCGGCGTCGCACTCTACGACGGATGGGTCGTGGCCCATGTCGACGTCGGCCAGAACACGTACACCGTCGCGAACACGCACTTCACGGCCGGCGAGGGTGCGCAGTTGAGCGGTCTTCGGTTCCTGCAGGCGCAGGAGCTGCTGGGCGCCCTGGGGAACCCCGACGCGGCCGTCATCCTTGGCGATCTGAACGACGTCGTCGGGTCACCGATGTACCAGGCGTTTGCGGGCGCCGGATTCACCGACGTCTGGGCGGCGCTCCGGCCCGGCGATGACGGATTCACGTGCTGCCAGCAGGCCGACCTGTCGAACGACGTGTCCCAGGCCAGTGCGCGGATCGACTACGTGCTCGCGCGAGGCATGGGACATCCACGGACGGGCCTCGGGCGCTCCGCGATATCACTGGTGGGCGCCGACCCCTCCGAGCGGATCGACGGCCCGTACTGGCCTCTGTGGCCGTCCGACCACGCTGGCCTCGTCGCCGCCTTCATGACCCCGCCGGCCAACGGCCAGCGGTAGGTCGCCCCGAAACGCTCGGCTCCCGCGGCCCGTAGGGTCACGAGAGCCGAGCGTGCGGCGGATTCCCCGCGGCCAGCATCGGTTCTCCGGGAGAAGCGATGCGATCGGCCATCACCCGCAGCGTCCAGTACGCACGTGCCCTGGGCAGACGCCCGGGCGCTCGTGTCATCGGGGTGGCGGCCACAGTCTCTGCGCTGTGCGTGGGTGTGCTGCTCACGGAGGCGCTGGTCCGCGCACGGCTCGACACCGCGGAGGCCGCGGCGCCTACCCGCGTCTACGGTCAGCCCTTCGTGCTGTACCTCGGGCAGACGGTCGCGCCGGACCGGATCGGCGACTACCTGGAGTTCGTCGGCTACGAACGGGTCGGCCACCGACCACGCCTGCCGGGCCAATACCAGCGCCGCTCGACGCGCCTCTCCATCGCCCAGCGCGGCTTCCGGCATCTGGACCGCATGCTGACGGGAGGCGCGGCAACCGTCCGCTTCTCGCGCAGCGGGCGCGTCACCAGTATCGACACCGAGGACGACGGGCAGGTGGACTACCTCGTGTTGGAGCCGCCCCTGCTCCGGACCGTGGCGGGGCGCGCCGGCGAGGATCGCGTCCCCGTACCGCTGGATCAGGTGCCCGATGACCTGCAGTCGGCCGTGCTCGCCGTGGAAGACCAGCGGTTCTACGCGCACCACGGCATCGATCTGATCCGCATCGCCGGCGCCGCGGTCGCGAACGTCCGGGCCGGACGCCTCTCCCAGGGCGGGAGCACTATCACGCAGCAGCTGGTGAAGAACCGCTTCCTCACGCCCAAGCGGACGCTCGTTCGGAAGGTCCGTGAGCTGGTCATGGCCGTCGTGCTCGAGGCACGCTACTCGAAGGAGACGATCTTCGAAGCCTACCTGAACGAGATCTACTTCGGACAGCAGGGTCGGCTGGCGATCCACGGCGTCGGACGCGCCGCACAGTTCTACTTCGGGGCGGACGTGAGTACGCTCGATCTCTCGCAGTCCGCCCTCCTGGCGGGGATGATCCGCGGCCCGAGCCTGTACAACCCCCGTCGCCACCCCGAGCGCGCGCAGGACCGCCGTGATCTCGTGCTGGGTCTCATGCGCGAGCAGGAGCGCGCCGACCCATCGAGCGTCGCCGAGGCGATCGATGCCCCGCTGACCGTTCGCGAGCCGCTCCGGACGGCGTCGGTCGGGCGGCACTTCACCGACTTCGTGTTGCACCAGCTGCGCGATAGCCTCGGTGCGGCCGTTCGGCACGGCCACGCCGTGTTCACGTCCATGCAGATCGATCTGCAGGTGAGCGCGGAAGACGCGGTCCGCGACGGTCTTCGCGCGCTCGAACGCGAGTATCCGCAGCTGCTGCAGGGTGCGGCACCCCTGGAGGCGGCACTCGTCGCACTCGACCCCCGCACCGGCGGCATCGTGGCGATGGTGGGAGGCCGCGACTACGGGCGTTCCCAGTTCAACCGCGCGGTGTTGGCCCGCCGGCAACCCGGGAGCGCCTTCAAACCGATCGTCGCGCTGGCGGCCCTCGCCGATGGCGCGTTCACGCTGGCCACGAGCATCGAGGACGAACCGCTCTCGGTGGAGACCCCAGCCGGCGTGTGGCAACCGACCAACTACGACGAGCAGTTTCGGGGCAACGTGACGCTGCGCGACGCCCTCGAACGGTCGCTCAACGTCCCGATGGCCCGCGTCGGCCTCGCAACGGGTCCCGAACGCATCGTTGCGACCGCGCGCGCGGTCGGTATCGACCGATCGCTACCCGCGGTCCCCAGTATCGCGCTCGGCGCCGCCGAGGTCTCTCCACTCGAACTCACGCGGGCCTACGGGGTGCTTGCCGCGGAGGGAGTGCTGCACGAGACCCATGGCACGATCGGTGTCATGACGCCGGGCGGCGGGGTGGTGGCGACGCCCGCACCCGAGGACGGACGACAGGTTGTCGACGAGCGAGTCGCGTACCTCGTAACGTCCGCGCTTCAGGGTGTGGTCGACCGTGGCACCGGCCGAGGCGTGCGCCGTGCGGGGTTCCGCGGCACGGTCGCCGCCAAGAGTGGTACGACCAACGACTTCCGTGACGCGTGGTTCGTCGGGTACACCCCGTCGCTGGTGGTCGGGGTCTGGGTCGGCTTTGACGACGGCACGCCCGTGGAGCTCCCGGGCGCGCGCGCGGCACTCCCGATCTTCGCTCGGTTTCTCACCGAAGCCGAGGGCCGTCGGGGTCAGGGACACTTCCGCACGCCCCCGGGCATCGACAGGGTGGAGATCGACCCCGAGACCGGCCTGCGCGCCGGACCCGGATGCCGGGGCCGCATGGAGGTGTTCCTCCGCGGCACCGCCCCGCGCGAGAGTTGCTCTCCCTACCGCCTCAGCTGGGACCGGCGCACCGACCGCGGCCCCGTGAATCTCGTGGAGCTACTCCGCCGCCGTTTCTTGTCGCGTCCACGGCGCTGACGGCAACGCGCCCCGCTAGTCGTCGACCTCGACCTCACCAGCAAGACTCACGAACGGCGTCGCGCGGTACATGTGGTTGGGCCCCTCCACGACCAGGTTCCAGACCACCGTGCCGTCCGACTGCACCTCGTAGACCTCGATGGGGCCGCGGGAATCACGCCATCCGTCCGAGGGACCGAATGCGACCATCGTGTTGCCATTTTCCATGCGACGCGCCGAGCTGATGATCGACGCATAGTTGTCGTTCGGGGCCTGAAACGTCCATACGGTCGCCGCCGAGTCGGTCTCGAAGTCCAGCTCGAGTTCGAGCGCGCGCGACACGGGCTGTCCGTCGACCTCACCGCCACGATTGTCGAACAGCAGCACTCGTCCCTCCTGGATCTCCGCGGCCGTGTGCTGGAAGTCGAACGCTCCGGCCGAATCCGTAAAGATGGTGGCGTTCTTCCCTCCCAGCCGCCACGCGATTCCGGAGAAGTCACCGGGAATCGCGATGACCTGATTCAGCCATGGGCTCGACAGGAGCACGGTCCCCGACGCCCCGATGTCGAGACTGTTGCCGTGAAGCCAGTCCGATGTTCTGCTGCGATCAGTCGTGTCCGTCGCCGGCGACAGGAAATCGAACGCGTTCCACCGCGCGTCCAGGTCGCCAGAGTCGGGATCCCACTCCCAGATGATCTCGCCGGTCCACGTCACCCCGTCGACCGCCTGCGGGTGGCGCGTCATGAAGTACAGGGTATTCTGTGGCGTCGCGATGACGTCGTGGTGGATCACCTCTCCGTTGGCCCGTGTGAGCGTCGCCACGACATCTCCCGTCGGCGTGACCTCGTTCAGTCCTCCCTGCGTGTCGAGGAACACAAAGTTGCCGTTGCTGCGCCGCGTCCACCCCCAGGACGCACCGTCGGTCCGATGATACCACACCACTCGCCCGATGGCGTCGACCGCGGCAAAGCCCTGGAAGGTGGGCTCGCGCAGCTCCAGCATCGTCAACGGGGCCGTCGACTGCCCCGTAGACGTGAGGGCGATGGCTTCAAGGTCGTCGGGAAGTGGGTCCGTCTCCCACGAACCGCTGATCGGATCCACGCTTCGAGTCGGGTCGTCGAACGTGAACGTCACCTCGTACTCGTAGGGTGACGCAGGAAGGAGTCGCGGCAGCACCAGTGCGTGCTCCGTCGATGTAGAGCGTTCGACGCGCAGCCGCGGTCCGTCCGGAGTCCAGTAATCGACCACAACCGCCGCAGACGGCTGCACGCTGACCCCCAGGCCCAACACGAGCGGCTTGAGGTCGTGTTGCTCTTCCACGCTCGCCAGTGCCTCGATCACGGCGCCGCTGTCGACTCGGAACTTGATGGGGAGCGTGCGTCCGTATCGAATTCCGGGCCGTCCGTCGTCCGCGACCGGCTTCCCGCCCTTCGGATGCACCCAGAGATCCGCGTAGGCTTGCTCGATGGCGTTCGCGACGATGCGAATGCGGTAGGCCTGATCCGTTTCGACATCGAAGCGCTTGGTGTGCCAGTTGACGATGTAATGCTCGTTTTCTTCATCCACCCGAATGGACTCGCTGCCGCCTCCAGACGTGCCCGTGAAGACCGCGACGGGGTCTCCCGCGCAGTCATCGCCATCCAGGGCGCAGATCTCGATCGAGACGACATCGAGCAGCGAGCCGTCGAACGGGCCGGTCGAATCGGGCGCCGCCACCAAGGGGGGCAGGAAGTAGAATCCCGGCGCGCCGCCCTGCTCAGCTTCGACGATGGCCGATACGACCCCCGCGCGCTCCAGCGAAGTGTCGTTGGTATCGTCGGTCGCCGTGGGCGTCGTGGGCCCGTCAGTGCATCCGGCGAGGCCAAGCAGTACGAGGAACGTGGAGTTGCGGCGTGCGAGCGTCACTGGTGTCCTGCCCGGATGGCGTCAAAAGATGGAATCGGTCCGAGATTCCGCTGCAAGATGCACACCTCGTGTGGGGGAGGAAGCGCCGTGAAAGTCTACGGCAGACGTTGCATGGTGGCCGCAGGCCGCGGTATCCGCTCTACAGACCCGCGTGGTCTCGGGCGGCGCAGCCGAGTAGTCTTCAGTCGCTCCGTAGTCCCCCAAGCACACCATACGAACCTCGATCCGACAGGACGTGCCAATGCCCGGCAAGCCGAACATCCGACTGCCCGAAGACCAGCTGGTCTCGCTCGTCGCGGCCATTCTGCTCAGCCGCGGTGAAGATCCTCGGCTCTCGACAGGTGAACTCGAGGAAGCCGTGACCAACGCCCGGGACATCCTTCGTTTCGCAGAAGCGCCGTAAGCTCTTATCAAGTGACATGTTAGGTACGCTCGCCACCGGCGCGCGTGCCCGCCCACACGGGGCCATCGGAACCGAAAGACCGCTACCAGCGTTCTCCATGCAACCCGCACCCGGAGACGCTATGCGATTCGTACCCTCCCTCGCTGCAACGACCGCCCTGCTCGCCCTGCCTGCGACCGGCGCGCTTGCCCAGCTCCCCGATCCCGGTATGGAGATCGATCCGGCCCACACGGCGATCGTCGTCACCGATCCTCAGAACGACTTTCTCAGCCCCGAGGGCGTGACGTGGGGCGTGGTCGGCGAAAGCGTGACGGAAAACAACACGGTCGAGAACCTCGGCCAGTTGATGGACGCGGCCAAGCGCAACGGCTACCAGCTCTTCGTGTCGCCGCACTACTACTACCCAACCGACCATGGATGGCAGTTCGGCGGCGCCCTTGAAGTGCTGATGCACAACATCGGGATGTTCGATCGCGTCTCTCCGCTCAGCCTCGAGGGATTCGAAGGCTCGGGTGCGGACTGGCTGGCGCAGTACAAACCCCACATCGACGACGGGGAGACCATCGTCACGAGCCCACACAAAGTCTACGGCCCGGAGACCAATGACCTCGTGCTGCAGCTGCGCAAACGAGGAATCGACAAAGTGATCCTGGCCGGCATGTCCGCCAACCTCTGTGTTGAAGCACACATGCGTGAACTGCTGGAGCAGGGATTCGAGGTCGCGGTGATCACCGACGCCACGGCGGCCGCCAAGGTGCCGGACGGCAATGGGTATGCCTCCGCGATGACCAACTTCCGCTTCATGGCCAATACGACCTGGACCACCGAAGAGGTCGTCGCGGCGTTGGGCGCCGAGCACTAGGAACGCGGGCCGGCGGCTCGGGACGACCGGGCCGCCGGCTCCGTGCGCGGCCTCGACGCGGACTTCCGAAGCGACCCCGTGCCACACGGGAGGGACGCTCCGCAGAAACCCTCATCCGCACCGAGCGCGCACACCCGCCTTCACCTCACCCGCGCTTCATGACCGGTTCAGATGCGGGCGGCTACCGTGGCACTGTTCCCGAGACCGGAGCGTCGCCGTGCGTGCTGTCCCGCCATCCGTCGCCGCCTTCCTCGAGAGTACCCACCTAGCCGTCGCCGGCGTCGCCCGAGATGGGCGCCTGCCCGCCAACGCGATCTACCGCAGGCTGCGCGACGCAGGCTACGACGTGGTGCCCGTGAACCCAGCCACCGATCGCGTGGAGGGTGTTGCGTGCTATCCGTCGGTCATCCAGGCACCACACCCGATCGACGGGGTCGTGATCGCCACTCCACCGAGCGCATCCGAGCGCGTGGTGCAGGATTGCCTCGCGGCGGGTGTCCAGCGAGTCTGGATGCACCGCTCCTTCGGAGACGGGAGCGTCTCGGAGAGCGCCGTCCGTGCCTGTCGGCGTGCGGGGATCGACTGCATCGTCGGCGGGTGTCCGCTCATGTTCTGTGAGCCCGTGGACGTGGGCCACCGGTGTATGCGCTGGTGGCTCCAACGCCGAGGGCGCGTACCGACGTGCTGAGCGACTTAGGACGTCGGCCGTACGAGGGCCGACAGGACAAACGACGCGACGAGAGGTCCGACCAGATCCAGCGCGACTCCCGCGATCACCATCCACCCCGCCGGGCGCCATCCCTCGGGGGCGAACTGGGCCTGGACCACCACGGCTACGACGAGCACGACCGTCCCGACGCCGACGACGGATGATCCCTCTCCCAGTCCCTTGGATTTCCGGTAAGCCAGCTGCACGTTGGCCGCGAACACGGTGAGAAGCACACCAACCGCGAGTGCCAGCACCGCGTAGCCGATCACCGGCACGGGATCACTCCTTCGTCACGACTCCGTCCCATCGTCGGGGGGACGCTCCTCGTCCTTCGAGTCGCGGCCGACGATGATCGTGATGTTGTCGGAACCACCGCCCTCCATCGCGTCCTGCAGCAGCAACTCCGCCACCTCCTTGGCGGTCGTCCAGTTGCCCAGCCGGGCCGCGATCTGCTCCTCCGACACGTGCTTGGTCAGACCGTCACTGCAGAGGAGGCCGATGTTGTCCCAGTCCTGATCCATCCGGGTCACCACCGGTGCCGTCTGATGCCCCCCGATCGCACTCGACAGCACGTTCGCCCACTTGGAGTTCATCGCCGTCGACGTGGCCAGCACCCCCTGATCCACCAGCTCCTGCGCCATGGTCTGGTCGCGGGAGATCCTCGTGAGCTCGCCCTTCCGATAGAGGTAATAGCGGCTGTCGCCGACCTGCAGGAGGTACGCGCGCGGCCAGACACCCAGCCACAGCGTGAGCGTCGTTGCCATCCCCCGGCGATCGGGCTGCGATTCTCCCTCCGCCGTGATGCTGGCGTGGCACCGCCAGGCAGCCTCCTGCAACGCATCGTGGAAAGCCTGATCGTCGGAGGTGTCCACGTCGTGGTAACACCGCATGCTCTCGAGGACGTATCGGGTGACCGTTTCGACCGCGATCCGGCTCGCCGTCTCCCCCTTGGCACCTGCTCCGACCCCATCCGCCACCATGGCGAGGAACGCCATGCGGTCACCCTCCTGCCTCATCTCCTCGAACGCGGGCAAGCTCGTGTGGTGGACGTCCACCTGCTTGCGGAGCGAACAGATGAGGAAGTGATCCTGGTTCTCCTTCCGGACCTTCCCGACGTCCGTCAGGCCATACACATCGACTTCGTCATCGCGGGGTTTTCGCATGGGATCTGCAGCGGTGGTGTGGGTGTTGAGCATGTCGCAGCCTCCGAGAGCAAGCGACGGGTAAACAACGGGCCCCGGGGTACGCAGGCCCTTTCTAAAGTATCCCTCATACTCCGCCCCGCTAGACGCCGCGCCACGCCCTGCAACCGTCTGCCCCCGCCATGTGTCCTAGTGAGAAAGCACTCCTCAACGCCAGGTACGACCATGCTGACGTTTCTGATGTTGCTTTCTCTGCAGACTATTCAACCTGAAACACCTGCGCGCGACGACAACGATCCACCGGTCCCGACCATCGAAGCGTCATTCACCGAAACGGTACCGTCGCTCGACGGCCGTCTGGACGACCCGGCCTGGGCGGCCGCGACGCCGGCGACCGGATTCACGCAGGTGCTCCCGGACGACGGCTCGGACCCGACGGAGGCCACCGATGTCCGAATCATCTATGACGGGGCTGCGCTGTACATCGGGGCGCGTCTCTACGACTCCGACCCGTCAGGCATCGTCGGTAGCCTGGGACGCCGCGACACCCACATGGCCAGCGACCAGTTCACCGTCAGCATCGACTCGTATCACGACCATCGTACGACGTTCCAGTTCATAATGAACCCGTCGGGCGCTCGGGCCGACGCACTCCTGACCAACGACAATCGCCGCGGCGACTGGTCGTGGGACCCCGTCTGGGAGGTCGCGACGTCGAGGGACGACCGCGGCTGGACGGTCGAGATCCGCATTCCCTTCTCGCAGATTCGGTTCGCGAGCGGACCGGACATGGTGTGGGGCATCAACTTCACCCGCTACATCTTCCGGAAGAACGAGACGGTCCGGTGGAGTTGGGCGCCGAATACCGAGCAGGGGTACGCCTCGCTCTTCGGCCACCTCAACGGGCTCAGCAACGTCGCGCAGCCGCGCGGGATCGAGGTCCTGCCGTACACCGTCGCGAAGACGGACTTCCAGCAGGGTGCCGATCCGGCCAACCCCTTCAATGACGGAAGCGTGCAAACAGTGGACGGCGGGCTCGACCTCAAGTACGGCCTGACCAGCGACCTCACGCTCGACGCATCGGTCAACCCCGACTTCGGACAGGTCGAAGCCGACCCAGCGGTCGTCAACCTGAGCGCGTTCGAGACCTTCTTCAGCGAGCGCCGCCCCTTCTTCGTGGAAGGCGCCAACATCTTTCGGTTCGGCGCGGGCAGCGGGGGGTTCATCTTCGGGGCGCCGCGGCTCTTCTACTCGCGCCGCATCGGTCGGACGCCGTCACGGTTCGCATCGGGCACGGGGCACGTGGACAACCCGATCGCGACGCGGATCCTCGGGTCCGTCAAGCTCTCCGGGAAGACTGGCGGGTGGTCGATCGGGTTACTCGACGCCTTGACGAACAAGGAGTACGCGCGCCTGCAGGATCCGCAGGGTCTCCGATCGACCGAGGCCGTCGAGCCGCTCGGCAACTACGGCGTTTTGAGCGTGCGACGAGACCTGCGCGGCGGGTCGAGCGGGATCGGCTTCCTCGCTACGACGGTGAACCGCCGCCTCGACGACCCCGTGTTCGAGGGGCTGCGCTCCTCGGCGTACAGCGGCGGATTCGACTTCTTTCACCGGTTCGCCGGCAACCAGTTCGCCGTGAGCGGCACGGTGAGCGGCTCCCACATTCGCGGCGCTCCCGCCGCACTTCTGAGCGCGCAGCGGTCCTCCGCCCGCTACTTCCAGCGGCCGGACCAAGACTACGTCGACGTGGACTCGACGGCGACGTCCATGACGGGGTACGCCGCCTCGGTCCAAGCGGGCAAGGTGGCGGGCAATTGGGTGTACGGCATGGACTTCTTCGCCTACTCCCCGGGGTTCGAAGTGAACGACGCCGGATTCGAGACGACGACCGACCGCGTCTTCCACGGTGTCCGGCTCAGCCGCCGCTGGCTGTCGCCGGGTACGGTCTTCCGGAGCTTCCGCATCGACGGGACCTGGGCGCAGAGCTGGAATTTCGGCGGCGACCGCCAGTACGCGACCGCCTTCCTGGGAACCGGGGGGCAGCTGCGGAACTACTGGAACTTCAATCTGGGCTTCAACTACAACTTCGGCGGGCAGAGCGACAAAGCGACCCGCGGCGGCCCGCTCATGGAAGCACCCCGTCAGTGGAGCGCCAACGCGTTCCTCGGCACCGATGGCCGCAAGGCCGTGTCGGGCGGCGCGTTCGGCTTCTACGCGCGAAACGTGTACGGCGGGTTCGGCGCAAGCGGCGGGGGCTGGATCAACTTCCGACCGACATCGGCCATGAGCATCGCCTTCGAGCCCAACTATAGCTACACGCACTCCATGGGGTTCTACGTCACGGCGAGAGACGACTCGCTGGCAATGTCCACGTTCGGCCAGCGCTACGTCTTCAGCGAGCTCGTACAGAACACGCTCAACCTGTCACTGCGCCTCAACCTCTCGGTGACGCCGGATCTCTCGATCGAGTTGTGGGCGCAGCCGTTCGTCGCGAGCGGGGACTATCAGGGGTTCAAGGAACTCGAGCGCCCCGGAACCTTCGACTTCCTCCGGTACGGACGGGACGGCTCGACCCTGGACCTGGACGCGAACACCAACGTCTACACGGCCGATCCGGACGGCAGCGGCCCGGCGGAGCCGATCGCGTTCGGGAATCCGGACTTCCGCTTCCGCTCCTTGCGGAGCAATCTCGTGATCCGTTGGGAGTACCGGCCGGGATCGACACTCTTCGTGGTGTGGAACCACGGCCGGTCCGGGTTCGCAGCGAACCCCGAGTTCAAGGTGCTGGACGAACTGGGCAACCTCTTCCGCGATGACATGCGGAACACGCTGCTCGTGAAGTTCAACTACCGCATCATGATGTAGGCTTGTGCCCCGGATCGTCGGGGCGCAGAGCCGCGTCCCCGACGCGCGCCCGCACGTTCGGCGACGTTCGAGCGCCGTCAGCGTCGTGCGGTCGCGGTCGGTCGGTCGCTACGTGATCTCGCTGATCTCGAGCAGATGCCCATCGGGATCACGGAAGAAACACCTGATCTCCCCGCCGCGGTCGACGGGCGGTGTCAGAAAAGCCGCGCCCCGCGCTTTCAGCGTCTCGTACGCTCCGCGGCAGTCGGGCACACGGATCGTAAACTGGTGGCTGACGCGGTTCGGATCGTCCGGCGGTGTGAACGTGACGGCGGGCTTGTCCGGGGTGGGGCCTCCTCCGGTCACCAGCAGCAGCCAGCACCCCTGGAACTGGAGAACGCACGAGGTTCCCCCGTACTCGCGGAACAGGGTCGCTCCCAGGACGTCGACATAGAACGCCCTCGCGCGGGCCA
>JBDHIW010000271.1:0-2666 GCA_039587215.1 Gemmatimonadota bacterium | reverse complement strand
GGTGGGCGTGATCGATTCGGACGGCGACGGTGTGGACGATTCCGCGGACGCGTGTCCGGGGACGGCCCCGGCCGAGCCCGTGGACGGTGACGGTTGCAGCGTTGCACAGCACTGTCCTTGTGACGCGCAGCGTTCCGGAGAGCCCTGGCGCAACCACGGCGCCTACGTGAAGTGCGTGGTGAACGCCGGGCGCGACTTCCTGCGCGAGGGACTCATCTCGCGTGCGCAGCTCGCCGCCCTGGTGCGCGCCGCGGCGCAGTCGCGCTGCGGCGCGAAGCCGCCCGCGAGCCCCCCGGCGCCGCGTCCGGTCGACGACGCGCGGGGTCGCCGCCGATGAGGCGCGAGCTCGCCCGCGTGACCCGGTCCGTCGCGGCGTCGGCGACGGTGGTCGCATTGCTGTGGCTGCACGCGACACCGGCGCTCGCCACCCACCAGCCGCCCCACGATTCCAGCTTTGCCGTGGAGTGCCTGTCCTGCCACGTGCCGCACGGCGCGGCCGGGAACGTGCTCACCAACTACGACGCGGTGCCGGCACTGTGCATGAGCTGTCACGTTCCCGGCGACCAGGCGAGCGCGCTACCCTTCAGCGATCAGGACCAGGCATTCCCGGGTGAGTCCGGCACCTCGCACCGCTTCGATTCCGGCCCGTCGGGCCACGTGGAAGCCACGCTGGGAAACGCCTCCAGCGGCCGGCTGCGATCCGGCGGCTCCTTCACCGGGCGCATCGAGAACCGCTACACCCTGACAGTGACCAGCTCCGGGGACGTGGGTATCGCCACGGTCGACTGGATCGACGCGTTCGGAAACGCCGGCGTGGGGCTGGTGAGCGCCGAGACGGTGCCCCTGGCCGACGGCTTGCTGCTGCGCTTCGAGGACGGTGACAGCGCGCCGTCCTTCGTGGCCGGCGACACCTTCACCTTGTCGGTGCGCACGGATCTGCGCCTGCCGGAGTTCAACGACGTCGATCTCTTCGAGGACGCGATGGCGCGCCGCCTGTCGTTCCTGGGTCCCAAGCTGCCCGACAAGAGCCACGACACGACCTGGTCCAAGGTGGTATGCACCGTGTGCCACGATCCCCACTCGCAGGACCACCCGCCCTTCGACCCGACGGCACCGGCGGATCCGACCGTGTACACCGGCCCCGGCAGCGGCCGGCACCTGCAACGCCAGGACAACGATCTCAACCAGATGTGCGTGGTGTGCCACAGCGCGCGCGATGTCGCGAGCGCGAGCGACGGCTCGCACCCGGTGTCGGTTGCGATCCCGGCGAGCGCGGACTTCAAGGCGCCGCCGGTCGTACCGCTCACGGCCACCAGCCAGGTGGTGTGCATGACCTGTCACGACGTGCACGTCGCGGATTCCGGAGGCGCCAACGGCGGGCTGGGCGACGGCTACCTGTTGCGGGATCCGGATCAGAATCCGGCGACCGGTGCGCTCGCGATCGGCGATCTGTGCCTGCAGTGCCACACGCTGGCCGGAGACGGCAGCGAGAACACCGTGACCGAGCTCGCCGGCTCCCACTTCGACACCGCATCCGGCGTCCTGTGGCCGGGCGGTCAGTACGGCTCCGGCTTTCCGGCGCACCCGGCGCAGTACCGGGGTTTCTGCGTCAACTGTCACTGGCCTCACGGCTGGCCCGACGACGCCGACATGGCGGTGGACTACCCGCGGCTGTGGGTGGAGCGCTACGACGTGGCGGCCGACGGCAGCGACCCGGCGGACGCGGAGGATCTCTGCTTCACCTGCCACGACAGCGCGCCCGCGACGAGCGACGTTCGCGGCGACTTTCTCAAGGGCAGCAACGACCTGTCGGCCGCGCCCAATGCCGATGTGTTCCACCACCCGATCTCGGACGTGGAGCAGAACAGCGCGGCGGGGCGTTCCGTGGAATGCGTGGATTGTCACAACCCGCACCGGGCCACGGCGGCGGATCGCCACGCGGGCGTGAGCGGGGTGGACATCGACGGAGCCACGCTGCCGGCGGGCTCGGCTACTCTCGCGCAGGAGGAGGTCTGCTTCAAGTGCCACGGCGACAGCTTCAACCCGTCACGCCCCAACACCTCCAACAAGCGTCTGGACTTCGCCATCGACAACAGCGCCTTCCATCCGGTCGTGCAGGCGGGACGCAACCAGTCCCAGAACCTGGCCGAGCAGCTCGCGGGCGCCGGGCTCGGCACCGGCGATACCATTCGCTGCACCGATTGCCACAACAGCAACGCGTTCGCCGCGACCAGCGGCGTGGTGGTGGACTCGCCCAGCGTTACCGTCGGGCCGCACGGCTCCACCTTCGCCCCCATCCTGCGCGCGCAGTTCGGGCGCAACTTCACCGCTTCCGGTGGCTGGAACAACGCGAACGCGGCGCTGTGTTTCCGCTGTCACGACCAGACGGCCGTGCTCGCGCGCCTGCGCAGCGATGGCGCGCGCACCAACTTCTACGACGACATCAACGGCAAGGACAACCTGCACTGGTTGCACCTGACCGACAAGGACACCACCGCGTCGTGCCTGAGCTGCCACTACGACATCCACGGCAACATCTCGGCGGACAACACCCAGTACCGTATCGACGGCACCCTGTACGCGGACAACGTGGCCGTGTCGGCGGCGCGCATCAAGACTCACATGGTGAACTTCGCGCCCGACGTGACCAGCTACAACGACGATGG
>JBDHIW010000270.1:0-4268 GCA_039587215.1 Gemmatimonadota bacterium | reverse complement strand
TCCGGTCGGCACGATTCCGTTGAGATCGATCCCGAGCTCGAACCGCCGGGGACCATCCTGCGCCGTGGCATCACCCGGCAACGTGGCCACCACCAAGGCCCCGAACACCAACCATGCACGCCAGACAGCCATGACATCCTCCCCGCGAAGTCCGTGCATGCTCGTACACCCACTTCGGCAAATAAGTGTCAAGAAAACTTGAAACGCTAGACGGCCGCCCGGTCGGGCTCCTACCTTGCGTCAGGGAGGGTGGCGGACCATGGCGGATTACGATGCGGCGGCGCGGGCGTTGGCGGACCGGTACCGGTTTGAGCGGGAAGTCGGCATGGGCGGCATGGCGACGGTCTTTCTGGCCACCGATCTTCGCCACAGCCGCGACGTGGCCGTGAAGCTGCTCAAGCCCGAGCTTTCGTCTGCCATCGGCACCGAGCGCTTCCTGCGCGAGATCCGCATCACCGCGCGCCTCAACCATCCGCACATTCTCCCCCTCATCGACTCCGGCGAAGCCGATGCTCTGCTGTTCTACGTCACGCCGTACGTGGCAGGCGGCTCCCTCCGCCAGCGGTTGGTGCGCGAGTCGCGGTTGTCGGTCGAGACGACCATCGAGATCGTGCGGCAGGTCGGGTCGGCGCTGGACTACGCACACCGCGAGAACATCGTCCATCGCGACGTAAAGCCGGAGAACATCCTCTTTTCTGAAGGCCACGCGATCGTCGCGGACTTCGGCATCGGCCGCGCGATCTCGAGCGCCGGTGCCGAGAATCTCACACGGTCCGGCTTCCCACTGGGCACCCCCGGGTACATGAGTCCCGAGCAGGCCGCGGGCCGCCTCGATGCCGACGGAGCCACGGACGTCTTCGGACTCGGCTGCGCGACCTACGAGATGCTGGTCGGTGAGACCCCGGAATTCTGGCCGACCGACGAGTCGCGGCGGGTGGGTCGCTTCCTCGACGCGTCGGACCAGCACCGCGAGCGCTTGGACACGCTTCCCGGACGCGTCGAGCAGGCGCTCGTGGGTGCGCTCGCGATCCGGCCGAGCGATCGGTTCGCGACCGCCGCGGCGTTCGCCGATGCGCTCGACACCGCCCACAGCGAGCGGCCCCGCTACAGCAACACCCAGGTCGACGCGCTGCTCGAACGCGCCGCCGCCATCGACGCGACCGCGGACGACGACGACACCAACCTGACGATCGGTGCGGTGGAGCAAGCGGCGGCCCAGGTCGGCATCCGGCCGACGCACGTCCGACAGGCGGCGGCCGAGGTCGTCGGGCCGCGATCGGCGAGCCCACCGCAGCGCTACCAACCGCGACCGGAGACGTTCGTCGTCCAGGAGCGGAAGATCGCCATCGAGCGCGAACTCCAGGGCGAGATCGGAAGCGACAGATTCGAGGCGCTCGTCACTACGATCCACAATGCGTTGGGATTGTGGGGGCACGCGAGCATCATGGGGCGGACGCTGACCTGGAGCCCCGCGGCACAGGGCTCATCGGGACGCAACATCCTCGTCACCGTCACCCCGCGCGAAGGGCGGACGGTGCTTCACATCGAAGAGCGCTTGGACGTCGCGGGCGGCAAGCCGTACCTGATTCCGCCGGCGGCGGCGCTGGGTGGCCTCTTCGTGCTCGGGACCGTTGCCGCGCTAGGCGCGCCCGACGGAGCGGCCCTGGTCCCGGCCTTGTTCGGCGCCGGCGGCTCCGCGTGGCTGGCGGAGCGCGGCCTCACGTTCAACACGGCGATGGACCGGCAGCCCGAACTGGACCGCCTCGCCGATACCCTCGTGGACCTGCTCGAACCCGGAACCTGACCCCGGCTACTCGCCCAGCGCGATCAACTCCGCGTCGGCGAGATTCCGCAGATACTGCAGGACGGCATCGGCCGTCACCGTCCCATAGTAGTGCGTCCCAGCCTCACGGGCCTCCGCGGCCACGTACCGGTAGATGTCGAGGCCCGTACGACTGCCGTCGACCGCGTTGGACACTTCGTACGCCATGAGGCCGTGGAGTCCGGACACGCCGGCCACCTGCCCACGTCCCGTGAGAAACTCGGCCGGGCCGGCGACGAGTCGCGGCGTAAGACCCGCGAGCTCGCGCTCGACGTCGGTGAGACCACGCCGAGGCGGCCGTGCGCCGGTCACCCGGCGGTACGCGCGGTCCACCTCGTCCCGCATCTGCTCGGCACGCCGGTCAATCTCCGCGCGCAACGCCTGCGCCGCGTCCGACCCGCCCTCGGCCACCTCGGCCAACGACGCCGCTGCCAGCCGCTCCCGCGCGGCGGCGTAGTCGAGCTGGTCGACCGCCATGGCGTACGCCGCGGCCTTGTCGTCGTGTCCCGCGATCCACGTGAGAGCATGCCGCAGGTTGTCGCCCATGCGGCGCACCCCGCGCCCGGCGACCACCGCCGCCAGCGCGTCGACGTCGTCGTCCGCGGCCGACGCCATCGCGTAGGCGATGAGCGCCACGGATGCGGCGTTCCTGCCCAGCTGCGTCTGGTCGACGTTCCAGAGATCGTCGTCGGTGGAGTGGATGTAGCGGTCGGGCATGTTCGTGAAGGAGACGGCCGCCTTGCCGATCGGCGCCTCCAGAAACGGGCCGTGGTCCGTGTTTACATGGAAGTAGATCATCAGATGGGGCTTGGGATACATCGGGTGCCCCGCCTGCAGCTGGGCCAGCTCGAAGGTGTTGCCCGCCACCATGTACTCGACGACCTCCTCGGTCACGTCGTTGAGCACGTGAAAGCGCGTGGCCGGCACCCGGGTCACGCCCTGCTTTCGCATCACGTCGATCGACTGATCGGCGCCGACCATGTCCTGGTTCACATTCACCCAGATCGAATCGGCCGCGCCCGGATGGTCGGCGAAGTACCGCCGCTGGCTCGAGAACTCGGTGACCCACCACAGGCGAATGTTGCGGCGGGGTCGGGGAATCCGTCCCTCGACGATCAGCCGGTTCAGTGCACGGCCGATCTCCAGCACGTTGGCGACGCCGCTGGCGTCGTCGTTCGCGGACGTTCCCTCTTCCTGCAGGTGGCCGGTGAGGACGACGTCCTGCATCGCGCCGGGATCCGTCCCCCGGATGAAGGCCTCGGTCATCACCATCCACGACTCGTCACCCGCCTCCGACGTGAACCCGGCGTCGACGACCGCGCGCAGCGTCATCGGCTCGGCGGCCGCCGCGACACGTTCACGGAGCGCCAGGCCCTGCCGGGTGGACAGCGTGAAGCCGAACGTGGGCGCGCAGGTCGGCGAGTCCGAGCTCGACACCGCGTAGCGGCGCAACTGTGCCGGGCGCCACATCCCCGCACTCCCATTGATGCCGTTGGCCGCGCCCGTCGGCGCCGGGAACACGACGATGCCGACCGCGCCCGCCTCACACACGGCACGGGTCATCACCCCCTGCGCCGACCCGTGCGTGAGCACGATCGCGCCCGCGACATTGGCGGCTGCGATCTCGGCCGACGACCCCGATCCCACATCGACCAGCGGTGCCGTGACGTCGGCCGCACGGCTGTTGTTCACCAGGTGCAGCTCCGACGCGAGCGTGCTCGCCAGTCGCTCGGGCGTGGGCTCGACGATCCACAGGTCGGCGGCCGTGAAGTTCCACGGCCGCGTCGTCGCGGGCTGCTTGATGACGCGGACGCCGGACAGACCGTACTCCTCCGCACGGCGCGCCGCGTACTGGGCCGCTCCCCACAGGCCGTCCGAGCCGCCCTCGCGATGCGGGAAGGTGCTCAAGTAGCGGATGTGCTCGTAGGAGGCATCACCCGAGATCTCCTGAGTGATCAGCTGCGTGTGCAGCGGGTCGAGAATGGGGAGCTCTTGGGCGGCGGCGGGCGCGGCGAGGGCCGCCGCGAGCAGACAACTCGAGACCAGGCGCGACATGGCGTCTCCAGATTGAGGCAGGTGCGGCGAAAGCTAGCGGCCTGGTCCTGGCCGCGCCCCGCCCGCTCCTTCTCCCGCCTGCGGCGGGGCACACGCCTCGCGCCGCGCCGCCCACGGCTGTATCTTGGCCGCTTCCCATGAGCGATTCGACCCTCGACCGTCTCCGCACCGCCCTCGCCGGCGAGTACGACATTGCGGAGGAAATCGGCTCCGGCGGCATGGCGACCGTCTATCTCGCGACGGACGTCAAGCACGACCGGCGCGTGGCCATCAAGGTCCTCCGTCCCGAACTGGCCGCCGCCCTAGGCCCCGACCGGTTCCCGCGCGAGATCAAGATCGTGGCCCAGCTCCAGCACCCCCACGTGCTGCCGCTCCACGATTCGGGCGAGTC
>JBDHIW010000269.1:0-2688 GCA_039587215.1 Gemmatimonadota bacterium | reverse complement strand
GGCCGCGAGAACGACGGCGGCGACGACGGCCCCCAGGCGCGCGTTCCTTCCCAGTGGTCCCATGTGGTCCTCCTCGAGGCGGTCGATGGTATCTGGGCCCGGTTCGTACGATCGCCGTATGAGCGACCACGTCATCGAGCGGTTGTGGCTGCGCGCGGCCCCCGGCGCGGCCGTCGAGGAGCGAGAGTCGCTGGACGTCGAGACGGGCGCCGGCGTGGTCGGCGACCACACGCACGGCCGCATGCGTCACGTGACCGTCGTCTTCGCCGACGACTGGCGCGGCGCCACGGAGGACCTCGGGCGCGACGTGGACCCGTCCGCGCGCCGGGCCAACGTGCTGGTCTCGGGCGGCGACGGCGGCCGTTTCATCGGCAGCACGATCCGGCTCGGCCACGTCACGCTGGAGGTCAAGGGGGAGGTGAAGCCCTGCCCCACGATGGACGCCGCCGCCGAGGGCCTGCAGGACGCGCTCCGGCCCGCGTGCCGCGCGGGCATCTGGGGCCGCGTCCTCGAGGGCGGCGTGCTCCGACCCGGCGACCGGCTCACCTCGGACGCCTGAGCGCCGTCGGCGCGATCGGCGGGAGCCGTTCACGCCTCCTGGCGCAACCGCTCGAATGCGACGGCCGACATCGCGGCCTGCAGGTTGTACGACGGCACGAAACCGCGCATCGGCAGACGGACCACGGCGTCCGCACGCTCGAGGACCGGCGCCGGGATGCCGTCCCGTTCGCCGCCCACGACGAGCAGGAGATCGCCGGTGAGCTCGGTGTCCCAGGGAGCGGCGACGCCGCGATCCTCGATCGCGACGACCCGGCGGTTCGCGCCGACCGCGACCTCCACGGCGGCGACGGCGTCGTGCCACAGCACCGGGAAGAAACGCTGCGCGTCCATTGCCGCGCGGAGTGCCCGGCGGCGCTCACCACCCCCGAAGGGCGCGTCCACGACGATCCCGGCGGCGCCGGAGACCTCCGCCGTGCGGACCGCGAACCCCACGTTCCCCGGATAGGCCGCGCCCGCGAGGAGCCACACCGCGCCGGGCCGCCGCATCAGCTCGTCGAGCGAGGCCCGCGGGGCGGGTCCGACCAGTGCCAGCACGTCGCAGTCGCCCGACCGCGCGAAGCGACGGAACACGGAGTCCGAGGCGCCACGCACGGGCACGCCGGCGCTCTCGGCCGCGGCGAACAGGTCGGGGTCCTCGGCCCCGGATCGGACCAGCACCAGACGCACCGGCGCCGCCGCTGCGAACGCTTCACGCACGGCTCCGGCGCCCTCCAGCCTCCGACGCTCGTTCATCGCCACCTCCGTCGCCGCTAACCTGCTGCGCATGTCGATGCACCGCGTCTCGGGAGCCTACATCGCCGACACCGCACGCGTGCGCGGAGACGTGACGCTCGGCGAGGACGTGAACCTCTGGTACGGCGTCGTGATCCGCGGCGACGTGGCGCCCGTCACGATCGGCGCGCGCACGAACGTGCAGGACAACACGGTCATCCACTGCGATGCCGACAAGCCCCTCGTCATCGGCCGCGACGTGTCGATCGGCCACGCGGCGGTCGTCCACGGCGTCGTGGTGGGCGACGGGACGCTCATCGGCATCGGGGCGCGCGTGCTCGACGGCTCGCGCATCGGCAAGGGCTGCCTCATCGCCGCGGGAGCCCTGGTGCCGCCCGGCCTCGAGGTCCCCGACGGCATGGTCGTCATGGGCATGCCCGGACGCATCGTGCGGCCGCTGACCGACGCCGAGCGCGCGTACCTCGTGGACATCCCGCCGCGGTACGCGGCGCTCGCGAAGCTGCACTGCGAGCGACCGGACGATCCGCTCACGCGCACCTTCGGCTAGCGGCTAGCTGTCCTCCTGCTCCGTCTGCAGGAACGGCACCATGACGCCGCGGCTGCCGCGCAGGCGGCTGCGGGCGGCGTCGGTCAGATCGAGCCCCTCGTAGATGCGCTGCATCAGCTCCACCTGGTGCCCCACCACCTCCTCGACGAACGAGGCCGGGATCATCGAGGCGTCCCACAGCGCATCGGGCTCGACCACGAACAGCCGGTTCGGCAGCGACGACACCCACTCGGAGATGAGCGTGCCCGCCTCGCCCTTCTGGTCGTCGGTGAGCGACAGCGCGCGCTCGATGCGCGACTGGACCGCGGCGGCGTACCCGTCGCGGTCCTCGAACGGGATCTTCCCCGTGCTGGCCGCCCAGATCAGCCCCTCGGAGAAGAGGTCCACCCGCGTGCGGCCACGCGTCGCCTCGGGACTGAGGGTGTCACGCTGCTGCTGGCCGAGCTCGTTGAACGCGTCGGTGAAGAAGCGATGCTTCAGCCGGGACTCCTCGACCAGCTTCCGGAGCTCGAACGTCTGGTCGTCGTACGCCGCGACGCGCGCCTTCTCCTCGTCCGCGTACCTCGTGCCGATGAGCAGGAGGGCCTTCAGCTGGGACGCGTCGAGCGGCATGCCGGACGCATCGAGCGTCGCCGCGATGGAGTTCACCATCGCGCTCGGGTGGGTGTACGCGCCGTTGGCCTGACCGCCGGGGAGCTTCTGGTTGAGCTTGAGCGCGACGACCACCAGCGCACCGTTGTACTTCTGGATCGAGCCGACCGTCTCGGGATCGGGCTGCTCCCCCGTGGCAATGCCCTCGACGAGCTTCCCGAGCGCCGGGAGCATCTTCGAGGCGTTCTCCCCCACCT
>JBDHIW010000051.1:0-12463 GCA_039587215.1 Gemmatimonadota bacterium | reverse complement strand
ATCGCGGTCGAGAGCGCCGCGCAGGACGGCGGGTGGCTCGCGCATGGCCCGCTTGGCATCGTGGCGCGCGCCTGGCGTGTGGCCCGGTGGAACGGTCTGCGCGCGATGCTGCGTCGCGAGGTCCGTCTGCTGCGTGCGCTGGCCCGGCGTCGCATCCTCGGGTTCTCCATCGTCAAGGGCACGCGTTGGCCGCACGAGGAATGACCGGTGCAGTCTGCGCGGTCGCCCTCCCGCTTCCCGCCGCCGAGCCCTACCGGTACACCGTCTCGACGGCGCTGCTCGATCGGGTGGCGCCCGGGTCGAGGGTCGTGGTTCCCGTGCGGTCGCGCTCCATGGTCGGGGTCGTGGTCGCGGTCGATGCGGATGCGTCGACGGACGACCTCAAGTCGGTCCTGCTCGCTCCGGATGCCTATCCCCTGCTCACCGACGAGATGTTGGCGGTCGCCGGATGGATGAGCCGCTATTACGCGACGCCGATCGGACTGGTCCTGCGCAGCATGCTGCCCGCGGCGCTCTGGGGGGCCTCGACGCTGGCGGCCACTCTCACGGGTACCCCGGCGCCCGCGGGGGGCGTCAGTGCCGACGTCGTGCAGGCACTAGAGCAGGCAGGCGGGCGCGCGACGGCGACCTCCCTGCGCCGCCGGTTGCGACGTCCGGTGTGGGACGTGCTGCAGCGGCTCGAACGCGCCGGGGTGGTCCACGTCGAGGTCGTGCCACCCAAGCTCGGGCCCGCGCCCCGCACCGAGCGCGTCGTGCGGCTCACGCGCGCCCTGCCGACGCTGCTGGAACGCGACGCCGTCTTCGGACGTGCGCGGCGTCAGCGTGATGCCTACGAGGCGCTCGACGCGATCGGGGGTGTGGCGCCGGCGGCCCACCTGACGGGCGAGCTCGGGTTCTCCGCCGCGGTGCTGCGGGGACTCGTGGAGCGTGACGTTGCATGCATCGAGTCGGTGGAGCGCCCGCGGGACCCGCTGGCGGACGCCCGCGCCGAGCATCCGCCGACGCCGTCGGCGCCGCAGCGCGATGCCGTGGAGGCCGTCGGGCGGCTGGAGCCGGGCAGCGGCGCCCTCCTGTTCGGCGTGACCGGCAGCGGGAAGACGCTCGTGTACCTCGAGGCGATCAAGCAGCAGATCGAGTCCGGGGGCGGCGCGATCGTGTTGGTGCCGGAGATCGCGCTTACGCCGCAGACCATCGCACGGGTGCGAGGCGTGTTCGGCGACGCGGTCGCGGTCCTGCACTCCGCGCTGTCGGACGGGGAGCGGGCGGACGCGTGGCGCGAACTGGTTCGGGGCGAACGTCGCGTCGTGGTCGGCGCGCGTTCGGCCGTCTTCGCGCCGGTCCGTGACCTTCGCGTTGTCGTGGTGGACGAAGAGCATGACGGGAGCTACAAGCACGGGGAACGGCCGCGGTACCATGCGCGTGACGTGGCGCTGCGGCGCGCGCGCGCGGCGGGCGCCAGAGTGATCCTCGGCAGCGCCACGCCGTCCATGGAAACGTGGGCCGCACGCGATCGAATCACCGTGCTCACCCTTCCGGCACGCGCGACCGCACAGCCGCTTCCTCCCGTCGAGTTGGTGGACCTGCGCGCCGCCGAGCGCCGGGCCGATGCGGGGCCCATTCCGTGGAGCACCACGCTCGACGTCACGGTCGAGGGTGCGTTGGATCGGGGCGAACAGGTGCTGCTGCTGCTGAACCGGCGGGGGTATGCCAACTTCCTGCAGTGCCCCGAATGCGGGACGGTGTGCGACTGCCCGTCGTGCAGCATCTCGCTCACGGTGCATCGTACGCCGCCGCGCCTTCGCTGCCACTACTGCGGTCATGACCAGCCCATTCCACGTGACTGTCCGGAGTGCGGGACGGCGATCGCGCGCGTGCGCGGCGTAGGGACCCAACGCCTCGAGCGATGGGTGGCGGAGCGGTACCCGTCCGCGCGCGTCGGTCGCATGGACGCCGACACCACGTCGCGGAAGTGGTCGCATCAGCGCATCCTGGACGCCGTGCGGCTCGGCGAGATCGACGTGCTGCTCGGGACGCAGATGATCGCCAAGGGTCTCGACTTCCCCAACGTCACCTTGGTCGGCGTCGTGGACGCCGATACGGGCCTGCATCTACCCGACTTTCGTGCGGCCGAGCGGACCTTCCAGCTCGTGGCCCAGGTCGCCGGGCGCGCCGGTCGCGGCCCGCGGGGAGGCCGCGTGATCGTGCAAACGCGCTCGCCCGACCACTACGCGCTCCAGCATGCGGCGCAGCACGACGTCGAGGGATTCGCGGCGTGCGAACTCGAGCAGCGCCGCGACCCGCCGTATCCCCCGCACGTGGGTCTCGTCAACGTGGGTGTGAGCGGCGAAGTGGAGATGGACGTGGCCGACGCGGCGGAGCGGGTCGCAGCATGGCTGTCGGGGCTGGTCGCACGCCACGCCGAGGGCGCCGTCGAGGTCATCGGCCCCGCGCCCGCCCCGCTCGCGCGCATCAAGCGGCGCTGGCGGTGGCACGTGGTGCTCCGGGCGTACGATCGGACGGTGCTGGGGAACGTGCTGCGCTACGCGCAGACTCGAGCGCCGCACGTCAACGATGCCAGGATTCGCGTGACGTTCGACCGCGATCCCGCCTCGATGCTGTAGGCGTTCCGGACGGCCGAACTTGCTTGAATCCGCTCTCGCGCTCCGGTATGTTGCGGGCGCTTTTCCACAACCGTCCCCCGTCAGGAGGGCCGCCGTGCCGTGGTGTATTGGACTGCGATCGATCGGACCGGTCGACGGCGTGCGCCGCCCTCGCACGCTCCGGGCCCCGCAATGACGGTCGCGCCGTCCGCGCGGGCCGGGTGGCGCAAGGTGGCCGCCGCCGTCGCCGATGCAATCCCGTTCGAGGAACTGGACCAGGTGTGGCTCTTCCCGCCCGTGCGGAAGGACGATCGGGAGTGGGGCACGGCTGTCGTGGCACGCCGCCTCGACGCGCAGCGTCGCCGGGTGTACACCGTGACGTATCTGGTCATGGCCCGCGGACGTACCCGCGGCGAAGGGAAGGTGGTTCTGGAGGAGGTGGGGGACAGTCCGAGCGTGGTGGTTCAAGATGTGATCGCGGGTGTTCAGGCCCGCATGGGAGACGATCGGCCGCCGGAGGCTCTGGCCCCCGAGGCGTGGTCAGCGTTTTATCACACCGAGGAAGAGGACAACGAGGCCTGAGCCTCGTTCGTGGGTCACTGATGCGCAGTGACCGCGCGCGGCGCGTGCTACGCCCAACGCTACGACAGGGTACGACACGATGATCACAGCATCCACGTTCATGCCGACGAAGGCGTTTCTCACCAAGGGCATCGGCCGCCACAAAGAGAAGCTCACGAGCTTCGAGATGGCGCTGCGGGAAGCCCGCATTGCCCAGTACAACCTGGTGCGCGTGAGTTCCATCTGGCCACCCAATTGCGAGCTCGTGTCCTGGGAGGAAGGCATCGCGAATCTCAGCCCGGGTCAGGTCGTCTTCGCCGTGGTGGCCGAGGCGTCGACGAACGAACCGTCGCGGCTGGCGACGGCGGCGATCGGGTTGGCCATCCCTGCCGACCCCAGTCACCACGGGTACATCTCGGAGCATCATGCGTTCGGCCAGCGGCGGGAGTCGGCGGGTGACTACGCGGAGGATCTTGCGGCGAGTATGCTCGCGACCGTGCTGGGTGTCCCGTTCGATCCGGAGCAAGCGTGGGATCAGCGGAAGGAGCAGTGGCTGCTCTCCGGCGAGATCGTCAAGACGATGAACCATAGCTGCACGGCCGAGGTGCAGGACGATGGGCGCTGGGTGACCGTCGTGAGCGCCGCGGTCTTCTGCGGATGAACGAGTTTCGCGACCACGGTGGTCCGCCGGGACTTCCGGCATCGCTCGCGGCGCTTCCGTGGGGCGGAGTCGAGCCCTTCCTCGGCATTCCGCCGGACGAGGCGCCGTTCGCCTCGTCGCCGGTGGTCGTGCTGCCGGTGCCGTACGAGGCGACGGTGTCGTACATGGGAGGCACACGCTTCGGCCCGCGAGGGTTGTTGCACGCGTCGCGCTTCGTCGAGCTCTACGATCCGATGCTCGACGCCGAGCCGTGGACCGTCGGCATCGCGACGCTGCCCGAGTTGGTGCTGCCGGGATCGGGTCCCGAGCAGGCGCTACCGGTGCTCCGCACCGCGATGGAGGGCCTGCTCGACGCCGGCAAGTTCGTGATCCTCCTGGGCGGCGAACACAGCGTGTCCGGCGACCCGATCCTGGCGCACGCCGACCGCACGGACGCGCGGCTCAGCGTCCTGCAGCTCGACGCGCATGCGGACCTGCGTGCGTCGTACGAGGGAACGCCGCTGTCGCACGCCTGTGTGATGCATCGCGTGCTGGACCGGGTGGACCTCGTGCCTGTCGGCATCCGGTCGCTCACGGCGGAGGAGCGCGCGCTGATGCGCTCCCACGAGGTCCCCACGGTCTGGGGCCACGAGGTCGGGCGCGCGGGGTGGCAGGACCGGGTACTTGATGCCCTCGGCGACCCCGTGTACATCACGGTGGACGTCGACTACTTCGATCCGGGGATCATGCCGTCGACCGGTACGCCGGAGCCAGGCGGCGGCGCATGGTACCCGACGCTGGAGTTGCTCGAGCGGGTGTTTCGCGAGCGACACGTGGTCGGATGTGATGTGGTCGAACTGGCGCCGCACCCGGGGGTGGTCGCCCCCGACGTGATGGCGGCGGAGTTGGTCTACAAACTCGCGGCCTTTTGGGCCACCTCTCAAGCCAATCGTGAGACCGAGGCGGGCGCCTGATGGATTCGGTCGGACTGACGGTCGCGTTCGTGGCCGGTGTGCTGAGTTTTCTGTCGCCGTGCGTGCTGCCGCTCGTGCCGAGCTACGTCTCGTTCATTACGGGGCTGTCCCTCGACGAGATGGGGTCGCGGCGGTGGACCGCGCTGACGCACGCGCTGCTGTTCGTGAGCGGGTTCACGCTCATTTTCCTGGGCTTGGGTGCCGGGGCGACGCAGCTCGGCGCGTTCCTGAAGAGCCAGCAGGTGTGGCTCGAGCGGATCGGCGGGTTCCTCGTCATGTTCTTCGGACTCTACATGATGGGGGTCCTGCGGATCGGCGTGTTCGACCGTGAGCGCCGCGTGCATCTGCAGGACAAGCCGGTCGGCTACCTCGGGAGCGTATTGGTCGGGCTGGCGTTTGGTGCCGGATGGACACCCTGCATCGGGCCGATCCTCGGCGCCATTCTCACGTTTACGGCGGCGAAGGCCAGTCTCAGCGAGGGCATGGTCCTGCTGCTGGCGTACTCGCTCGGGCTCGCGGTTCCATTCATCGTGGCCGCGTTGGCGGTCGACCGCTTCATCGAGTGGTTCAGGCAGTTCCGGCGCCACATCGGGATCGTGATGAAGGTTTCCGGTGTGCTGATGGTCATCTTCGGCATCATGCTCATGACCGGTACCTTCACGCTGCTCGCCACGTATCTGCAGGGGCTCACGCCCGACTTCCTCCGCGAGCGCATCTAGCCGGAAATGCGAACGCCCCGCCCTGCGGTCTGCAGGACGGGGCGTCGAGCACGTCGATCGGCCACAGCCTAGGCGGCCGTCAGCTCCATCGAGCTCGAGTAGGAGCCCGTTCGCGCCGCGCTGTTGCACTGGCAGCGGTGGTGGAAGACCCGCTGACCCTCCGCGACGTTCTCGTCCTTGCCCGACCACGCGGTGAGCGCGGGATCCTGCAGGGCACGGCCGTAGCTGAAGCTCAGCTCCCATGGGTGATCGCCCAGCGCGTTCATCGCGTTCAGGTGCGCCGTCGCCTCCTGCGCGCTCTGGCCGCCGGAGAGAAACACGACACCGGGGATCGCCGCCGGCACATGGCGCGTCAGCGTGCGCACCGTCGCGGCCGCGACGCCGTCAACGTCAGCGCGGGTCGGGCAGTCCTTGCCGGAGATCACCATGTTGGGTTTGAGCAGCGTGCCCTCAAGGAGCACCCCGTGCTTGTGCAGTTGGAAGAACAGCGCGGCCAGCGCGTCGTTCGTGACGGCCTCGCACCGTTCGATCGTGTGCTTCCCGTCCATCAGCACCTCGGGTTCTACGATCGGCACGAGCCCTGCTTCCTGCGACAGCGCGGCGTACCGGGCCAATGCGTGGGCATTGGCGTCGATGCAGTACCGTGTCGGGGTGTCCTCTCCGATCGTGATGACCGCCCGCCACTTCGTGAAACGCGCCCCGAGCTCGTAGTACTCGTGCAGCCGGTCGCGCAAACCGTCGAGTCCCTCGGTGATCGACTCGCCCGGGTGGCCGGCGAGCGCCTTGGCGCCCTTGTCGACCTTGATGCCGGGGACGATTCCCGCGTCCGCCAGCACCTTCGGGAAGGGAGTGCCGTCACTCGCTGCCTGGCGAATCGTCTCGTCGAAGAGAATGACACCGCTCACGAAGTCGCCGACTCCCTCGGTCGTGAACAGCATCTGCCGATAGGCACGTCGATTGTCTTCGGTCGAGGGGATGTCGATGCCCTTGAACCGTTTTTCGATCGTCGGGAAACTCTCGTCCGCGGCCAGAATGCCTTTGCCGGGTGCGACCAGCGCCTCCGCGATCGACCGCAATGCGTCCTCGTTCATCCTGCGCTCACTCCTGTTCGAATTCTTCCGCTGGATGGTGCCGATCGGCACCGTAACTCACTCTGCGAGAAAGAGATATCAATGCACCTGCAAGGTAGGCGCGTGCAGGAACCGACGCCAGCCTCGCCGCGCGGGATGCGACCCCGTCGACCAGCGAAGTGTTGGCATTCGTGCTGAGCAGGCACATTTTGCGGTGACCCCTACAGTGAGTGCGAACCGTGCAGCTCTGGACGAAGATTCTGGGTTCGGCGACCCTCGTGGTGGTGGCCGCAGCGTGTGGCGGAGCCGACAGTGAGGCCGACGCCGAGCGTGACATCACCCTCGCGCCAGCCGAGTCGCTGGCCGTCATGGACGATCAGCCCGCCGATATGGATGTGGAGCCCGCCGCCGAAGCCCCAGCCCCCGCACCTGCGCAACCGCGGCCGGCACCACCGCCGCCTGCACCACTGCGGCTGGTGGAGGGCACGGTGCTCACGGTGCAGGCGAGCGACACGATCACGTCCCGGACGAACGCGGCCGGGGAAGCCGTCGTGGCCGTGTTGGGTGAGGACGTCGTGGACGATCGCGGTCGCGTGGTCCTCCCGGCGGGGGCGGTACTCGACGGGACCATCACGGAGATCAAGCCCGCGCCGAATCCTGAGGCGTCCGGCACGCTCTCGCTCGCGTTCACCTCGGTCCGCATCGGAGACGAGCGTTTCTCCATTGACGCGAGCGTGGATTCGCTGGGCACGGAGCGCCAGGGCCGCGGGGTCACCGGCGGTGACGCGGCCAAGGTCGGTGTGGGCGCGGCCGCGGGCGCCATCGCGGGGCGCGTGCTCGGCGGCGACGCGACGGGTGCCGTGGTCGGCGGCGTACTCGGTGCGGCGACGGGAGCCGGTGTGGCCATCATGACCAAGGACAGCGACATCGTCCTCCCAGCCGGCGCGCTCATCCGCATCGTGCTGAATCAGCCGTTCGAGCGCGCCCCGTAGTCGAGCGCCGGCCGGTGTGCGGGCCCGAGGCCGATTGCTCGGCTTCGGGCCCGTCGTGCGTCAGCCCCCGACCCCGGCGCACCGCTTCGGATCGGTGTGCGTTGACCGCGGGCGCGCCCCAAGGCGATCATTGCTGACGCCCATGCACGACTTCCTGGACCCCCGACTCACCGAGCGACGCAATCCGCGCACGGCCGACATCGACCTGGCGTCGGCCCACGACATCGTCGGACTTCTCAACGACGAAGACCGACGGGTTCCCGAGGTCGTGGCGGCTGCCCGTCCGGCGTTGGCCCGCGTGATCGAGTTGGCGGTCGACGCGTTTCGGCGCGGTGGCCGTTTGATTTACATCGGGGCCGGCACGAGCGGGCGGCTTGGAGTCTTGGATGCTGCCGAGTGCCCGCCCACGTTCGGCACGCCGCCGAGCATGGTCGTGGGGATCATCGCCGGAGGGGAGGCGGCGCTCCGGCGGAGCCAAGAGGGAGCGGAGGACGACGGCGCGCAGGCGGAGCGGGACCTCGCGGCCCACGAGGTGGGCGCGGACGACCTCGTGGTAGGAATCGCCGCGAGCGGGACGACGCCGTACGTGGGGGCCGCGCTCCGCTTTGCGCACGCACTCGGCGCCGAGACCGCGCTGGTGACGTGTGCCGATCCGCCGCCCGAGCTTCGCGACACGGTGCGGGAGGTCATCACCCTGCCGGTCGGGCCCGAGGCCCTGACGGGCTCCACGCGCATGAAGGCCGGCACGGCGACGAAACTGGCGCTCAATACGATCACGACGGGTGCGATGGTCCTGCTCGGGAAGGCGTACGGCAACCTGATGGTGGATCTGCAGGTCATGTCGGAGAAGCTGCGGGACCGCGGAGAGCGCATCGTGATGGAGGCATGCGGCGTCTCACGCGCCGACGCGCGGCGAACCATCGAGGCCGCAGAGGGAAGCGTCAAACTGGCGGTTGTGATGGCGCGCACCGGCACGGACGCAGCGGAGGCGCGGCGACGCTTGGAGGACGCGAACGGATCGGTGCGAGAGGCCGCCGGTCCACCGCCGCCCCCGGTGGCATGACCGCGCTCGCCGTCGGGCTGATGGCGGGTACGTCTCTCGACGGCGTCGATGCCGCGCTCGTCGCCGTGGACGAGACGACGTGCGACGTGCTGGGGTTTCATACCGTTCCGTACGGACCGGCGCTCCGTGGTCGGCTGGAGGCCGCGATGGAGTCCGCGTCGGCGGCCGAACTCACCGCACTGCACGGTGCGCTCGGGGAGGAGTTCGCCGCGGCCGTCCGGGCGCTGCTGGAGGGTGCGGGGCGGGCGTCATCCGAGCTGGCCTTCGTCGCCTCGCACGGACAGACGATCTGGCACGAGCCGCCGGCGGGCACGTTACAGATCGGGAATCCCGCCGTCATCGCGGAGGTGGTCGGCCGGCCCGTGGTGAGTGACTTCCGCAGCGCCGACGTCGCCGCGGGGGGGCAGGGAGCCCCGCTCGTGCCGATGGCCGACGTCATGCTGTTCGGGGCCACCGATCACCCCCGCATCCTGCTCAACATCGGTGGCATGGCGAACGTGACGTGGGTCGAGCGGCGAACCCGACTGGACGGGGTGGTGGCCTTCGACACGGGGCCCGGCGTCGCCCTCATCGACATGATCGCGCGCGCGGTGGACCCGGGAGCGCCGTTCGACGTGGACGGTGCCCGCGCGGCCCGCGGCCGCGTGGTGACGGCGGTGCTGGAGTCCCGCCTCGCGGACCCGTACTTCACCGCTCCGCCGCCCAAGAGCACCGGCCGAGAGCACTATGGGCGTTCCTACGCCACCGACATGCTGCTCAGGGTCCGTGCCGCCGGCGGGTCCGACGACGACGCGCTGGCAACCGCCACGGCTTTCACTGCGCAGACGATCGCAGCGCAGATCCAGCGCTGGCTACCCGACGATCCCGACGCGGACGTCGTTGTTTCCGGTGGTGGAGCCAAGAACGGGACGCTGGTCACCATGCTGCGTGCTGCACTGACGCCGCGTCCGGTCGCGTTCTTCACCGACCTGTTCTTCGACGGAGATGCCAAGGAGGCTGCGAGCTTCGCCTACCTTGGGTGGCGCACCCTCGAAGGCCTGCCGGGCAACGTCCCGGCGGCCACCGGTGCGGCGGGGCTGCGGGTACTTGGTTCGGTGACGGGGGTCGGGAACGACGTCTAGTTGATCGTCTGCAGGAGATCTACGACGTAGGATGTCGGCACGCCGAAGACGATACGGCCGCCCGTGCCGGCCTGCCCGCCGTACAGCACGGCAATGACCTCGCCGTTGCGATCGAAGATCGGGCTGCCCGACGCACCCTCGGCCCCGTAGCCATCGATCTGGATCAGGTCGGGCAGCACCTTGCTGACGGTTCCCGCGCTGAAGGACGTCTTCGCCACGGCATCCGCACCTGCGCCGCTCATTGGCAGCTCGGTGCCGAGCGGGAAGCCGATGACCGCGACGGGGTCGCCCTGAAACACGTCGCCGCTCTCGACGTTGAGTCCGCGGACCGTCGGGACGCCGCCTGCGATGTTCACGCGGATCACGGCCAGGTCCACCTCGGAACTCGTGGTCAGGAGTTGCGCCGGCCAGACCTGACGCGAGTCCTCGAACTTGACGGCGATCCGTGACGGTTGTCGGGTACCGTCGGGTCCACGTACGACGTGCCGGTTCGTGATGAGCGTGCCATCCTCTCGAACGGCGAACGCCGTGCCCGTGTAGACCTCACCGGGAGCGAACTCCACCCAAACCAGCGCGATGGCGAACCGGTTGGCCTCGACGAGGCTTCGATAGTCGACCTGTGCGGCGGTCTGCTGGTACGTGAGGGTCGTCGTGGCTTCGGCGAGCTGCGCCTTCAGCTCTTCGGCCTCTTCCGTTCGGCCGGCGCGCTCGGCGGCCGAGAGCTGGTTCTGCAGCGACGCCACCTGGCCCTGCGACTCCTGGAGCATCGTGCCTAGCCCCTCGACTTCGTCCTGGAGCGCTGCCATCGAGGTGGCGGCAGTGGCGAGGATGCTGTCCGTGCGCGCCTGAATGGCGGCCATCTCGCTCGCGCGTTCCGCAGCCTGCTGTCGCGACATGTAGTACACGCCAGCCGCGGCCGCGACGACCACGACCAACAGCCCCACGACGACGTGGCGCAGGACCTTGGTCTGCTTGCCGACCTCGACCCGGATGCGCTCGGTCGTGCTTGGCTTCGCGGGTCGAGGTGCAGGGGTCGTAGCCCGCTGCCTGGCAGGCTGGCCCTGCTGGCTGCCTATTGCCGTCGGCGGCGGCCCACTGGCGGCGCTCGCGGTCACACCGTCCGGCGTGCCGTCGGGTACCATCCGGATTTCGAGGACGGGGCCGCCCTCGCCGCCGATCGAGATCTGGTCGGTATCGTCGAGCTTGGTCTCTCCGGTGATCCGGTGTCCGTTGACGAACGTCCCGTTGCGGCTCTGCTCGTCGCGGACGTACCACGCGCCCCCTCGGTGCACGATCGTGGCGTGCCGTGCGGAGGACCGAAGATCGCGGTCGGCGTCGAGCGCGATGTCGGACGCCGGATGCCGTCCTACGGTGATGGCGTCTTTGGAGAAGACTTCGATATGACCGGCCCGCGCGCCGGCGACGATGCGTACCTGCGGCTTCACGGGCAGGGCGCCCCTAGATCCCCATGGTCGCGAGGAACAGGGCTGCTACCGCCGCCGCCGCTGCCACCGCACCGGACACGGCCAACTGCGCCCGGTTCTCCGGCTGCGGCGGCGGACTGCCCTTGTACACCGGCACCGGTTCAGTGGTCGATTCGGGGTCGGTGAGCGGGTAGACCTTATGGCCCACGTCCTCGTCGCCGTCCGGGTCGTCAAGTTGGTCGCCGCCGAATCTTGCGACCACGACCGTGATGTTGTCCGGTCCGCCGCGCTCGTTGGCGAGCTCGATGAGTTCCGAGCATACGGCAACCAAGTCCTTGTCGTCCTGGGCCACGATCTCGCCGATCTCCTCGCGCGTCACCTGCCCGGAAAGACCGTCGGAGCAGATCATGATCGCGTCGCCGCGACGGATCTGCTGGCTCGTGAGGTCGACGCGCACGCGCTCGTCGGGTCCGAGGGCCTGGAGGATGATATTGCGGCGCTCGCTGCGCTCGGCCTCCTCTTCCGTGAGCTCCCCGGCGTCCACGAGGCGCTGCATGAGCGACTGGTCTTTGGTGAGCTGAATGCTCTCGTCCTTCCGAACGAGGTAGGCCCGCGAATCGCCGACCTGGGTGAGATACAACTGGTCGTCGAGGATGCCCACGCCGGTCGTCGTGGTCCCCATGCCCTTCATCTCGGGGTGCTCTTTGGCGTAGCGGTGGATCTGCGCGTTCGCCGCCTCCACGGCTTCCTTGAGCCGGAACGCGAACTGCTGCCCGGTGGCGTCTTCGTCCGTGCACCACGTGCGGATCATGTGCTCGTAGATGACCTGGGTCGCCATCTCGCTCGCCACTTCACCGGCGGCGGCGCCGCCCATGCCGTCGGCAACGACGAAGAGGGTGCCGCGCTCGCCCAGATCGTGCTCACGCACCTCGGGCTTCAACGACGCAAGCTGGCGCGTGAGGTCTGCCACGATGAAGCAGTCCTCGTTGTGCTCGCGCGTACGGCCGACATCGGTCTTGCCGAAGACCGTGACGTGTACGCCGGATTTCTTCGATCCGAAGAGGCTCACTGGCACCCCGCAGACGCCAACCCAAGTTGCGCCGGTCGATAATCAGCGTCAAAAGAGACTGCACGACTGTACCATCGGCAAGCCTCTGTCGTATTAAAGTCCGCCTCGAAGGCGTTGCCCGCTAGCGTCGCTGCCTGGACACGGATGTTCATCGGGACCCGATCGTCATCGGCGATCTCGATCGCTCGACCCCGGACCTCCAATCGCCGACTTGCCGACTCCTCGATCAC
>JBDHIW010000050.1:0-12657 GCA_039587215.1 Gemmatimonadota bacterium | reverse complement strand
CCGCCCGCCGACGCCTCGTGGGTCCGCTTCAACGACTACGGCATTGCGCTCCTGCTGGAGGGAAACACGCGGCTCGCGGCACGGGCGTTCGCTGCCGTCGCGGCGCTGGCGCCGGACCGCATCGACGGCCCGCTCAACCAGGCGCGCACCGCGCTGTTCGACGGCAACCTCGCGGAGGCGTACCGACATCTCGAAGCAGTAGAGGCCGTCGAGGTGGGCAATGCGCGGGCCGCGTGGGTCTGGGGCAGCGTGCTGCAGGAGGACGGGCGGTACGACCAGGCGGTCGCGGCCTTCGAGCGGGTCCTGCAGGACTTTCCCGACGATCGCGCCTCGTGGCGGGCTCTGGGTCGCACGCTCTACCTGGACGGACGGTACGAGCGGGCGATCGAGGTGTTCGGCCGGGTGCTCGAGATCGACCCGGAGGACCGCATCGCCCATTACCATCGTATGCTGAGCCTGCGCGCGCTGGGCCGTGAGGCGGAGGCCGAGGTCGCGGCGGAGGCATACGCGTACTATCAGATCGACGAATCCGCTCAGGAGCTGACCCTGCGCTACCGCCGCGAACATCCCGGAGCCAACACGATGGCGCAGGCGATCCGCACGCACCGTCTGACGGTCCGCGCGCCGTGACGCCCCGACGGGAAGTCGCGCTTCTCCTTGCCGCGATCGTGGCGGCGTGCGGGACGGGACGGGAGGACGAGGTGGACACGTCCGAGTATGCGCAGCCGTCGTACACCGACGTGCGTGCGGACGCCGCCAGCACGCCCGTGCGCCTGTCGGACGTCACGGCCGATGCCGGGATCGAGTTCCTCCACGTCACGGGCGCCTTCGGCGACAAGTGGATGCCCGAGACGATGGGAAGCGGTGGCGGGTTCTTCGACTACGACGGGGACGGGCGCCCGGACCTCTTCCTGGTGAACGGCTCGGAGTGGGACGGACACCGCACGGGCGCGCCCGCGACGCCGCGGCTGTACCGCAACGTGGACGGGACCCGGTTCGAGGACGTGTCGAGCGCCGCGGGCCTCACGATGAGCGTCTACGGGATGGGCATGGCGGCCGCGGACTACGACGGCGACGGCGACACCGACGTGTACGTCACGGCGGTCGGGGACAACCTCCTGCTTCGCAACGACGGCGGCACGTTCGTGGACGTGGCATCCCGCCTGGGGGTCCTGGGGAACGGGGAGCGGCCGGGCACGCCCCCGGCGTGGTCCACGGGCGCCGCGTGGGTCGACGTCGACCGCGACGGGTGGCTCGACCTCTTCGTGTGCAACTACGTGCAGTGGACGCCCGACACGGACCTCTTCACCACGCTCGACGGCACCACCAAGTCGTATGCGACGCCGGAGCAGTACCAGGGCGAGTCCTGCCGGCTCTACGCGAATCGGGCGGGGCGGAGGTTCGCGGACGTCACGCGCGAGGCCGGCGTGCTCAACCACGACGGCAAGTCGCTGGGGGTCGCCGTCGAGGACGTCGACGACAACGGGTGGCCGGATCTCGTCGTCGCGAACGACGTGCAGCCCAACGCGCTCTACGTGAACGACGGCGACGGGACGTTCACCGACGTCGCCGTACAGGCGGGCGTGGCGTTCGACGAGATCGGCCGCGCGCGCGCCGGCATGGGTGTCGACGTCGCCGATCTCGGCGGCGGGATCGCAATCGGCATCGGCAACTTCTCCCGTGAGCCCATCTCGCTGTACACCAAGATCGGCCCGGGTCTCTTCCAGGACCGGGCGGGCGGGGCGCGGATCACGCGGGCCTCGCTCCTTCCGCTCACGTTCGGGCTGCTCTTCGTGGATCTCGACCTGGACGGGGACCTCGACCTGCTGGCCGGCAACGGACACATCGAGCCCGACATCAACGCCGTGCAGCAGGACGTGACGTTCGCCCAGCCGCCGCTCGCGTTCGCGAACGACGGTGCCGGGCGGTTTACCGAGATCGGCGCGGAACTCGGCGGGGGATTCGCCGATCCGATCGTGGCGCGGGGGATCGCCGCGGCCGACATCGACGGCGATGCCGACCTCGACGTGCTGCTGACCGTGAACGCCGGCGCACCGCGGCTCTTCCGAAACGACCTCCCGGGTCCGCGCCGCGCGCTTCGGCTCTACCTTTCGGAATCCCGAAGCAACCGCGCGGCCATCGGTGCCGTCGTGACGGCGTACGTCGGCGACCGGGTCATTCGGCGGATGGTACGAACCGGATCGTCCTATCTGTCGCAGTCGGCCGTCCTCCCGGTGATCGTGGGACTGGGAGAGGCGGAGGCCGCCGACAGTCTGACTGTGCGATGGCCGACGAGCGGACGGACGGATCGCTTCGATGCGGTGGCGGACGGCAGCTACGCCGTGCGCTTCGCCGAGCCGACGACACTCGAGCCCATGAGGACGCGACCGTGACGATCACACGAGGACGCGGATGGTGGATTCCGCTGATGGCCGTGACCCTGCTCGCCTGCGGCGAGCGACGCCCGGAGGTGTCGGCCCGCGAACTCATCACGATCCGGACGATGGGGCTCGCGTACCTTGAGGAGAACAACCTCACCGAGGCGGAGGCCGAGTTCCGGCGTCTCACGGAGTTGGCGCCCGATGAGCCGCTGGGATACGCCAACCTCGGTCTCGCGCTCCTCCGGCAGGCCCGCTACGACGAGGCGGCCGAGGCGATCGGCCAGGCCAAGGACCTCGACGACTCGGACCCCGAGATCCGCCTGTTGCTGGCCAAGACCTTCGAACTGACGGACCGGAGGGCGGATGCGCTGGCGGAGCTCCGCGACGCGATCGCGGCGGCGCCCGAGCACGTGAAGTCCTATTACGCCCTGGCCGAGCTGCTGGTCGGCGATCCGAGTCCCGATGCGAGTCAGGAGCGCGCCGCGGTGCTGCTGCAGCTCGTCGAGCGCGCGCCGGCCAACGTGCCCGGCCGGCTCCAGCTGCTCGAGGTCGCGCTGCAGAACGGTGACGTCGAACAGGGCGCAGTGCAGCTCGAGGCCATCCGGCAGCAGGTCCCGTCGCTGCCGAGTCAGTCGATGACGTTCTTCGACGACGCGCTCAGTGCGGCCCGTGCCGGGGATGCGCCGTCCGCCCTGGCCCCCGCACAGATGTTCCACAACTTCATGCGGGTCACGCCCGTGTATCAGGCAGGTCTACAGGAGGTACGGGGCCCCGGAGGCGAGGTCATCGGGCTGCCCCTGGTCACCTTCAGCCAGGACCTGAGCCTGCAGCCGCGTGCCGAGGAGGAGATCCTCGCTGCCATCAGCTTCAGTGACGCGACCGCGACGGCCGGGATCGAGGCCGATGGTCCCGTCTCGGCCGTTGCTGTGGCGGACTACGACGGGGACGGCGACCCAGACGTCTTCCTGGGTGGTCCGGACGGCGGCCGGCTGCTGCGTCTGGACGGCGCCACGTTCACGGACGTGACCGCGGACGCCGGCCTGCGGGTGGGAGCCGGGGTTCGCGCGGCCGTGTTCGCCGACGACGACAACGACGGACAGCTCGATCTGTATGTCGCGGGGGCGCCGTCACAGCTCTACCGGAATCAAGGGGACGGACGGTTCGCGGACATCACGCGGGCGGCCGGACTCGGTGACGGTCTTGCGACCGCGCCCCTCTTCGTCGACGGGGATCACGACGGAGATCTCGACCTGCTGGTGGGCGTGGACGGCCGCAGCCGGCTGTACCGGAACAACCTGGACGGGACCTTCGCGGAACTGAGCTCCCAGTGGGGTCTCGTGGCGGACGACGTGCGGGATGCGGCGTTCGGCGACTTCGACGGCGACGACGACATCGATGTCGTGGTCGCTACCGGATCGCAGGTCCGTCTGTTCGACAACCTCCGCGGTGGTCGCTTCGAGGAGGTCGGCGATGCGCGCGGCCTCACCAACGTGGAGGACGCAACTGCCGTGGCAGTGGGCGACTTCGACAGCGACGGGTTCCTCGACGTGTTCGTCGGAACCGGAGCGGGGGGCGGCTCCGTGCTGTTCCGCAACGACGGCACAGGGAGGTTGGCGCCGGATACCCGCCCGGCGGCGATGCTGGCCGGATTGGCGGGCGTCGCGGTATCGCACGCGGAGTTCTTGGACTTCGACAACGACGGCTGGCTCGATCTGCTGGTCGCGCGTTCCGACGGTGCGGGCCTCCTGCTGTTCCGCAACGGCGCCCCGGGACGGTTCGACGACATGGCGGGTATGCTTCCGAACGGTGTCCCGGCGGCGGCGACCGCGGCCGCGTTCGACTACGGCGGTGACGGCGACCTCGATGTTCTGCTCGCCGGGGCGGACGGTGTGCGCCTGCTGCGGAACGACGGCGGCGACGCAAACCGGTTCGTGAAGGTGCAGCTCGTGGGGCTCGGCATCGGCAGCGGCAAGAACAACCACTTCGGCATCGGGGCCAAGCTCGAAATGCGGGCGGGGGCGCTGTACCAGGTGCGGGTCGTGACGAGTCCGGTGACGCACTTCGGGCTGGGGCAGCGCCTGAAGGCCGACGTGCTGCGAATCCTCTGGACCAACGGTGTGCCGCAGAACTTGTTCTATCCGGGCAGCGATCAGGATCTGGTGGAGACGCAGATCCTCAAGGGATCCTGCGCCTTCCTCTACACGTGGGACGGCGAGCGCTTCCGCTTCGTCACCGACGTGATGTGGCGGAGCGCCCTGGGCATGCCGCTCGGCATCATGACCGCGCAGGGCGGCACGTACGCCCCGCCGCAGGCTTCGATGGAGTATCTCCGCATCCCGCGCGGGGCGCTGGTCGAGCGGGACGGCCGCTACGACATCCAGCTCACCGAGGAACTGTGGGAGGTCGCGTACATCGACGACGTCCGTTTGGTGGCGGTCGACCATCCGGCCGACATCGACGTATTCGTCAACGAGAAGTTCGTGCCGCCGGGGCCGGCGTCGCTCGACATCGAACAGGTGGCGGAGCGCCGCTCGCCGGTGAGCGCCATCGACGATCGCGGGGTCGATCATCGGGAGACGCTGCTCGCGAAGGACGACCGCTATGTCGGCGGGTTCACGCCGGGCCGATACCAGGGACTCACGGAACTGCACGACCTGGTGCTGGACTTCGGCGACGTGCCGGACGATGCCTCGCTCCGGCTCTTCCTCCGAGGGTGGATCTTCCCCACGGACGCGAGCATCAACGTGGCGCTCGCGCAGAACACGGCCGAGCAGTCGGTGGCGCCGTATCTCCAGGTGCTGGACGCGCAGGGACGCTGGCAGACGGTGATCGAAGACCTGGGGTTCCCGTCCGGGAAGGACAAGACGGTCATCGCCGACCTGCGCGGCAAGTTCCTCTCCGCCGACCGGCGCGTCCGGATCCGCACGACGATGGAGATCTACTGGGACGAGGCGTTCCTCGCGATCGACGATCCCCGCCGTGTCGTGCGCACGACGGTGCTCGAGCCCGCGTCGGCCGATCTCCACTTCCGCGGATTTTCTCGAGAATACCGCAAGGGCGGCCGGTACGGGCCGCACTGGTTCGACTACGAGGACGTGTCGACCGAGAATCCGTGGCAGACGATCGAAGGCGCCTTCACCAGGTTCGGTGACGTGAGCCCGCTCGTGGGAGCGTCGGACGACCGCTACGTGATCATGGCGCCCGGCGACGAGATGACCGTCTCGTTTGCCGCGACCGCCCCTCCGTTGCCGGAGGGCTGGGTGCGCGACTTCCTGCTCTACAGCGACGGCTGGATCAAGGACGCCGACCTCAACACGGCGACGGGCAGCACGGTGGAGCCGCTCCCGTTCCACGCGATGCCGGTTTATCCCTACGGCGCGAATGTGGCGGTGCCCAGCGGATCGGGCGTGGAAGCCTACCGGCGGACGTACAACACGCGGGTGATTTCCCGCTGACCTTGGGGGGGCCGGGTCAGCGCGCCCAGCGCACCCGGACTTCCCGGTCACCGTCCCGCACGGGGGCCGTGTCCGTCGTGCCGTCGGGCCAGCGGACGTGAACCTCCACGGGCGACGCCCGGAGCCCGAGCAGCTGGGTCGGGCTGTTGGAGCTCCAGTAGCCGCTTCCGGCTTGGACCTCCCGGAGCGGCCCCTCCCCGTCGGCATAGACGATCCTGACTTGCGCGCCCACGGCGTGGGGATTGTCGGCGGGACCCTCGAGGCGCACCCGGAGGCTCGGCGTCGTGCCCACGTTTCGCACGACGACGGTCCCGTATGCGTTCTGCCCGATCGCGAGGTCGAGCCGTCCGTCGCGGTCGATGTCCGCGAAAGCAGCGCCCCGCTGGTCGCCGTCAGCGTCAATGCCGGACTCGCGACCCGGAACCGCCACGAGTCCACCGTTTCCGTCGCCGCGCAGCCACATGGCGCGGCCCGCGTGATAGCGCTGCGTGCCCTCTTCGGTCGGATAGAAGTTCTGCGTCGTGAACACGTCCTCGTTCCCGTCACCGTCGACGTCTGCGACCCCGACGTGAAACGCCGGGGCAAGCTGGGACTCCATCGGCAACGGCCGGGCGGTGAACCGCTCTCCGTCACTCAGGAACACGGTGTGCGCGAGCGTACGTACCTGCAGACGCCCGGCGGTTCGGAGCGGGGGGCCCAGGACGTCCGCGAGCGTCGCGTTCGCATAGTCGCTCAATTGGGTGTACAGCTGGTTGACGTATCCGATCGTCCGCGAGAGCCGGTTGAGTCCGGGCAGCGGGACGAGTGCCCCGACGCGCGAATCGAACTGTGCCAGGACGAGATCGAACACGCCATTGCCGTCGAAGTCGTCGAACACGACCTCGAGGGGCCGCTCCGGACTCGCACGCCACCGCGTGTTGAGGCCCCAATTCGTTGCAACGATATCCAGGCGGCCATCGCCGTTTACGTCTCCTGTCGCGACCCCGTTCCACAGTCCCGTGTGCTCCGCGAGCCCCAGTGACGTCGTGGCGTCGGTGAAGCGTCCGCCGTCGTTCCGTAGGACCGTGACCGGCCCCCACTCGCGCGCGATCACGAGGTCGAGGTCGGCGTCCCCGTCGACGTCGCTCATCACGGCACCGTTGACGAGCCCTACGCCCGAGAGGACGTCCGCGTTCGCCTCGTCGACCCGCCACGTCCCCCCATCGTTGATCACGATCCGGGACGTCGCCGCGAGCGGGTACCGCGCCGGCAGCGTCCGGGCGCCCACGAAGAGGTCGAGATCCCCGTCGCCGTCGACGTCGCCCGCGGCGAGGGGCCCGGTCGCGTCCGGCGCGCCCGGAACGACCGGTGTCGGGGTCAGCCGCACACGTCCTGCACGCCACTGGCCCAGGTCAATGTCGATGCGGATCACCGACGCGGCGGTTACGGACGCGTCCGGGCTCACGGCCTCGTAGTTCATCTGGCCGATGAGCAGGGATGCCGTTCCACGCGCCCCGGGGATCGGGACGATCGTCGTGAGGTCGAGCGGCGCGGGCGGCATGGCGACGCGCACGGGCACGAGGCGGCCCGCATCGTTTCGAAAGAGCGCGATCTGCCCTCCAGCGCCGGTCCCCAACACCAGGTCGTCGTCGCCGTCACGATCCAGATCACTCCAGGCCACCGCCGGTCCTCCGCGACTCAGCTTGTAGGGCAGGAGCGGCTGTCGGCGAAAGTCGTCGTACTCGGCCTCTGTATGCGTGTGGCGAACGGCGTCGTCGCGGACGAACCAGGGCTCGTCGGCAGGCGGCTCGGCAAGCCAGGTCGGCGCGTCCGGCGTGCTTCCGGTGTTCCGGATCTCGTACGCCCTGTTCGCCACCGCCGGTACCGCGCTCCAGGTGCCGTCGGTCCATCGGACGGCGATATCGAGTGAGTCCGCCCGTCCGGCAGCGAACGCGAACGCGAGGTCCGACGTCGATACGTACGGGCCACCGAGCGTCACTTCCTTGCTTTGCAGAGGGAGTCCCGCCGCACGGACGTGGATGACGGCGCCGACCGCGCCGCGGTTCCCGTTCGATCCGCGGAGGCGCACCAGGACGCGGGCCTCCGCCGACACGTTCTCGTAGACCCCGGCCGGCGCGCCGAGCCGGTTGGCGACGACGTCCAGGTCGCCGTCTCCATCCAGGTCGGCGGTGCCCATCCCGTGCGCCACGTCGGCCTCGACGCCGAGTCCCCAACCGTCCGCCTGCACCGTGAACGTCGAATCGCCGTCGTTGCGGTACGCGACGTTCGGGAGGTGGAGGGGTGGGTACAGGAACCGCAGGCGACGCCAGTCGCGATCGGTGGGCAGGCGACGGATGCGATTCCGCGTGTCCGTATCGAGGAAGTCGTGCTCGTGTCCGTTGCCCGTCAGCACGTCTTCGTACCCGTCGAGGTCTACGTCCAGTAGGATCACCGACCAGGTCCACCCGGACGCCTCGAGCCCGGCGTACAGTCCGACCTCCGCAAACGAGCCGTCACCACGGTTGAGGAGCAACGCGTTGCGCGGCAACTGCTGCCGCTCGGTCGGCTCTCCCATGGTCGGGAGCATGACGACGCTGGCGGGCGTCTGCGTGCGCTGCTTGCCACTGCTCACGTCGAGCATGTCCACGGTGACGATGTCGGTGTGACCGTCGCGATCCAGGTCACCCACGTCGATCGCCATGTTGGCGTTGCTGATCGTGCGGAGCGCCCGGGTCGGGAGCCAGTGAAAATGCCCGGTACCGTCGTTGACCCACACGTGATCCGGGCTCTCGAAGTCATTGCAGACGTACAGGTCGGCGTCGCCGTCACCGTCCATGTCGAAGAAGCGGGCGCTGAGCCCCCAATCGACGGGGACCTCCGTGATCGGTTCGCCGGACTCGTCGAGGAACCGTCCGCCCAACGGGTCGACGGGCGCGAAGCGACCCTGTCCGTCGTTGAGGTACAGGACGTCCGGTTCCGCGCGCTCCTGGCGCATCACGACGTTGCCGCTGCGCTGCAGGGCATAGTGCTGCTCGAACCCGGGCCGGAGGGTGACGCTGCCGTCGGGCTGCTCCATGACGACGCGGTCGAACTCGATCTCGTTCGGAGGCAGGCTGTCTCGAATCGTCCGGACCTTGTTGTTCGCGACGTAAAGGTCCAGATCCCCGTCGGCATCGACGTCTGCGAACGCCATCGTGGTCCCGTAGTAGCCGGCGAGCAGTCCGGACGTTTCGGTTCGATCGGTGAAGCGGCCGGTGCCGTCGTTCTCGTAGTAGCTGTGCGGGCCGCCCATGGACGTGACGAACAGGTCGAGATCGCCGTCCCCATCGGCATCCGCGAAGGCGGCCCCCGTGGACAGCCGGTCGTCGGCGGCGGCACCGCCCGCGTCCGCAACCCGTTCGAACCGCAGGCGACCGGTGTTGCGATAGAGCTCATTCGGTCCGTCGAGCTTGGCGAAGTAGAGGTCGACCGTGCCGTCACCGTCGACGTCCCCCAGGGCCACCCCCGACCCGTTGAGGACGTGCTCGTTCTGCATGATCTGCTCTTCGGTGACGCCGTTGGCGAAGGTGACGCCGGTGCGCCCGGGATCGAGCTGCCGGAAACCCGATTGGCCTCGACGCGGGACGTCGAGCTCGGCCCACCGGTGGTCCGCCTCCTCGTTCCACACGCGCTCGGCAGGTCCACCGCAGGCCGTCACCGCCGTGGCCGTCAGTACGACGGCCGTCCGAAGCGCCTCCGCCAACTGTGTCGGTTGCCTGCCAAGGGTCCGTGTCATCCTCGTCTCACTCCCGGACGTCCGGGTGGCGGAGCACGACGGCTCCAGTCGTCGAGTCGATTGTCGTCGTGTCCTCGACACCGTCGGGCCACCGCACCCACACCGCCGTGGCGCGGTCCCGCGGGGCCAGAATCTGTGTCTGTCCAGGCGTGGACCAGTAGCCCCCGCCTGCCCGTACCTCGCGCACGGGCCCGCGCCCGTCGGGGGTCACCAGCCGCACCGCGGCGCCGATGGCCCAGGGGTTCGCCGGCGGGCCTCGGAGGGTCACGGCGACCCCAGAACGCGGAGCCTGGTTCCGAAACAGCGCGACCACGGTCCCGCGTTGCGCGACGGCGAGGTCCACGCGGCCGTCCCCGTCGTAGTCCGCCAGTGCCGCGCCGCGCTGCTCTCCGTACACCGCGACCCCGGATCGTTGCCCGTTGAGGGGCGTGAAGCTGCCGTCCCCGCGGCCGAGTAGCACCAGGCCGCGTCCGGCGTCGTGCCGGGGCACGTCGGGGGGCGTTCCGAAGAAGTTCTGCGCCAGGACCAGGTCCTCGGTGCCGTCCGCGTCCAGATCCCCGACGGCGATGCCGAACGCCGGCGCGATCTGCGCCCCCGAAGGGAGCGGACGCCGCTCGAACCCCTCTTCGTAATTGAGCAGGACGACATGTTCGCTCGCGGTCAGGGTGCGCACCTGCGATTCGTCCCACGTCCCGAGGAGGTCGTCCATGGTGGCTCCGGCATAGTCCTCGAAGCTCTCTACGCGGCGCGCGATGCCGGGCGCGACCGTCCGGAGACGCTGCAGGGGCGTGACGGGCACGAAGCGCCCGTCCTCGGTGACCGCGTCGAGCAGATCGACGGTGCCGTCGCCGTCGAAGTCTCCGGTGAATACGTGCAGCGGCGTCGCCGGCGACGGAACCGGAGCCTGGAGGTTGCGGCCCCAGGAGGTCACGACCAGGTCGGTCCGCCCGTTGCCGTCGAAGTCTCCGGTCGCGATGCCGTTCCACCGACCTCGGTCCGCGGGAACGTCCCACTCGTCAGGCGCCGGGCGCAGCGTACCGGCCTCGTTCACGAGCACGCGCACCGGGCCGAAGTCGACCGCCAGGGCCATGTCCGGGTCGCCGTCGCCGTCGAGGTCCGCAAAGACCGCGTCCGAGACGCTACCCAGGTGTCCGGAGTCAGGCAGCGTCGCGGGATTGGGACGGAAACCGTCCGGGTCCTGGAGCAGCACGACGGAGCGACCGGCTTCGGGGAAACGGCTTGGGATGAGGCGCGCCCCGACGAAGAGATCGAGGTCCCCGTCGCCGTCCACGTCGGCCACCGCCAGCGGTCCGGGCGATCCCTCGAGTGCCGGCAACGTCCGGCTGGCCGGACCGGTCGTCCCCAGCCGGACGAGGGTCGCAGCGGCCCGAGACGGTGCCGGGTCCTCGTAGTTGGCCAGTCCCGTGGCGAGCCAGGAGACGCCGTCGGGTCCGGTCAGCGGCACCACAGCCGTGACGTCGTCCGCCGAAGGCGGAGAAAGCGGCACGGGTCGAAACCGTCCGGCGTCGTTTCGCAGGAGGGTGACCCGCCCGCCGCGGCCCGCTCCCACCACGAGATCGGGGTCGCCGTCGTCGTCGGCGTCCAGCCAGGCGAGTCCCGGACCCAATCGGCTCATCTCCGTGGGCAGGAGACCCTGCCGGCCGAAGTCGTCGAAATTCGGGTCGACGTGCCGGTGTCCAATCGGCGATGTCGCATCGGCGAACAGCGGAGCGTCCGCTGCACCACGCTCGGGCGGACGCGCGTCGGCTGCGGCAGGCTCCGAGATCTCATAGCGCCGGTTGGCCACGACGTCACGCACCACGGACCGTGCACCCGACGGCCAGTCGACCTCCAGGACAAGGCCCGTCGTGGCACGTCCCGCGGCGAACGCCGTGGTCGCCGTGCTTCCCGAGAGGTACAGACCGCCCGACGTGATCTCCCGCTCCTGCATCGGTACGGCACCCCCGAGCAGGCGCACGCGGGCTCCGATGCCGGCTCGGTTGCCGCCGCGCCCCAGCAGCCGCACGGCGACGCGCCCCGCTCGCGCGTCGTTGCGATAGACACCCGCGGGGCGGTCCAACCGGTTCACGACGACGTCCGGGTCCCCGTCGCCGTCGAGATCGCCGGCGGCCATGCCGTGCGAGATGTCTGCGGTAGCGCCGAATCCCCAATCGTCCATGGGGGCGAAGGTGCTGTCGCCGTTGTTGCGGAACACGACATTGCGCTGCTCGAGGAGTGGGTAGAGGAGCGTGACGCGGCGCCAGTCACCGAGCTGCATACTGCGCACGCGCATGTCGAGATCGGCATCCTGCACGTCGTAGACGTGCCCGTTGGCGGCCAGGAGATCCTCGTAGCCGTCCAGGTCCACGTCCAGGAGCATCGCGGACCATGTCCAGTCCGACGCGTCCACGCCCGCGAACTCGGCGATCTGGGAAAACGTGCCGTCGCCGCGGTTCAGGAACAGCGTGTTTCGCTGACGCTGCGGCCGGTCGTCGACCCGGCCGGGCTCGGTTGGCAGGGCCGTGTGGGACGGCATTCGCCGCAGGAGCCCGTCCCTGCTGCGGCTCCGCATGTCCGCGAGGAAGAAGTCGACTGAACCGTCCCGGTCGACGTCCGCGAAGTCCACGGCCATGGCCGCGTTGCTCGTCGCGCGCACGGCGAGGCGGGGGACGGCCTGAAACCGCCCCGTGCCGTCATTGATCCAGAAGGCGTCGGGATCCTCGAAGTCGTTGCAGACGTACAGGTCCGGGTCGCCGTCCTGGTCGACGTCATAGAACCGGGCAGACAGGCCGAAAGCGTCCGGCGCCTCGGCGAGCGGACGCCCGTCCTCGTCCAGGAACCGCCCGTCCGTCCAGGACGCCTCTTCGAACCGGCCTGTCCCGTCATTAAGGAGAAGCTGGTCTCGCTCCCCCCGCTGCACGCGGGCGACGATGCCGTGCTCGGGGATCTCGCGGACCCGATAGTGGTCCCGAAACCGCGGGGCGACGACCCACTGATCTCCCTCCTTATATATGACACGGTCGAAGGTACGCTCGGCCGGCGGGAAGAGGTCTTCCGCATTGGCGCG
>JBDHIW010000049.1:0-12666 GCA_039587215.1 Gemmatimonadota bacterium | reverse complement strand
GAGCTGGGATTCGAGGGCTTTCTCATCTCCGACTTCACCGCGATCCAGGAACTCGACGACGACTTCAAGACCGCCATCGCGAAGTCGATCAACGCCGGCATGGATATGGCGATGATTCCCGGCGAGTACCGCGAGTTCATCCAGCTTCTGACCGAGCTGGTCGAGGAGGGGGTGGTGCCCGAGTCGCGGATCGACGACGCCGTGCGGCGCATCCTGCGGGTCAAGGCCGCGATGGGACTCCTGGACGACGGGCGTTCCCACCTGGCTGACCTCTCGGGGATCGAGAACGTGGGCGCGCCTGAGCACCGCGAGGTCGCGCGCGACGCGGTGCGCAAGTCGTTGGTGCTCCTCAAGAACGACGGTGACGTCCTGCCATTGGCTCGGGATGCCGCGCGCATCCACGTTGCCGGGCCCGCGGCCGACAACATCGGCCGGCAGAGCGGCGGGTGGACGATCGACTGGCAGGGCCGCGACAACAACGACATGCCGGGCGGCACGACGATCCTTGACGCGATCCGGCAGGCCGCCGGTCCTACGACCGACGTCACATTCACCGAGGACGGGGCCGACGCCGCGGGGGCGGACGTCGGTGTCGTCGTCATCGGCGAACGACCCTACTCCGAGGGAGTCGGTGACGATCTCGAGCTGACGCTCGAACCGGACCAGACCGCCATCGTCCAGCGGATGCGGGACGCGGGCCTGCCCGTCGTTGTCGTCTTCGTCTCCGGCCGGCCGATGCTCGTCAACGACGTCATCGACATGGCGAACGCCTTCGTCGCCGCATGGCTGCCGGGCACGGAGGGAGCGGGTGTCGCGGACGTCTTATTCGGTGACTACCCGCCGACTGGGAAGCTCTCGTTCACGTGGCCGCGCTCGATCGACCAGCTTCCGATGAACGTTGGCGATGCCGACTACGACCCGCTGTTTCCGTTCGGGTTCGGGCTGGAGTACTGAGCGCGGCCGCGCTGCTCCGGCGTCCCGTGCTCGCTGCCCGCCGGGGGGGGCGGCGAGCGACCGCGCCTCGGTTCAGGACGCGCTAACGGCATCGATGGTTCCGAACGGAAGAGCGACGCCGCCAAGTGATCGGACACCCGGCGATCGGGAGTCCAGGCACCTCCTGAGTGCAGTGGATTCCCTCGGGTTCCTACTTAGGCAGGCCATCCAGCCACCACATAGGCATCGCAGTACTACGTCCATCCGAAGGTGTCACGGACGGGGACACCCTGTAACCGGTACCACCTGACACCGGCTCGGCTGCTACCTCCGGAAGACTCGAAGCCAATTGTCGGCGGCAATGCCCCCGAGCACGGTCGCCGGCAGCCACAAGATCCCACCATCCTTCACAAACCGAACGAGAAAGAACGCCGCAGCGAGCGTCGCGATAATCGCACCGGGCACGACGCGGCGGCCGCTTCGACGTTTCAGCCGCCAAAGCGGGTCCCAATCTCCTGGCTTCAGATTGCGCGACATGCCCCGAACTTGGCGGTGGCGACCTGGGGCCGCTAGTCTCCGCACCGTGCGGGTGCCGCGCCGCGCATCGCTCCCCGCGCGAGCGATTCGGGATGCCCGGGGTGGGAGTCGAACCCACACGCCGCTATAGCGGCAAGGGATTTTAAGTAGCGGAACGACTCCGCCCCGGTACCCTACCCTACCCTGCTCCACCGGACTGAACCGCAGTCACGACATGCGGTTTCGGACGACTTGGACGAGTCATCACTCCGGTAGATTCTGGTGGGTTCCTGCTGAGTTAAGCCACCCTTTAGCCACCGCTCGCACCCCGCAGAAACCCGCCCTGAGAAGCGGGCACTGCGGGGCGCTGGCGTTCGTACGCTGCACGAGGGCGAACGTGCACAGCTTCGTGCACGGTCAGTCCCGACCGCCCAGCGCACTGACACAAGGCGGTGGGCTACTTCATCAGTTCCGCCGGAGCCCAGTAGATCTCGTCCTGGTGACTGCCGTAGTACTTCATGAAGGTCTGTGTGCGCTCACGCCGCTCATTCCACTCCTCGCTTCCTCGTTCCACCTGATTGGCCTCTCGCCACTCCCTGCATGGGTCGCCACACGGCGCGGAGATGGCCTCCCACGTCTCATACACATTCACGATCAGGATATCGCCCGAGTTGCTTCCGTAATTGTGCATGGCCACGTACGCCTGCTTCACGTTCGGGTTGGCCTTCGCATCTCGCATCATCACGGATTCGATATGATCCATGACCATTCCACGGTCAGGACCCAACGGTACCGTGAACGTGGTCATCACCACGTAGTAGCCGTCGGGGGCCTCCTGGGTATTGGCCGGGGTGCTCCAAAGGCAGAGCGCTACAACGGCCAATCCGAAAATGGTGGTGGGCTTGCGCATGGGATGTACCTCCAGGGAGGGGATAGGCGCAGGACTGGCGGCACAGGGCTGCCGCACGGGAAAGAACCGCGCCCGCGCCTAACCTACCGTTGGGGCGGACGCACGCCACCGCAAGCTCCCCATGGTGGACCCGACCTTGGAGCCCGGCAATGCGCCCGCCACCGCATGCTTCAGTGCCCCCACGTTCCCCGCGGGTATGCTGTTGGCGATGCATCTCCAAGGGATTGGCAGTCCCGACCACACCTCAGACCCCAGTGTTGGTGGGCACTCTCAGGGTGCGGGGGTCAAAAGGTGGCTAACAACGTGAACGGGCACCGAACCACCGAAGAACCGTCCTACGCGGAGGGAGGAACGCCATGGCACTAGATCGTGAGACAGCCGCAGCGATGGGCCGACGGTCAGGCCGAACCCGCCGCAACCAACGCCTCACGCTGGACCGCGCTGAGACCACGCTGGGACCGCTAGAATCGCTTCAGGACGCCCAACGGTGGTTGAGGCATATCGGACTGTGGGGCGCAGCGGGATTGTTACCGGGAGCCGTTCTGAGCGGGCTGGTGCGCTGTGTGGAGGTCTGGGTGAAGACGCACGAAGCCACGATCACGGAGCAGGTGGCCGGTGAGCTACGGGAGCGGCTGGACGACATCGAAGCGCAGATGAAGCAGCGCCGTTTGGGAGTAGCGTGAGTCCTAGCGCTCCGTCGTCCCTGAGACCTGACCGGACTCGTCAAACCAGACGACGTACTTGCCGTCGTAAATCCAGAGTTCGCTACTGCCGGTCAGTGACTTGCGATCTGGCCTGCCGAGCAATGTCTGAACTTGGTGCTTCGTCATGCCCTGTACGACGCCAGCCCAACACTCCGGGCTCCATTGGCGGGAGCAGGGCGGTGTTTGCTCTTGAGTGAGGGAGCCCGACTGCCGTGCGGCGCAACCTGTCAGCGTACAGACCAACAGACCGAAGGCGACGGCATAAACACGGGAGCGGTGCATAGATCATGTCCAAGCTTGAAACCAATATCGAACAGCAGATCAAGCGTCAGCGGCTGTCGGTGGAATGGGCGACGGGGTTACTGACGGGTGAAGACTCTACCCTCGATTTCGAGGTGCGGAGGGACAATGGTGCCGCCGAACGGGTCCGACTGGCCTTCCCCGTCGATGAACAGGATCGAGTCAGGTGGGACGAGTGTGAACGATCCTGATTGCGGACGGCTAACCATCAGATCGCTCTTGGTGGAATCCACCATCGTGGTGCCAACGAATATCCTAGTCGTCTCCGTCAGTCCGAAATCGAACGCCCATGTTCCGGAAGCCGCGAGTGTAAACCGCTCTAGATCGATGGATGACGTCTTCTCGGCAAGAGCATTTTGACCGTCATACACGGTGGCTTCCAATTGAATCCAAGTGACCGATGGAACATCGAGGTACTCGTAGATACCGGACACTGTGGAGGGACTGAACCCATCAGCACACGCAGGAAGGACGCACATGCTGATCAACACACAGAGGCGGGTCATAGATCATGTCCAAGCTTGAACGTTTCGCACGCGAGCTGAAGCGTCGCGCTGACCAGCTAGAAGTCCCAGCTGGAATGGACGAACGATTCGGTCGGTATGCTGAAGACCCCGTGAAATTCGCTAGAAGCGTGTTGGGCGCGGAGCAGATTCCGCCCTATCAGGCTGACGTGTTGGGGGACATTGCCGCCCATGATCGGGTGGCGTGGGTGGCGGGTCATGCGACGGGGAAAAGCCACGCGGCGGCCATGCTGTTGGCGTGGTATCTCGTCACCCGGCCACACTGCCGCTGTGTGGTCACGTCCGCCACGTTCGACCGGCAGGTGGGGCGCGTCATCTTCGCCAAGCTCCGGACGATGGTAGCGAAGGCGCGAGTCCCCCTCCCTATCCGGGTCCAAGCCACCCGCGCCATCCAGACGGCCCGCCTCGCCACCAACTCAGCGGAGGCCAGCTTGGGCACCCCTGTCCCGTGGGTCTTCCACGATCAGGGCCAGCCCTTCCGTGCTGACTCCCGTTCAGGCTTCTACGCGGTCTGGAACGCCGCCTGTGTGAAGACCGGCGTCTTGGGGCAGGACGGTCGCCCGAAACGCCTCCACGACTGCCGTCGGTCGGCTGTTCGGCGGTACGACCGGACCGGCGTCTCCCGCGAGGTGGCGAAACGGTTGGTCGGCCACAAGACCGATTCGATGTACCAGCGGTACAACATCGTGGCCGAGGACGAGTTGGCGACGGGGCTGGCGCAGTCGTATCAGGGAGTTAAGCCACCGTTAAGCCACCCTACCCCACCTGCAGCACACACCAGCGATGTCTCGTAGACGACGTAAGTCGTTGTCTCGTAATGCCCGGGGTGGGAGTCGAACCCACACGCCGCTATAGCGGCAAGGGATTTTAAGTCCCTTGTGTCTGCCATTTCACCACCCGGGCGTGGTCTAGGGAATGTAGGTGTAACGGAGGGATACCACACGCCCGGGAACTCAACCCGGCCGTTCGGGGGTAGTGGAGAACATGCAGGAACCCGCCACCGCCCCACGTTCATCGCCGCCTGGCGCCGTGCATCAGATCGCCCGTACCTGTCTCCTGCTGGCGTTGACCGGCTGTGCCACGACCGGTACGCCGCGCAGCGGTTCGCCCGTCACGCTCGAATACGCGCTGAGCGAGCTTCCGGGCCCAGGACTCTGCCGCGTGGCGGGCGGCCCCGATCGATCCTGCCGCGGCATCGCCTACACCGCCCCGCGCGGAAGCCGCGTCCTCTACCGCGTCCGTGGGGAGTCGAATCTGCTCGCCGTCTGCTACATGCACCGCGTGCACCGCGGCACGGTCTACGGCGTCGACGTGTTCGACGTCTACAAGCGCTGGCTGGTCGAGGCGCTCCTCACCGCGCGGGACGAACCCGTCGCCGGTGACTGCGACGAGGTCGTCCGCGCACGCCGTTCGCCAACCCGCACCCCAGCCGACACGGCGGGACGCTCCTAGCGCCACATCACCGGGCTGCGCGGGTCTCCGAAAGCGCGTGTTCGTCTTATCTTCCGCGGCACCATGGAAGACGTTCTCAGGGTCCGAGCGCGCAGCCGAGCGCTGGAAGCCCGGCTGTCGGCCGCTGCCGATCGCCTGGTCGGGCTCCTGCCCCGCCTGGGGATCGACGAGAACACCCTCCTCCTCCTCTTCGCCCTCCTCATCGGTGTCGCGGTCGGCCTTGCGGTCATCGTCTTCTACTGGCTGATCGACATCGTGCAATCCGGCTCGGTCAACGCCGTCGGCCGACTGGAAGGCATCGGCAGTCTCGCCATCGTCGGCGTTGTGGTCGCCGGCCTGGCGCTGAGCCGGCTTCTCGTGAAGCGACTGGCGGCGGATTCGGACGGAGACAACGTCCCGGCCGTCATGCTGGCCGTGGCCAAGGAGGGAGGCGTCGTGCGGACGGCGCCCGTGGCAGTGAAGACCGTGGCGACCGCCCTTGCCATCGGCACCGGCGGCGCGGTCGGCGCGGAGGGACCGGTGGCGGTCGCCGGCTCGGCACTCGGCTCCAAGATCGGTCGCTTCTTCCGGTCGGGGCCGTCGCGATTGCGGCTCCTGGTGGCGTGCGGCGCCGCCGCCGGCATTTCGGCCGCTTTCAACGCACCGATCGCGGGCGTCTTCTTCTCCCTGGAGAAGGTGATCGGCAGCTTTGGGGTAAGCGCGTTCCCCCCCATCCTCGTGGCCAGCGTCGTTGCGGCCACGGTGTCGCGGGCGGCGTTCGGCGACTCCCCGGTGGTCGTGATCCCGACGGAGTACGGCGTGGGTGCGCCCAGCGAGCTCATTCTTTACGCCATCCTCGGCGTGCTGAGCGGCTTCGTCGCGGTCCTCTACACGCGAACGGTCTACGGGCTGGGTGACATCCTGGACCGTATCCCCGCCTACTGGGTCAAGGTTCTCACCGGTGCGGTCGTGGTCGGGTTGCTGGGGATGTTCTTCGAGGCAGACCTCTGGGGGCGAGGCCACGAGTCCCTGTCCATCGACATGATCGGGGCGCGTACCGGCATCTTCCTGCTCGGTCTGGCGTTGGCCAAGATCCTCGCAACCGCCGCGACACTGGCCGCCACGCGCGTGGGCGGCGTCTTCACCCCTGCACTCTTCATCGGGGCGACCCTCGGCGGCGGGGTCGCGTCCCTCGCCGTCGGCGCTCTCGGTCTCGACATCATCCCCGAGGCATTCGCGGTCGTGGGCATGGCGGGCGTCGTGGCGGGCAGCACCCACGCCCCGCTCACCGCGATCATGATCGTGTTCGAGATGACGAGCGACTACGGGCTCGTCCTGCCGCTCATGCTCTGCGGCGCCATCGCCTACATCACCGCCCGTCGGCTCTATCCGCATTCGATCTACTCCGAGTGGCTGGTGCGCCGCGGTCAGGAGATCCATGCGGGTCGCGACACGGCGGTCCTTGCCCGTATGCAGGTCGCCGACGTGTTCAATGCCAATCCCACCGTGGTGAGCGAATCGGCGACCGTGCCGCAGATTCTCGACGCGATGCGCGGCAGCCGGCAAATCGAGTTTCCAGTACTCGACGACGACCTGACGCTGCTCGGGATGATCACCCACGAGGACCTGCGGGCCGTGCTCGCGGATTCCGAACGGTTCGCCGCGGTCGTGCTGGCGGGCGACTTGGCCAGCCCGCAATTTGAAGCCGTGACGCCAGGCACGTCGCTGCACGACGCGCTGCAGAAGCTGGCCGTGCGCGGCAGCCACGAGATCCCGGTCGTGGCCGACGGCGATGCCGGTCGCCTCCTCGGCGTCATCGGGCGGTCCGAAATCCTGAATGCGTACGACAGCGAGGTCCTGCGGAGCCGTTGACGGGGATCGGGTTCCGGCGTACCGTCTCTCGAATCGACCATCGCTCGTCTACCCACGACAGGAACGGCTCATGAACGCGCTTCGCGGCGTCGTTGCGCTCGCCGTACTAGCCCTCGCGGCCCCAGCAGCGTCACACGCCCAAGGATTCCAGATCAGCGAGCACGGTATGTGCGCGACCGCTCGGGGAGGGACAGGCATCGCCCTGCCGTGCGCGGACGGGTCGGCAATCTGGTTCAATCCGGCTGGCATCGTCGGACGCCGCGGACTCACGGTCGGCCTTGGCGGGCACGTCGTCGTGGCGGGCGGGAACTTCACGGACGACGTCACGCAGAACGTCACGGACATCCAGAACAGCCCGATCCCGGTCCCGCATGCATACCTCACGTACGGCGTGTCGGAGCGGTTGGCGTTCGGTATCGGTGCTTTCGTGCCCTACGGACTTGGGACGGAGTGGCCCGTCGAGTTCGAGGGACGTTACCTCGGATACGACAACTACCTGCAGTCGATTTACGTACAACCGACGGTCGCGGTGCGCCCCCACCCGGTGATCACGATCGGCGCCGGCGTAGACGCCGTGCTGTCCACCGTGCGGCTCACGCAGCGGATCGACCTCGCCCCCGTCGTCCTCGATCCGGCGACCGGCACGACGTTCGGTCAGCTTGGCATCCCGGTCGGCACCGACTTCGCCAACGTCGTGCTCGATGGAAGCGGCCGTACCCGCTTCACGGCACATGTGGGGATCATCCTACAGCCGGCCGACTGGTTTCGGATCGGCGCCCGATACCTGAGCCGGACCCGCGTGACCTACGACGGCAAGGTCGACTTCGAACCCGTGGAGACCGGCATCATCCTCCCGCCGGGCAACCCCATCTCTCTCGCCGAGCCGCTCCTGCCGGACGACCAGCCGCTGCCACTGGACGACGTACTCGCGGCCCAGGGCCTGTTCCTCCCGGGGCGCGAATTGGCGGACTCGACGGGCGAGGCCTCGATCGCCATGCCCGACCAGCTCCGCGCAGGGATTGCCGTACGCGTACGCCCGTCACTCTGGGTCCTCGCCGAGTGGGGATGGACGAACTGGAGCGAGTATGATCGGGTCCCCGTGGACTTCGACAACGCCGCGACGCCGGACTTGGTCGTCGACGGGAACTACGAGGACGTGCACACGTTCAAGGCCGGGATCGACTGGGCCCTGAGCCCTCGCTGGACCGTGCGCGCGGGCTACCTGCGCCACGCCGGAGCCTCACCGGACGAGCACGTGACGCCGCTGCTCCCGGAAGGAGACCGCAATGCGTTCTCGGGAGGGTTCGGGTGGCGGATGAGCGACCGATTCACGATCGACGTCGGCTACCAGTACGTGCGGCAGGACAAACGGCGGGGACGCGTCGTCGATCCGCCGCCGGGGCTCTCGCCGCAACAGGTCGTCGATGAGATCAACTCGGGCGTGTACACGTTCGGTGGCCATCAGATCGGCACGACGCTGACCATGAGGTTCTTCTAATGACGGACGAACGCTCCAGACGCCGCGCCGCGCGCGCGCGCCGGTTCGCCCTGGCGGCCGTGCTCGTCGTCGCCATGGGATGTGACGACGCCGCTCTCAAAGTCGCGGCGCCTTCCGGAGGCGCACTCTTCACGCGGTACGTCGCGCTTGGGAACAGCCTCACGGCCGGTTTCGAGTCCGGCGGGATCAACGACAGCACCCAGCGGAACGCCTACCCCCTGCGGCTCGCCGAGGCGTTCGGACTCCAGGTCGGTGAGACGTTCCACTACCCAGCGCTCACCGCCCCGGGATGCCCGCCTCCACTGACGAACGTCTTCACGCAGACGCGACTCTCGACGGTGGCGTGCGCCTTTCGTGACGGCAACCTGCCCCCGTTTCTCAGCAACGTCGCGGTTCCGGGCGCCGCCGTCCTGGATCTGACGACGAATCTGGCGCCGGATTCGCGCCCGAATTCGCTGACGTCGTTCATTCTCGGGGGGCAGACTCAGGTGGAGGCCGCCCGACGAGCGGAGCCGACGTTCATGACGGTATGGATCGGCAACAACGACATCCTGGGTACACTGTCCGCCGCCGATGCCGGCACCGACGGCATCGCCACACCCGCCGCCTTCGGCACGCTGTACGCAGCACTCATGGACAGTCTGAACGCGATACCCACACTGCAGGGCGGCGTCCTCATCGGCGTGGTGCGGCCCACGCTGGCTCCGTACGCCATCGCTGGCTCGGCCTTCGCCGCAGCGGCGGGGGCAATTCCGACGCTGACGGTCGATCCCAACTGCCTGGCCAAGGCGCCGATTGCCGGATCCGCCGACTCGGCGGGCGCGCTCGTCCCGTTTGACGTGGCGGGACCCTTGGTGAGCGCCGCCCTCGGCGGCGCGGCAACGACGGTCGACTGCTCGGGACCGGAAGTGATCACGCCCACGGAGCACGCCGTCATCATTGCGACCGTGGAAGCGTACAACGCCACGATCGCCGCAGCGGCCCAGGACCGCGGGTGGGCCTTCTGGGACCCGAACGCGCTCCTGGAGACGCTCGTGCTGGATCCCACCAAGATCCGACCGTTCCCGGCGTTCGACCCGGCCGATCCGCAGCACCAGAACGCCCCATTCGGAACGATCCTCTCGCTCGACGGCGTTCACCCCAGCGCCGCCGGACAGATCATCATCGCGGAGGCGCTCGCCGACGTGATTGACGCACAGTACAACACGACCGTGGGCGTCGTTCTTCGGGGCGCCGTCACGTCTCGCTGACCACGGCGCTCCGCCTTGGTAGGACCTCGGGTGACGACTAGATTGCCCGCGGTGAGAAGCGATCGGATTCCCCTGGCCGTCCGGCGTCCGGCGGGTGCGCCCCTGAGCGTGTCCGCCCGCGTGTGCTTCCTGCTCGTCGTGGCGGGGATCGGCGGCAAGGCGCACGAGGCGGCCGCGCAGTACCCGGACGCGTGGGTCGTGCCGGCGGGTGCGCTGCGAATCGGCTTCGAACCCCGCTACGATTCGTACGGCGAGATGTTCGACGCGTCAGGGACGATGCGCCCGCTTGGCGCGTTCTTGTCCGACTCGGCGGCGGGCGACCGGCTCTTCCCGACGCTGCGACCGGTGTCCAGCGCCCTCTGGGGCATCACGGGAGATTCGGGGCTCACGCTGAATGCCGGTGGCATCCGGACGGCCCTGGACGCGGATGTGCGACGGTTCCCGCTCAGTCTCGCCTTCGGGATCACCAGTCGACTCACATTCACCGCCATGGTGCCGTTCGTGACGACACGGGCCCAGGCGTTCCTCGAGGTCGACTCCACCGGCACGCTGGGCTGGAATCAGGCGGCGCCGGCCGCGGGGTCGGCCGCGGCCATCGCGGACTTCCAGGCGCTGCTCTCCGAACTCGAGGCGGCCGCGGCCGCCATCGAGGCACAGGTCGCGAGCGGCGGCTACGACTGCCCGGGCGGCCCCGTCTGTAGCCAAGCCACGGCACTGGTGGCGCGGGCTCGAGCGGTGGCGCTGCAGGTGACCGCGCTGAGCGGCGTGAGTGCGGTCGGCATCGCGGACGACCTCCTGCCGCCGTTCGCCCCGCTCGCCTCGTCGGCCGAGGGCCAGGCGATGACTGCGGCGCTCCAGGCCTTGTCGGCCGACCTGCAGGCGTTCGGCAGCGCCGGGCTCACGACGTCGCTGCCGTTACCGACGACGGCCATCGACGCCGACGATGTGCAGACGATGCTGAGCGACTCGGTGTACGGATACCGGGCCGAGCCGATTGGATTCCACTCGTTCAACAAACGCCTGGGCGACGCGGAACTCGGCCTGCGCTACGGACTGTTCCAGAACGACCGGCTCCGTACCGTGATTGGCACGACGCTCCGCCTCCCCACCGGGCAGCGCGACGCGCCCAACCGTCTCACGGACCTCGGCACAGGTGACCGGCAGACCGACGTAGAGTTCCGCCTCGAGGCCGTCTGGCAGCCGGGCACAGTCGCTGTGGCGCTCGATGCCACGTACGTGATGCAGCTCGCCGACCGCCCCGTCGTACGCGTGGCACCGTTCACGGCGCCCGTCGCCACCGCCGCCGCGGAGACCGGCGTACAGCGGAATCTCGGAGACATCCTGCGGCTCGGACTCTATCCGTCACTGCGTCTGAGTGACGGGTTCACGGCCTACGCATCGGTGTCGTACATTGCGAAGACGGCGGATCGGTACGAACTCCCCGGCGGGTTCGACGTCCCGGTCGAGGCCGGCGGCCCCGTCACGGCGAGCGACCTGGCGCTCGGAACGGACTGGTACACGCTGAGTTTCGGTGCGGGAGTGTATTACCGGTCGGTCCGTACGCAGCGCACCCTCTCACTGCCGATCGAGGCGGGAATCGACTACCGCAGCGCCTTCCGGGGCTCCGGCGGGTTGGCACCCAAGACCGCGTCGGTCAACATCTTCCTGCGCCTGTACTGGCGATTGTTCGGGGGCGCCGCGCCCCAGCCCGCATCCGTGGACCCCGCAGGCTCCTAACAGACCTCAGACCCCGGCGGGTGACGCCTCCTTGAGGAGCGCCGCCGCGTGCTCGAGCGCCACCGCCCCGTCCGCATCTCCGAGCATGCGGGCGATCTCCTCAGTGCGGTCGGCCCCGTCCAGCACCCGGACGTCGCTCGTGGCCACGCCACCCGCCGCGCGTTTCGCGATGGACAGATGGTGCGCCGCCCGGGCCGCGATCTGCGGCAGATGCGTGATGACCAGCACCTGACGGTGCTGTGCGACGACCGCCAAGGCCTCGGCAACCTGCACCGCCACCTCACCACCAATGCCTTGGTCGACCTCGTCGAACACGAGCGTCGGCACGGCGTCGTGATCCGCAAGCACGACCTTGAGCGCGAGCATGACCCGCGAGAGCTCCCCTCCGCTCGCGACTTGGGCGAGCGGGCGGGGCTCCATACCCGGGTTCAACTGCACGACGAACGCGATGTCGTCGCCGCCGGCCTCCCCGATCGCCTCGAGCGGCATCACCGCGACGGTCAGCCGCCCGTGGGGCATCCCCAGACGCGGCAGCAGGGCGGTCACCGCATCGCCCAGCGCGTCCGCCGCCGCCGTCCGAAGACGGCGCAGCTCCACGGCGGCGGCCGTGAGAGCCGCATCGGCCTCTTCCCGCCGCTCCGCCAGCCGCTCCAGATCGTGATCGGCCGTATCCAGCAGGTCGAGTTCGGCGGCCGCTTCCGTGGCGGTCTCCAGCACTTCCGTCAGGGTCTCACCGTACTTGTGCCGCAAGCGGTACAGGACGTCCCGGCGCCGTTCGACCTCGACCAGATGATCCGGATCGGCGTCGACCGTGGAGGCATACTCCCTGGCAGCCAGCGCAAGTTCACTGAGGTTGGCCTCGGCCGCCTCGAGGAGTTCGCGCCAACCCGCGATGGAAGGATCGAGGCGCTCGAGCTGCGTGATGGCCCGTGCTGCCGCGCCCAGTGCCGATTGTGCGTCGGCTTCATCGCCGTCGACGGACATCGCGATA
>JBDHIW010000268.1:0-2768 GCA_039587215.1 Gemmatimonadota bacterium | reverse complement strand
GAGGTCCGGTGGCGGATCGTCGCCGGGACCGGGGCGCTCCTCTCGGACACCGTGACGGTGAGTGACGGCTTGGGCGAGGCACAGGTGTGGCTCACGTTGGGACCGACGGAAGGCGAGTACCAGGTCCAGGCGGAGCTCGTGGCGGCGCCGTCGCAGACCGTCCGGCTGCTGGCTCTGGCGGCGGCACCCGTGCGGGTCACGAGCGTCACGCCCTCCACGTTCTCGGCCGGGCAGTTCATCACCCTGCAGGGGTCGGGATTCTCTGATAGCACGACGGTCCGCTTCGACGCGACGGAGGCCGAGGTGGTCGGCGTCAGCGCCACGAAGCAGGCGCTCGGGGTGATCGTGCCGGCGTGCCTCGCGCCGGGCACCGTGCAGATCGTCGCGTCGCAGGGGGGGGGGTCCACTCCGCCTGTCCCGGGCACGTTCGAGGGCGGCAGCGCCATGATCGACCTTGCGGTCGGCGAGTACCTGACGGTCCCGGCGGGCCGCGTGGAAGACTGTGCCGCGTTCCCGGCACAGCCGACCGACACGGCCGAGTATCTCGTGCTCCCCCAATCGGCGACGCCGATCCCGGATCGGATCGGTGACTTCACGTTCGGAGGCACGGGGCTGACGCCCGCGCCCTCGCGCGCGGCGGCGGCCGGGTCCCTGTCGCTCCCGTTTGCGGTGCGCTTCCACGACTGGCTGCGGGAACTCGAGGCGGAGGTCGCTGGCGGCGCGCAGCCCGCGGATGCCGGGCCGGAGCTCACGCCCGTGCTGTCGGTGCAGGTGGGCGACACACGCAAGTTCAAGGTGTGTTCGTCGGTGACGTGTTCGACTCCGGAGGAGTTCCCGGAGGTCACGGCCGAGGCGCGCTACGTCGGCACACATGCGGTGATCTACGAAGACGCGGCGACGTCGGCCCGCCTACCGAACGCCGACGCGGAGGAATTGGGCCGGCTGTTCGACGAGGATCTCTACGAGGTCGCCACGCGGGCCTTCGGAGCCGAGTCCGACGTCGACCGCAACGGCGTGACGCTCATCCTGCTCACACCCCAGGTGAACGGGCTCACGCCGAGTACGGAATGCAGCCGCTCGATCATCACCGGGTTCTTCTTTCCCCCAGACCTCGATCCGGCATTCCGCGGGTCGAAGTTCTCCAACGACGGAGAGGTGTTCTACGCGCTTGCGCCCGACCCGGCGGGAGCGGACGGTTGTCAGACCTCCCTCGAGTTCGTCCGCCGCAAGGTGCCGAGCACGTTCATTCATGAGCTGCAGCACATGATCAGCTACAACCAGCACGTGCTGCTGCGGTCGGGAAGCCGCGAGCAGCTGTGGCTCAACGAGGCGATGTCGCACATGGCCGAGGAGCTCGGGGGCCGGCAGTTGCTCGATCAGGGCGACACCGTCGGTTTCTCGCGGTTCCTCATCGGGAACGTGGCCAATGCGTACGGCTATCTGCGGGATCCGACGCAGTACCGGCTACTCGCCGACACCGGCCTCCTCAGACTCGAGGAGCGGGGGGCGGCGTGGCTGTTCATGCGGTGGGTCACGGATCAGTACGGCGAACCGGTCTTGCGGAGGCTTTCGGAGAGTGCGGAGGTCGGCGCGACCAACATCGAGCGCGCGACCGGCGGCACGTTCGCCAATCACCTGGCCGAGTGGCTGGCGGCGAACTACGTGTCGGACTTGGACAGCACGACGGTACCGGCGCGCTTGCAATACACGTCGTGGAGCTTCCGTCGGACGTTCGGCGGTCTGTACGAGGATCTGCCTGAGAGTTTCCCGTTGCCGTTCCCGATCACGCTCCCGCCCGCCAATCCCAGCGACTTCACGACGACGGTGACCCTGCGCTCCGGGAGCGGAGAGTACTACCGGTTGGTGCAGGCGCCGGGCGCGGCCGGATTCACGCTGCAGATGCAGCCAATCGGGCCGACGGTCCAGCTGGCCCCGCAGGTCACGGTGTACCGGCTCCGCTAGTGCGGCTCCGCAGGTACCTCGCCGGGGGCATGCTTGCGCTCCTCGCGGGCGCGTCGGTGGCCCACGCGCAGACGCCGGGGATGGACGTGCTGTTGGGCGCGTACGGTGCTCGCACGGCCGGACTCAACGGGGCCGGGGTCGCGCTGGTCGGCGACGCGGGCGCCGTCTTCGTCGCGCCGGCGGCGCTCGCGACGATCCGCCACATCGCCACGGAGGGAGCGTACCGTCCGCTGCCCGGCGGGGCCATGCTCGGCAGTGCGGCGCTCGGCTGGCGTCTGGGACAGTTCGACGTCGGACTGGGGGGACGCATGGTGCGTGCGGACCCGACCGATGGCGCGGTGCGTCCGTGGGACGGACTCGCGGTCGGGGCGCTCGTGTATCGCTTCGGCATCATTGCGCTCGGGGCGAGCGGCAAGTACGTCCATCGGGAGACCGCGGTGTCCAGGACGTACGGCGTGAGCGGCGACCTTGGCGTTGCGATCGCGATCTTCGACATCATGGCCTTCGGATTCGCCGTGCAGAACGTGAGCGGAAACTGGCAGGACACCTCGTCCGTGGTGCTCCCTCGCGACACGCGCCTCGGCTTCACGATGAATTACACGGACCCACAGGAGGCCTTCCGGCTGCTGTCGACGGTCGAAGTGCAGTGGCGCGAGGGCCTGCCCGCGCGAGGGGTGCTCGGCGTCGAAGGCGGCGTCGTGGTCGGTGGGGTCGGGCTGCTCGGCCGGGTCGGGCTTGCGGGTCGACCGGACCGGATCGGCACGGGACGTGTGGCGCTGGGCGGAACGCTGGCCCTGGGCTGGCTC
>JBDHIW010000267.1:0-2800 GCA_039587215.1 Gemmatimonadota bacterium | reverse complement strand
GACGATTCGCTCCTCGAGGCCTCCCCCACCGGCGACCTCGCTCGCTTCATCGACGCGGAAGCGCACACGGTGCAGTTGCGCATCGAGTGGCTCGATCCTGCAATGGCGCTGCCGCCGGAGATCTGGATGGCGCGGACGGACCAGGCGATCTGGACGGTCACGCCGTAGGAAAAGCCGAAACGCCGAAGTGGGACTGGTCTACGGCACCGTCCACCAGGACGCCTCGTCGATCCGCACGCCCCACGCCGGCCACACGTTGCCGGGGTCGAACCACTCTACGCGCACATCCAGGGCATCCGTGCCGGGCTCGATGAAGCGCCCGGGGTTCGTGTCGATCGTGACCTCGACCACGCTGTCGTTCGTGGTCGCGGTGCGCTGGTCCACGATCTCCCACCGGCCGGCGTCGTAGTCGAACAGGGACAGCACCTGTGGCGGCTGCGTCGGCAGCGCGGTGGTCGCGGCCTCGAGCGTCGCGGTGAGCGACGAGACGCTCGCGGCACAGGCCACGCCCTGCACGTCGAGACGGATGAGCGGCAGCAGCATCGAGAAGGCCGGTCGCTGCCGGATGACGACGTAGGAGTCGTCGCTGGTGTGCAGGTCCTCGGGCGTGCCGCTCTCCAGGCGCCCGAACACCGCGACGAAGTCGTCGGACAGCACGGCCGCGCCGCCGGAGAACGGCTCCGCGTGCGCCTGCAGCGGCATCCTCGCGCCGTCCGCCAGCGCGGACGCGGTGGCGACCGACTGCCCGGGCGCCTCGTAGTAGATCACGCGCCGCCCCGTGTGCGTGAAGTGCTGGCCGAGCCGGGGGTCGGTGTTGGGGATGGCCTGGTCGATCCAGGAGCCGCTCGTGCCGTACTCGAATCCGTCCCCGGTGCACTGGCGCGGGCCCGGCGTCGTGTCGTCGCCGTAATAAGAGGTGGGCGCGAGGCCCGGGATGTCGGTCTCCATCCACAGCGCCATGACGAGCGTCCCCTGCCCCCCAGTGACCATCTCCCACGCGGTCTCGCCCGCGGTCAGCACGTCCGGAACACCGTCGATGGTGACGCCCGCGAGGTTCAGGTCGTTGTGGTAGGTCATCCCGGCCGCGTCCGGGGAGTAGTCGAACAGGTCCACCACGCCGGTGAGCACGTGCACGCGCAGGAACGTCGACACGTCCTCCCGCTGCGCGTAGAAGATGTGCTCGCGCTGCGTGAGCGGACCGCTGTTGGCGCCCATGTAGGACCGGATGGCCCGCACCGGGCCGTCGCGGTTCGTGACGAAGGCGCCCTCGCCGGCGCTGAAGGTGTTCTCGGTGCGATGGCAGACGCCCGGGGCGAACATGTTCTTGTGCCGGTCGAGGATCTCCGCCCCGCTCGCGCCGCCGGTGAAGACATTCATCTCGTCGCGGATCCAGCGGTCGGAGAAATGCACCCGGTAGTGCGGCGAGGACGCCACGCTGTCCTCGGGATTCGGTCCGTTGAGCGTGTTGTAGTCGGGAATGTACTTGCCGTCGAGGAGACCGAAGTCGTAGTCCACGTAGTCCCGGCCGGCATCGGGCGACAGCCAGCCGTCGGTCTCGAACAGGTACGCCCAGGTGACGGGCCCGCCGAGCGGATCGGTGATGGTGACCTCGACCGCGGTCGACGGGATCACGCCCGCCGGCGGCTCGACCGCGCAGGGCGCCTGCGCGCCGGTGTCGAACGCCATGAAGACGAGCTCGTCGTCCTCGTCGAAGGTCGGGTCGGGGTCGGCGCCGGTGTACGCGTCAGGATCGGCGTAGACGCTGGTCAGAATCCCGATGGGCCCCTGGCCGTAGACCCCGCCGTAGTCGATGATCGTGCGCTCGTCCACCTGCACCGGGATCTGCAGCCACTGGCCGTCGTAGCGGAAGGCGACGATGGTGTCGGGGGCCAGACCGGAGAACGAGGGCAGGTCGGCGCCGGTGAGCTGGACCGGGTCGTGAAACCGATCGGGGGCGCCGGCGAGGGCAGTGGTCGTCAGCAGTGCCGGGAGCGTCGCGCAGAGGATGGATCGGTGCATGTTGCCCTCCTTCGCCAGCCGGAAGCGGACGGCGGAGGACCGGTGTTCCCGGCCATTGACGAATGAAGTGGGGCCGCGTCGCGGGTGCCGCCTCTGCATTGCGCTCTCTCCCATGACTGACTTGGGCACTCTGCCCGCCGCATGCCCCTGAGCATGCCGGGCCGGGTTCGGAGGCGCGGATGAGAACGTTCATCGGCACGTGGCGGACGCCGCTCAACCTCTCTTTGGAATCGTGCTCGTCATGGCAACGCCACGTGCTACGGCTCAGTGCGACCCAGTGGACGTAGCGCAACTCCTGCCCTCGGATGCCCGGGGCCGGCGTCGTCGCGGGCCTCCCGCCGCCTTAGGGATAGCTGACAGTCTGAATGCCGAAAGCTGACTATCGGAGTCGGCCGCGAAGCGGACGTGCGGGTGGAACCGATTCGGGGCGGGCCACAGCCTTCGCTGATCGCGCAACGGTCGCGAAGCGGCCTCCTCCGAATGTCGGCTGTCAGCTTGTCCGCTTGTCGGCTTTACTTCACCACTGCGACGCGATCTCGTGGAGCGTCGCCCACATCGCCGCCCCCGCCGTGCTCGGCGCGACCAGCGCGAACACGTCCGTCGTGTCCGGACCCGCCGCGGTGAACAACTCGAGTTCGAGCTTCAGGGGCGCCCCCGTTGTGAACGGATCGACCATGTCCACCGTCGCCGCGAACCGATCGCCGCGGCGCGAGACCCTGACGGCGAACGACGAGAGGTCCACGTCGAGGTCGCGGCTCTCGGCCACGGCCTTGCACAGGCC
>JBDHIW010000266.1:0-2813 GCA_039587215.1 Gemmatimonadota bacterium | reverse complement strand
CGGTGCAAGGAGTGTCACGGCTGGGACTACAAGGGCGTCGACGGCGCCTACGCCACCGGCTCCCACTTCACGGGAATCAAGGGCGTGTTCGGGACGATGCTCACCTCGGAGGAGATGTTCGACCTCATCAAGCTCGACACGCCGCCGAACGGGCACGGCTTCGGCGATGCCGGGCTGACCGACGAGGAGATCTGCCGCCTGGTGGACTTCATCCAGGGCTACGTGATCGACACCGACGCGTACATCGACGGCAGCGAGTTCCTCGGCGACCAGCTCGAGGGCCGGTACAACTACAAGATCCCCGGCGGATACTACAACTGCGCCCAGTGTCACGGCGACGACGGAACGGCGATCAACTTCGGCAGCCCGGAGACGCCGAAGTACGTCGAGGACATCGCGGTGAGCAATCCCTGGGAGTTCCTGCACAAGGTCCGTTTCGGGCAGCCGGGCTCGACGATGACGAGCTGGATCCTCGCCGGCGAGTCGGATCAGAAGGCGGCGGACATCGGGCGGTACGCCCAGGACGGCTTCCCGCCGGCGGCATACGTCGGTGACGTGTCGTGCGGCGGGTGTCACGCCAACATGCCGTCTGAAGGCTTCTTCGCCGCGTACCGCGATTCCGGGCACCCGTACAAGCTCTTCCGCGCCGCCGGGCAGGAGCCCGACCCGGACACGTGGCCCCATACCGATCCACCGCCCCTTCCCGTCGCCAACGGCGTGCAGCTCCAGTGGTCCGACATCGAGTACGTGATCGGCAACTACTTCTGGAAGGCCCGCTTCGTCGATCACGACGGGTTCATCTACACGGGCACCTCGGAAGAAACCACGCAGTGGAACCTCGCCACCGAGGAGTGGGTGCCCTACCACGCCGGCGAGGTGGGCAAGCCGTACAACTGCGGCAAGTGCCACACGACGGGATACCAGCCCGAGGGCAACCAGCTCGGCCTGCCGGGGCTGGTGGGGACGTGGACCGAAGAGGGCGTCCGCTGCGAGGCGTGTCACGGACCGGGCGGCGATCACCTGGAGCGGCCGCTCGAGGTGAAGCCCGAAGGAGGCAAGGAGTGCGCCGAATGTCACTTCCGCGACGCGCAGTTCCGCATGCCGTGGTCGGGCGGCTTCATGCGTCACCACCAGCAGTCCGAGGACTTCAGCCACTCGCCGCACGCGTCGAGCCTGTCGTGCAACACCTGCCACAATCCGCACCGGTCCACCGTCTACGACGACGGCGGGGTCATCGCACATTGCACCGACTGCCACACCGGCGACACGGACAACGGCTTCTACCAGGTGGCGGGCATGGAGAGCCTCGATTGCAAGGATTGCCACATGCCGTTCATGGGCAAGTCCGCGGTCAAGTTCAACGACTACACCGGGGACATCCGCGGCCACATCTTCAAGATCACGGATGACCCGATCTTCGCCGTGGACAACACCTACGAGGTCGACGGCAAGACGTACTGGAATCAGAGCCCGGGCGGCACGTTCATCACGCTCGACTACGCGTGCATGGGCTGCCACATGGAGATCGGTCAGCCGCTCACGATGGAGCAGGCCTCGGCATTCGCGTTCCACATGCACACGGCCCACCCGGCCGGAGGAGCGGCTGGCACGATGTGCACCGGGGACGCAACGCTGGACGGCATGGTGGACGTGGACGACGTCGTCGCGGTGGTCCTGGCGTTCGGAGGCACGGGCGGCCCGGCCGACGTGAACCACGACGGGGCCATCGACATCGACGACCTGGTCGTGGTCATCACGAACTGGGGCCCCTGCCCGTTGCCCGGTTGACGCGCGACGGCGGGGCCGCGAGTCGTCGCGGCCCCACGCCTTCGGAGACACCCTTCGGAGACACCGACGGTCTCCGCACGAGAAGATCCCAACCCCCATGCATGACAGCCCCGTCCCCACCCGGGACGGGGCCGTCGCGCGCGGGCTCGGGGCGTGACCCGATTCACGAAGTGCCCGTTCGTCGGATCCGCGCAGGACGGGGAGGAGATCTTGGCCACCCACCTTCCGGCTCCCGCCTCAGGCAGGGTCGGATGGGGCGATCTTGGCCACCCACCTTCCGGAGATCTTGGCCGGAGATCTTGGCCACCCACCTTCCGGCTCCCGCCTCAGCGGAGATCTTGGCCACCCACCTTCCGGCTCCCGCCTCAGGCAGGGTCGGATTGCGGCGCCCGCATTCAAGAAGGCGCCGCCGCCGGCGATCGGTCCGCCCCCGGAAGGGCGGAGGTGATCTGAGGAGACCGAGGGCCCCGGGAGACCCAACCGATCGGCGGAACACCCGATGGCCGAGGTGGGTGGCCAATGGCCACTCCGCTGCGGCGGCGAAGGTGGGTGGCCAACGACGGACGCTCCGCTGCGGTGGCGAAGGTGGGTGGCCAACGACGGACGCTCCGCTGCGGTGGCGAAGGTGGGTGGCCAAGAAGGTGGGTGGCCAACGACGGACGCTCCGCTGCGGTGGCGGAGGTGGGTGGCCAACGACGGACGGGACCAGGGGTCGGATCGCGGCGACAGGCATCCGGAATCCGCCGACGACGTCATCGGCCCCCCGAACCGCCGCCGCCGGGCCTCGGACGCGGGCGTGTTAAGATGGTGAGCGGGAATGGAGACGCCGGTCATCAACATCCCGATGCTCGTCGCCGCCGCCGATGCCGCGGGGCACGACATGCTCGTGACCGCGGTCACCGCGATCGGCGTGGGTACGCTCCTGGCCGTCTTCGCCCGGCGCATCAACGTGCCGGGGATCGTGCTCCTGCTGATCGGCGGCGTGCTCATGGGTCCGGAGGCGCTGGGCGTCGTCAAGCCGGACA
>JBDHIW010000048.1:0-19995 GCA_039587215.1 Gemmatimonadota bacterium | reverse complement strand
TGCTCGATCCAGAGCCCGAGCGAGCGGAGGTCGTCCGCGACGTCGAGCACGAGCTTGTCGCGACCCGCCTTCGCAGCCTCCGCCATCGCCGCTCCCAATGCGGCGGCGGGGTTCTCGTCGGCGGGCACGTCCGCCCCGCAACGGGCGATCATCGCGTCGGCGCCGTCCAGCACGCGCTCGGGATCGACGCCCGCCAGCGCCGCGGGCACGAGCCCGAAGAGCGAGAGCGCGGAATACCGACCACCGATCCCCGGCGGATTGAGGAACACGTCGCGAAACCCGAACTCCTCCGCGAGTCGGGCCAGCGGGGTACCGGGATCCGTCACCGCGACGAACTGCCCGCCCGCACCGCCGGTCCGCTCCCAGAAGTACTCGGCAAGCGATCCCGTCTCGATCGTCGTGCCCGACTTGCTCGCCACGACGAAGACCGTGCGGTCGAGCCCGCCGCCGTCTTCGACGGCGCGCACGGCGTCCGGGTGCGTCGAGTCGAGCATATGGAATCCGGGCACCGCGGCGGGTGCTGCGAGGCCGTCGCGCAGCACCGTGGGCGCCAGGCTCGAGCCACCCATGCCAAGGAGCACGACGCGGTCGAACCGGTCACGGACGGCGTCGGCGGCCGATCGTATGTGCCGCACTTCGGTCCGCATCACCTCGGCACTCGTGAGCCAGTCCAACCGGTCCGCCAGCTCGGGGGTCTCGTCGGTCCCACCCCACACGGACGGGTCCCGCCGCCAGATGCGCGCGACGGTGTCATCGGCCGCCAGGGCGGCCAGACGCTCGGCGGTCAGCGCGTCCATGGTCGTCTCACCCATCGAGCAGCCCGCGTACGCGCGCCGTCACGGCTTCCGCCGTGATGCCGTACTCCGCGAAGACGCGGGACGCAGGCGCCGATGCACCGAAGCGATCGATCCCGACGATCGCGCCGGTGTCGCCGACCCAGCGGTGCCACGACTGCGGATGCGCCGCCTCGACGGCGACGCGCGGGACGCCCGGCGGCAGCACGGATGCCCGGTACGCGTCAGGCTGCTGCGCAAAGAGCTCCATACTGGGCATGCTGACGACCCGCGCCGGCACCCCATCCTGCTCGAGCATCTCCCGCGCCTCGACGGCGACGGACGTCTCGCTGCCCGAGCCAACGATCACCACGCGCGGCGCACCGTTCGAGGCGTCCGCCACCACGTACGCACCGTGCGCGACCGAGGCGGTGCCCTCCGGCAGGTCGGGCACCTTCTGTCTCGTCAACACCAGGGCCACCGGTCCACCCTCGTGCCGCAGGGCGACGCGCCACGCCTCGACGGTCTCCCGAGCGTCGGACGGACGGATCACCAGGAGGTTGGGGATCGCGCGAAGCGCCGAGAGCATCTCGACGGGCTGATGCGTGGGGCCGTCCTCACCCAGACCGACCGAGTCGTGGGTGAACACGTAGACCACCTTCTGCTCCATCAAGGCCGCTAGACGAATCGCGGGCCGCATGTAGTCGGAGAACACGAGAAACGTACCGCCGAAGGGAACGATCCCCCCGTACAGCGCCATGCCGTTCATGGCGGCGCCCATCGCGTGCTCTCGGACGCCGTAAAACACGTTGCGCCCGCCGAGCGCGTCCGGCTCGACGTTGGGTTGCCCCTTCATCGTCGTGTTGTTGGACCCCGACAGGTCCGCCGAACCACCGAGCAGGTCCGGCACGGCCGTCGCGAGGGCCGTCACCACCTTGCCCGACGCCTGCCGGGTCGCCATGCCGCCGCTCCCGGCGAGGTCCGGCAGCGCCGCCTCCCACCCGTCCGGAAGCCGCCCTTCGAGCCGACGCTCGAGCTCGGTCGCCTCGGCCGGAAACGCCGACGCGTACCCCGCGAAGCGCTCGTCCCACTCCGCCTCTGCTGCCGCGCCCTGGGCGAGCGCGTCCCGCCACACCGCCAGCGCCTCATCCGGCACCGCGAAGGGCTCGCTGTGCGGCCACTGCAGGTTCGCCTTCGTGAGCGCGATCTCGTCCTCGCCGAGGGGCGCACCGTGTGAGGCTTCCGAGTCCTGCTTGTTGGGACTGCCGTAGCCGATGTGCGTGCGGACCCGGATCAGCGTGGGTCGTGTCGCGTCCGCCTTGGCGTCGGTCAGCGCCGCATCGATCGCCGCCAGGTCGTTGCCGTCCTCCACCGTGAGGACCTGCCACTGATACGCGCCGAACCGCTGCGCGACGTCGTCGCTCCACGACAGGGACGTCGCGCCGTCGATGGTAATACGGTTGTCGTCGTACAGCACGACGAGACGCCCGAGTTTCAGGTGACCCGCAAGCGACGCCGACTCGTGCGAGATCCCCTCCATGAGATCGCCGTCACTCGCCAGCACGTAGGTGTAGTGCTGCAGCACGTCGTGCCCGGGTCGATGGTAGACCGCCGCGAGGTGCGCCTGCGCCATGGCCATGCCCACGGCCGTGCCGAGCCCCTGGCCGAGCGGCCCCGTCGTGGTCTCCACCCCTGGCGTGAGCCCGTGCTCGGGGTGCCCCGGCGTGCGGCTTCCCCACTGACGAAACGCCTTGAGGTCGTCGAGTGTCAGATCGTACCCGGTAAGGTGCAGCAACCCGTAGAGCAACATCGACGCGTGCCCTGCGGAAAGCACGAACCGGTCACGTGCCGCCCACTGCGGGTTCGCGGGGTTGTGCCGCAGATGGCGCGACCACAGCACATACGCCATCGGCGCCATACCCATCGGCGCACCGGGGTGACCGCTGTTCGCGCGCTGCACGGCATCCATCGCCAGCGTGCGCAGCGTATTGATACAAAGTTCATCAAGTTGTGGTGAGACGGCGTCGCGTCGCATTGCTGGCACGGGTCCGTTTCGAGGGTGAAGTTCGCCAGAAGATAGCACGATGTCCGCGCCGCCGGGCGTTCCCGTTTCACCCGTTTTTCACGAACCCTTCAAGGGGGCTTTGCTAGTATACCATCGCCTCGACAAGGAGGGGCCCGTGTCCGCACTTGGCGTGGTGGTCGACCTCCTTGGACTCATGGCGGCAGGCCCGCTCGCATTCTTCGTCGAGCACCTGGCAAGGCTGTGAGTCACAGATCCGGGGACCTTGTGGGAGTCACGGACGCGGGCTAAGGGCTCATAAGGTCTGACCGGTCACACGGCGAACCATGTTCGCCGAGCGGCCCCGACCGCAAAAGGCTTCGGCCTTGGTTGGGGCCGCGTTCTTTTCGCCCCGAGCGCCCTCATCCCCACGGCGACACCTGATTAAGTTCCCTGCCATGACAAATCCATTCGACTCCCGTGCGACCCTCGCGCTGTCGGAGGGGGACGCGACGATCTATCGACTCGATGCCCTGCAGACGGCCGGGGTCACCGACCTCGACCGGCTGCCCTTCTCGATCCGTGTGCTGCTCGAAAGCGTGCTTCGGCACGCCGGCACGGGCGCGGTGGACGACGACCACGTCCGCCTGGTCGGCGGGTGGACGCCGAAGCCGGACCGGAGCCGCGAGGTGCCGTTCATGCCGGGCCGCGTCGTGCTGCAGGACTTCACGGGCGTTCCGGCCGTGGTCGACCTCGCCGCCATGCGGGACGCGATCGTGGCACTGGGAGGCGACTCCGATCGCATCAACCCGCTCGTCCAGACCGATCTCGTGATCGACCACTCGGTGCAAGTCGACTACTTCGGATCGCACGACGCGTTCCGCCTGAACGTCGAGCGCGAGATGGAGCGGAACGGCGAGCGTTACCAGCTGCTTCGCTGGGCACAGCAGGCGTTCCAGAACTTCCGCGTCGTGCCACCCGGCACGGGCATCGTGCACCAAGTCAATCTCGAGTACCTCGCCGACGTGGTGCGACGGGTCGACCGCGGGAGCGACGCCGTGCTGTTCCCGGACACGCTGGTGGGCACCGACTCGCACACGACGATGATCAACGGCATCGGCGTGGTCGGGTGGGGCGTCGGGGGCATCGAGGCCGAGGCCGTGATGCTTGGGCAGCCGTACTTCATGCAGTTGCCCGAGGTCGTCGGCATGCGTTTGTCCGGCGAGCTGCCCGAGGGCGCCACGGCCACCGATCTCGTGCTGGTCGTCACCCAGGTGCTCAGGAAGTTCGGCGTCGTCGGCCGCTTCGTGGAGTTCTTCGGCCCGGGACTCGCTTCGCTCGGGCTCGCGGACCGCGCGACGATCGCCAACATGGCGCCCGAGTACGGTGCCACCATCGGGTTCTTCCCGGTAGACGACGAGACGCTCGCCTATCTCCGGCGCACCGCGCGACCGGCGAGCGTCATCGAGCGGGTCGAGCGCTTCTGCAAGGAACAGCAGCTCTTCGTCACGCCCGATACGCCCGAACCCGAATACTCGGCGGTCCTCGACCTCGATCTCGGCAGTGTCGTCCCGTCGGTCGCCGGGCCGCGCCGGCCGCAGGACCGCGTGCCGCTGGCCGAGCTCAAGGACTCCTTCCAGCGGGTGCTGCCCAACCTCGTGCCGTCGGGCGCCCGTCGGAACCTCGACGAGCCGAATGCGGCGCGCTGGTCGGACGAGGGCGGACGGACGCCGGGAGTCACCGCCGCCGTGGCCGCACCACCGGACCCCATGGCGAGCGTGGAGTACGACGGCGACCGGTTCGACCTGCACCACGGGTCCGTCGTGATCGCCGCCATCACCAGCTGCACCAACACCTCCAACCCGTCGGTGATGGTGGGCGCAGGACTGGTGGCACGGAAGGCGCGCGCCAAGGGCCTCACGCGACGGCCGTGGGTGAAAACGAGCCTGGCGCCGGGGTCCACCGTCGTGACGGAGTACCTCTCGGCCGCCGGCCTGCTCGACGACCTCGAGTCACTCGGGTTCCACGTCGTCGGCTACGGGTGCACGACGTGCATCGGCAACAGCGGTCCGCTCGCGGAACCCATCGCGCGGGCGGTCGCCGACCACGAGCTCGTCGTCGCGGCCGTCCTGAGCGGCAACCGGAATTTCGAAGCGCGCGTGCACGCGCAGGTCCGCGCCAACTATCTGGCCTCTCCCATGCTCGTCGTGGCGTACGCGATCGCCGGACGCGTGGACATCGACCTGGCGACGGAGCCGCTCGCCATCAATGCCGACGGCGAGCCCGTCTACCTCAAGGACATCTGGCCGTCATCGTCCGAGGTTCGCGATGCCGTGGGCGAGGCGCTCGACCCGGCGATGTTCTCGGAACAGTACGCGGGGGTGTTCGAGGGGACGGATGCGTGGAAGGCGCTTCCGATCGCCGAGGGCAGCGGCGGGCGGTTCGCGTGGGACGACGCGTCGACCTACGTCGCGCATCCGCCGTTCTTCACCGGGATGACGCACGAGCCCGAGGCCAAAGGCGACATCGCCGACGCCCGCGTGCTGGTGTGGCTCGGGGACTCGGTGACGACGGATCACATCTCGCCGGCCGGATCGATCGCCAAGGACGGTGCGGCCGGCCGGTGGCTGATCGACCGCGGCGTGAAGCCCGTGGACTTCAACACGTTCGGTGCACGGCGCGGGCACCACGACGTCATGATTCGGGGAACGTTCGGCAACATCCGCATCCGCAACCGGCTCACTCCCGACCGCGAGGGTAGCTGGACCGAGCACGTACCGTCGGGGGAGGTGCTGAGCATCTTCGACGCCGCGATGCGCTACCGGGACGAGGCGACGCCGCTCGTCGTCCTGGCCGGCACGGAATACGGCACCGGAAGTTCGCGCGACTGGGCGGCCAAAGGAACCACGCTCCTCGGCGTGCGCGCCGTCGTCGCGGAAAGCTACGAGCGCATCCACCGGTCCAACCTGATCGGCATGGGCGTGCTCCCGCTGCAGTTCCAGCCGGGCGAGGGGGCGGAGGCGCTCGGTCTCACGGGCCGGGAGACGTTCGCCGTGCACGGGGTATCCGACGGCGCGCTGACCGCAGGCGGGACGGCGCGGGTCTCCGCGACCGCGGACGATGGGACGACCATCAGCTTCGACGCCCTCATCCGGCTCGACACGAGTGTGGAGGTGGACTACTACCGGCACGGGGGCATCCTGCCGTACGTACTGCGGCAGCTCACCGGCTAGGGAGCGTCAGGCCTCGAGGAACCGTGCGATGTCGCCCCACTGCTTGCCGACGTCTTCGTAGCCCAGCTCCATCAGGAGTCCCGTGTACTCCGGCTCGAAGAGCAGGTAGCTCAGGAGACCGCTGGAACGCACCTGGTCGCCGCCCAGACTGCGAAGCGCGAGACGCGGCAGCAGGGAGAGTCGCGGCTCCAGCCCGCTCGCCATGGCCCCCACGTCGCGCGACGGGCGCACCATCGAGAGCTGGATGGGCCGGAGGGGCTCGACGAGCCGGGTCTCCGGCGGCAGCGACTCCAGCAGATCGTTGACGCGCAACAGGCGCTCCGCGTCGGCATCCAGCGCATCCAGGAACACCGAATGCAGCAGCGTACCCAGCACCTCGGCCGGTGACGGGTAGGCGGGTGTGCGCCGCTCGGCGCCGGCAAACGTGGTCGTGGGGCGCGACCGCATCGCGATGGCCAGGATCTTGGTCGCGCCCAGGTGGATGACGGGCGCGAGCGGAGCGGACTGGCGGAGGCTGCCGTCGCCGTAGTAGGCGTTGCCGACGCGGATAGCCGGAAACACGATCGGGATGGCGGCCGATGCCATGAGGTGATCGATCGAGAGCGTCGCCCGGACCGCCAGCCGGCGATAGCGGCGCCACATCTCTACGTCGTCGACGCCGTCCACAAACGTCACCGTGTCCCCGGTCGCGTAGCTCGTCGCACTCAGCCCCACCGCCCGCAGCCGGCCGCTGTCGATGTTGCGTCGAATGCCCTCCAGGTCGATGCACTCCGACAGGAACGTCCGCAGCGGTCCCATGTGCATGAGCCCGCGGAGCGACGCCGGCATCCGCTCGCGTCGCAGCGCCGTGTTGAACGCCGCCCGCACCGCCGAGCGCCCCAGGCTCATCGGCCGCACGTCGTAGACCTGCGGCGGTGAGAGCCGCAGCCACTCACCACGCAGTTGCTCCACGGCGTTTCGGAACGAGCCGGCGTGCGCCGCCAGATAGAGGGCGTTGATGGCTCCTGCGGACACGCCCGTCACGATGGAGAACGCCAGCTCGGGCACGCGCTCCCCGATCGCCGACAGCACCCCGACCTGATACGCGGCTCGGGCGCCGCCACCTGAGAGAACGATCCCCAACCGACCGCCGTTGGCTCCGGTATCCATGACACACAAACTGTGGGGTCGGCGCGTGCCTGACCAGCGACATGGTCGGCGGCAGCCGTGTCGAGTAAGTTGGCCGGCATGGGCTACGAGGTGCCGATCGACGAGCTGGAGATTCGCGCGAGCCGCGCGGGCGGACCGGGCGGTCAGCACGTGAACACGAGTGCGACGCGGGTGGAAGTGCGGTGGAACGTGCAGGCGTCGCCCAGCCTCACGGCCCGGCAGCGCGAGCGGATCCTGACGCGGCTCGAATCCCGCATCGGACGCGACGGCGTGCTGCGGGTCGTCGCGGGCGCACGGCGCTCCCAGGGGCAGAACCGCGACGCCGCCATCGTTCGCCTGCGCGACCTCGTGACGGACGCCCTGCATGTGCCCAAAACGCGACGGCCGACCGCGCCGACGAAGGCATCGATCGAGAAGCGGCTGCAGAACAAGCGCCAGCGCAGTCGTCGCAAGGCCGACCGCAAACCGCCGGGGAGCGACGAGTGACGGGTTCACCCAGCGGCGCCCGATGATTCCGACGCTCGTGGGCGGCGTGCTGTTCCTGCAGAGCGCCGCGCTCGCCCCGCTCCCCGAAGCACCACCGCTTCCCCGGCCGCTCGCCAACAACGCCGTGGCCGCCGTCCGGGACGACGCGGGCTGGTCGGTGTACACCGCGCTCGGCCTGGACACGACCACCGCGTGGTCGGGAGTCGTGTCGTGGGCCTTCCGCTGGCGAAGCGGTACCGCAGCATGGGAGGAGCTTCCCCCCGTTCCCGGCCCCGGGCGGCTCGCCGCCACCGCCGAGGCGGTCGCGGGACAGGTGTACGTGTTCGGAGGCTATACGGTCGCCGAAGACGGCACCGAACGCTCGCTCCCCGCGGTGGACCGCTTCGATCCGGCAACCGGGCGGTGGTCGGCGGCGGCCCCCATGCCGCTGCCGGTCGACGACGCGGTGTCGGGCGTGTGGCGGGACTCGCTCGTGATCCTCGTGTCGGGATGGCACGACACGGACAACGTGCCCGACGTGCAGATCTACGATCCCGCCGGCGACGCGTGGCAGGCGGCCACCCCGATTCCCGGGCCGCCCGTGTTCGGACACGCGGGCGCGGTGGTCGGCAACACGATCGTGTACATCGGCGGCACGGCCACCCACGCCGAGCGGCCGCGGTTTCGGATCGAACCGTCGGCCTGGCGGGGCGACATCGACCCCGACGACCCCGCGATCATCCGCTGGAGGCGACTGCCCGCCCCTCCGGGGCCGCCGCGGTATCGCGCGGCCGGCGGCGCGGTCGGGAGCCTGGCCGTCTTCGTGGGCGGGACCGACAACCCGTACAACTACACCGGCGTGGGATACGACGGCCGGGCAGCCCAGCCGCTCGCGGACGTCATCGCCTACGACGTTGCCAGCGGTGCCTGGCTGACCGTCGGTGCATTTCCGGTCGCGACGATGGACCACCGTGCAGTCCTCACGCTGGGCGACACGCTGGTGGTGGTCGGCGGCATGGAGGGGGCCGAGCGGGTGACGGCCCGGACGCAGCGCGGTCACCTTCGCCGCCCCTAGAACGGCGAAGCGGCGGCCCCCACCCGGGAACCGCCGCCTCGACCGCCGTCACGGCGCAGCCGATCAGATCTGCTTCACCTCGTCCACCAACTTCTTCACCGAGTCCTTGGCATCGCCGAAGAGCATCGACGTCTTGGGATCGAAGAAGAGCGGGTTCTGCACGCCGGCAAACCCGGGCCGCATACTGCGCTTGAGCACGATGACGTGCTTCGACTTGTCCACGTCCAGGATTGGCATGCCCGCCAACTCCCCGGTGCTCTTCCGGGCGTCCGGATTCACGACGTCGTTGGCGCCGATCACCACCGCCACGTCCGTGCGGTCGAACTCCGGATTGATCTGATCCATGTCGTACAGCCGGTCGTACGGCACGTTCGCCTCGGCCAGTAGCACGTTCATGTGTCCCGGCATCCGACCCGCGACCGGATGGATCGCGTACTTCACCTCGACCCCGCGCGCCTCGAGCAGGTCCGCGAGCTCGCGGACCTCGTGCTGCGCCTGGGCGACCGCCAGGCCGTAGCCTGGGGTGAACACCACGAGGTTGGCGTACCCGAGCATCATGGCCGCGTCCTCATGGGTGACCGACTTGACCGTTTGGTCGCCCGCGGCCCCCGGATCCATGGCCGCATCGGTCGCCCCGGCACCGAACGCGCCGAACAGCACGTTGGCGAGCGACCGGTTCATGGCCCGGCACATGATGTTCGTGAGGATGAGACCCGACGCGCCGACCAGCGCACCGCTGATGATCAGCCCCTCGTTGTTGATCACGAACCCGGTCATTGCCGCGGCGATGCCCGAGTATGAGTTGAGGAGGGAGATCACGACGGGCATGTCCGCCCCGCCGATCGGGATCACCGACAGCACGCCGAGCAGCAGAGCGATGCCCACCAGAACCACGAAGCCTGTGGGATTCTGCGGCTCCATGACGAGCCACACGACCAGGGCCAGCAGACCCGCGAGCAGCAGTGCGTTGAGCGTCTTCTGCAGCGGGTACGTCACCGCCTTGCCCGTGACCAGCTCCTGCAGCTTGCCGAACGCAATGAGACTGCCGGAGAACGTCAGACCGCCGATCAGCACCGACAGCTGAATCGTGATCCCGACGTTGATCGCCGGATCCTGACCGAGCGCCAGGAACCGGTCGAACTCCGCACTGGCCACCAGCGCCGACGCCCCACCGCCGAACCCGTTGAGCAGGGCCACCATCTGCGGCATCGCGGTCATCTGAACCCGTCGGGCGACGACGGCCCCGATCGCGGACCCGATCACCATGCCCATGACGATCAACTGCCAGGTGAGGATCTCCTCGAAGACGAGCGTGGTGACGATCGCGACGAGCATGCCGACCGACGCCAGCATGTTGCCGGACCGGGCCGTAGCGGGCGACGACAGCCGCTTGAGGCCGAGAATGAAGAGCACCGCCGCGGCGAGATAGAACAGCTTGATGAACGCAGCCATTTACTTCTCCTCCGGCTTGCGCTTGAACATCTGGAGCATGCGGTCGGTCACCATGAATCCTCCGACGACGTTGATCATGGCGAAGATCACCGCCCCCACGCCGAGAATCGCCGCGACCTGCGTGTTGTCCGATCGGCCCGCCACGATGAGCGCACCGATGATCGTGATGCCTGAGATGGCGTTCGACCCGGACATCAGGGGCGTGTGCAGCGTCGGGGGCACCTTGGTGATCACTTCGAACCCGATGAACATCGCGAGCACGAAGACCACGAGCAGCCCAACCAGCGTCTCGATCATGACCCTGCACCTCCCTCCATCGCCTGCCGGGTCCGCTCGTGCACGACCTTACCCTCGTGGGTGATGCACGTCCCGACAACGATCTCATTGTCGAAGTCCAGCTCCATCGCCCCGTCCTTGAGCAGCTCGCCAAGGAAGGACTGCACGTTCTTCGCAAACATTTGGCTGGTATGGGTCGCCATCGTCGCAGCGACGTTCACCGGGCCCAGGATCGTGACCCCGTGCCGCTCGACCGTCTCACCGGCCTCGGTCAGTGCGCAGTTGCCGCCCGTCTCGGACGCGAGGTCGACGATCACCGACCCGGCGCGCATGCCGCGGACGGCGTCCTCGGTGATCAGAACCGGCGCCGTCCGGCCGGGGATCTGTGCGGTCGTAATGATGACGTCGACCTCCGCGGCCTGCTGGCTGAGGAAGGCGACGGTGCGTTCCTGCTGATCGGAGGTCTGCTCCTTCGCGTACCCGCCCTCGCCTTCGGCGTCTACCGCCTCGTCGGGCTGCACGAACGTCGCCCCGAGGCTCTCCACCTGCTCCTTGACGGCGGGCCGGACATCGAACGCCCTCACCTGGGCACCGAGACGGCGCGCCGTCGCGATCGCCTGCAGACCCGCGACGCCCGCCCCGAGAATGAGCACCTTGGCCGGCGGAATCGTACCGGCCGCGGTCACGAGCATCGGAAAGAACTTGGGCAGGTGCGTCGACGCGAGCAGTACGGCCTTGTACCCCGCCGCGGTCGCCTGCGACGACAACACGTCCATCGACTGCGCCCGCGTGATCCGCGGCAGCAGGTCGAGGCTGAAGCTCGTCACCTTGCGGCGCGCGAGCCCGTTGACGACGTCCGGCGAGCTGAGGGGCTGGAACACCCCGAGGAACGCTCCGCCCTCGCTGAGCGCGTCGATGTCGGAAGGCGCCCGCACCGACGCGACGAGGTCGGCGCCGCTGCACACGGCCGCGCGGTCGGGCTTCATCGTCGCGCCCACCTCGGCGTACGCCTCGTCGGCGTACCCGGCGGCGGCGCCCGCACCCGCCTCCACCCACACCTCGATCGATTGGCCCGCGAGACGCTTGGCGACATCGGGCGTCAGCGCGACGCGACGTTCGCCGGGATGCGTCTCCCGTAAGACGGCGAGAATCACGGTACCTCCTGTGTCCGGTTCGCACGCACGAAGGGGAGCGCGCGGGCTCATGTGGGCCGCGGTGGGCGTCGCCACTCACGGCCTTCTCGCCCGGTCCGCTCCCCCGCTGCCGACCGCCCGGCACAACCGGGACGGCTTCGGCGGCCGAAATGTACCATGCTGGAGCGCCCGATGGGGGCGGGGGTTATCCGCCCCTGGTGTGCATTTCTCGGTGGGGATCCACCCGGAGGCCGTCGAGCGCGTAGAGCGGGCCGCGGCTCTCGAGCCCGAGGCGCGCTTCGGCCCCTCGATCGGCGCGCTCCGCCCACGTCGACCGAACGAGCATCGCCACGTCGGCGTCGCTCGTGCCGTCGCGCAGGAGCGCCCGGAGGTCGGTGCCCTCCTGCGCATAGAGACACCGGAACCACATCCCGTCGGCGGTCACCCGGCTTCGGTCACAGGCGCCACAGAACGGTGCCGTGGTCGACGCGATGATGCCGAAGCACGTGCCGTCGGCCAGCCGATAGCGTTCCGCCGGCGCCGCACGGTCGGTGGGCGGCACCGGGGTCACCGGCCCATGGGCAGCCGCGATGGTCTCCAGCATCTCGGCCCGGGAGACGACCCGGTCCGGCTGCCACTGGGTCGCGCCGCCCACGTCCATGTACTCGATGAGGCGCACTTCGACCTGCTCTGCCCTGCCGAACGCGATCAGGTCCACCACCTCGTCGTCGTTCACGGTCCGCACGATCACCGCGTTCACCTTGGTGCCCGAGAACCCGGCATCCGCGGCGGCACGGATGCCCTGCAGCACGTCGGCGTGCCGGCCGCGGCCCGCCAACTCGCGGAACCGGTCGGGGCGCAGGGTGTCGAGGCTCACCGTCACCCGATCAAGCCCCGCGGCCCGCAGCTCCGCGGCCGAACGCTCGAGCAGGAGTCCGTTCGTGGTCAAGGTGAGCTCGTCGATACCGTCGACCCCACGGAGCAGTGTCACGAGATCGGGCAGACCGTGGCGCAGCAGCGGCTCGCCGCCGGTGAGCCGCAGCTTGGTCACGCCGGTACCCGCGAAGATGCGCGCAACGCGCGCGAGCTCCTCGAACGTGAGCAGCGACGGCTTCGGCAGCCAGACGTAGTGCTCTTCGGGCATGCAGTAGTGGCACCGGAGATTGCACCGGTCGGTAACCGACAGCCGGAGGCTCCCCAGGACCGAGCCACCCCGTACCCGCGCCGAAACCCGGCTTGCGGGGGGCTTGGTGGGGCCGGAGATTCCAAGCCATGCAACGACGTTGGTGGGCCGCGGTGGCGGCCATAGGTGCGGTCGCGTGCGCGGCGGGCCCCGACGAGGGTCCCGGCGTATCGCTGAGCCTCGCACGGCACCGCGCCGCAACCGTGGCCGGTATCGCCTACGACCTCCACTTCGACGTGCCTCGCGATGCGACCGCGCCGGTCCACGGCACCGTGGACGTGTCCTTCTCGCTCGACGCCCCCGCCGACGTGCTGCTGGACTTCCGGCCCGCCGACGGGTCGGTCGGACAGGTCGTGGTCAACGACACCCCGACGGACGTCGTCTGGCGCGACGGCCACATCCGGCTCCCGGCCGCGTTGCTGGCCGCGGGCGAGAACGCCGTGCACGTCGCGTTCGTCGCCGGGAACGGCGCCCTCAACCGGAATCCCGACTTCCTGTACACGCTGTTCGTCCCCGATCGCGCCTCCACGGCATTCCCGAGTTTCGACCAGCCGAACCTGAAGGCGGTGTACCGACTGTCCCTGACCGTCCCGGACGACTGGCAGGCGGTGGCCAACGGCAGCGCGTTGACCGATACCGTCATCGACGGACGGCGGCACCTACGGTTCACGGAGACGCACCCGCTCCCCACGTACGTGGCGGCGTTCATCGCGGGCCGGTTCCAGGTGGAGACCGCCACGCGCGACGGACGGACCATGCGTCTCTTCCACCGGGAAACCGATACGGTACGCATCGCGGCAAACCTGGACGCCGTCTTCGACCTGCATGCGACCGCGCTCGCCTGGCTCGAGGAGTACACCGGGATCCCTTACCCGTTCGAGAAGATGGACTTCGTAGCCATCCCCGCGTTCCAGTTCGGCGCGATGGAGCATCCCGGCGCGATCGTCTACCGCGCCAACGGATTGTTCCTCGACGACCCGCCCACGCCGAACGCGCTCCTCGCGCGTGCGTCGCGCATCGCCCACGAAACGGCGCACATGTGGTTCGGCAACCTCGTCACGATGACCTGGTTCAACGACGTGTGGATGAAGGAAGTGTTCGCGAACTTCATGGCCGCGAAGATCGTGAACCCGACGTTCCCCGCCATCGACCACGAGCTCCGCTTCTTCCTGGCGCACCACCCGCAGGCCTACGACATCGACCGCACCGCGGGTGCCAACGCGATACGGCAGGACCTCGACAATCTGCTCGAGGCCGGAACGCTCTACGGCGCCATCATCTACCAGAAGGCCCCCGTCGTGATGCGGCAGCTCGAGACGCTCGTGGGTCGGGAAGCGTTCCGCAACGGTATCCGCGAATACCTGCTCGCGCACCAGTACGCAAACGCGGGGTGGCCGGACCTCATCGCGATCCTCGACCGGCTGACGGACGTGGACCTGTTCGAGTGGAGCGCTGCCTGGGTCGACACCCCCGGCCGGCCGACCGTCGAGTGGGACGCCATGCGGGATCGCGGATTCCTGGCCGCGTCGACCGTCCGCCAGCACGACCCGCGGGCCCGCGACGTATGGTGGCTCCAGGATGTTACGCTCGCCCTCGGCTATCCCGACTCCGTCGTGCAGGCACCGATCCGACTCGACCAGGGCGAGGTCCAGCTCGGCCACCTGGACGGGACCGCCGCACCCACGTGGGTTCTCGTGGGAGCCGAGGGCATGGGGTATGGCCACTTCCGACTCGACGAGACGTCGCGGAACGCCCTCGTGAACGGGCTTGGCTCGGTCGAACCGGCGGTGACGCGCGCCGTGGCGTGGATGGGCCTCTGGGAAGCGATGCTGGAGCATGACCTGGAACCGGCGACCCTCATCGATGTCGGCCTCAGGGTCCTCAGCGACGAGCCCGATGACCTGCTCGTCCAGCGGATCCTCAATGACGTGCGCGAGGCCTACTGGCAGCATCTGGACGCTGACGATCGCGCGGCGGTCGCTCCGCAACTCGAAGCCGTGCTGTGGCGAGAACTCCGCGAGGCGGGCCAATCTGCCGGCCGCCGGGCGGCGCTGTTCGACGCCTCCGTCGGCATCGCGTCAACGCCGACGGCGGTCACGCGGCTGGACGACCTGTGGCAGGGCAATCGAAGTATCCCCGGCCTCCCGATCACGGAGACCCGCCGCAGCCTTCTCGCCCAGGAACTGGCCGTTCGCGGGGTCCCGCGCGCCCTCGACGTGCTGGAGGCCCAGTTGGCGTCCATTACGAATCCGGATCGGCGGGCGGCGTTCGCCTTCGTGCTCCCGGCCCTGCATCCCGACTCGGCCGTGCGGGATTCGGTCTTTGCGAGCTTCGCGGACCTCGCGAACCGCCGCCAGGAGCGTTGGGTGCTCGCAGCCACGCGATACCTCAACCACCCACTCCGCGCTGCCCAGAGCGAGCACTACATCGGCCCGGGCCTCGCGCTCGTCGAGGAAATTCAGGCCACGGGGGACATCTTCTTCCCCCTCCGCTGGCTGAACGCCCTGTTGAATGGGCACCGCACCCGCTCGGCGGCCGCGGCCGTGCAACGGTTCCTCGACGAACGCCCCCGGTATCCGGCCCGTCTCGAGGGCAAGATCCTCCAGGCCGCCGACCCGCTGTTGCGCGCGTCCTACCTGCGCTAGAGGGCTCGATTCGGGCCCAACCCTGGACGGAACCCCGGGTCCTGTGCAAGATTGCAGACAGGAAGTCGGCCAAAACGCCCCTCGACAGGTCGGGAACCCACCAGCAGTACCGCGTGTAAGTGCAGAAACGGTAGGACCATAGCGCCAGCACCCTGCGACGAGGGAACCCGTGGCACAGTTCTGGCGCTACATTATAGGTAGAGGTCCACTCTGATCCGGAGCGTGACATGACTGGGTGCACGGAGAGCGGAGCGACGACACTACAGCGCGATCTCGAGGAGGCGTTGGAACGCCTCGGGCCGAGCGTGGAGTCGCTTGTTCAGGCGCTCTCGCCCGGCGAGGCCGTCAGCCCTGATACGGTGACCGGCGGGATCAAGTACACGATCCCCATGCGGTTCCCGGACGGCGTCGGCACGGGCAACGTTGCGGCCCAGCTGTTCCGCTATCGGGATCATCTGCGGCTCGACGTGGAAATCGCGCACAATCGGATGTTCGCCCGCCCCGACGGATCGCCGTCCGACCGGCGCTGCTTCCTCAACGACTACGTGGCGTCGCTCAAGATCGCCCCGAGTGCCGACGAGGTTCCGGTCGACTTCCGCCGCGAGGTCGTGAGCGGCGTCAACGCGGCGCGCGACGCGGTTCAGCGACACAACCGTCTTCAGGCGGCCCCGTGGAATCAGGTGCACGTGGTGGAAGGCACGACGCCCGTCGAGGAGCCGATCGAAGTCGACTGAGCCTGCGGTTGCATTGAATGTCATACGGCGGCGTCCCCCGTGGGGGCGCCGCCGTTTCTGTGTCTCGGCCGGTCAGCGCGGAAGCGTCACCGTCACGGCAGCCCATGAATTCGTCGGGTCGAACGTGTACCTGGCGTCGCCGAAGTGCACCAGGACACCCGCGTCGTCTCGCTCGACTTCCGCGAACGGGAACCGCGCCCACCCGAGAAACCGCTGCACCTCGGGGCGGGCCCATGCCTCGGCCGGCACCGACGCGGCGGTGACGCGCGGGAGCACGAGCGAGTCCATGGCGACGCGCGGTCGGCGGAAGAGGTCGAAGGTCCCCACGCGGTAGACGCCGCCGACCTCGGCGACGATGGCGCGACGGACGGGCGTCACGGGCACCGGCCCGACCATCACCCGCTCCGGAACGCCGGCGCCGGCCTCGGAGAGCACGGCGACGGTGTCCGATCGCGCCAGACGACCGACACCGGCCATCACGGTGAGATAGACGGCGAACCCGGCCAACGCGATGCGGGCCGGCCGCAGGCGGCGCTCCCCGACCCGTCCTGCCGCAAACCACCCGACCACCAGCCCGGCCCACACCCACGGATCCACGATGAACAGCACGTCCGCATAGAACCAGCGCCCGGAGAACGGCATCAGCCACCGCATCCCGTACGTGTTCATGAAATCCAGAAACGGATGGCTCAGCACGGCGATGGCGGCGAGCATCGCGAGCGGCAGCGCGGCGGCCGGGACCGCATCGGGATCGCGCCGGCGGCGCACCCATCGATCCCAGGCGAGCATCACGCCCGCGAGCACGACCGGCCACAGCACCAGCGCCAACACGCCGTGCGTCCACCCTCGCCGCAGTTCCAGCGCCCAGGTGGGGTCCAGGGCGTACGCCAGCACGTCGATGTCCGGGATGTTCGCTCCGACGACCAGCGTCGCGGTCGCGAGCGGCGTCCGGCGTTCGAGACCGGTCCGCGCGAGCGCGGCGCCGACCAGCGTGTGGCAGACCGGATCCACTCAGTCGCCGCGTGCCGCGGTGCACCGCGCACACGGGCAGTGCGCGAGCAAGAACTCGTACGTGTAGATCCCCGTCCCGTGGCCGTCGCTCCAGTCGACCCGGACCGCGTAGGCACCAACCAGGTGCACCGCGACCGGCCCGACGTCCAGCGGAACCGTCTGCTCGTCCAGGAGGAGCCGGCCGGTCAGCTCGTCACAGCAACTCGCGCACTGGCACGCCAGGCGCAGCGCGCGTGCCGGGAACACCCCCTCGTGGTCGTCCGTCCACGAGAAGGTGATCGCATCGTCGGCCCGATGGATACGCTGGGGGACGGGTGCTGCGCTCATCCCTCCAGGGTGGCCTGCATCGTGACCGAAACGTTGCCGGCCAGCGCCTTGGAGACGGGACAGTTGTCCTTCGCCCCGCTCGCCGCGTCCTCGAACGCCGCTTGGTCGATGCCCGGCACACGCCCCGTGGTGGTCAGCTCCATGGTCGTAATCGCCCACCCGCCGTCGCGCTGCTCGATCGTGCACCGCGCCGTCGTCGCGATCTCCGCGGGCGGTGTGCCTGCCCGCGACAGCCCGGCCGACAGCGCCATGCTGAAGCACGCCGCGTGCGCTGCGGCAATGAGCTCCTCGGGATTGGTGCCGCCGGCACCTTCGAATCGCGTCGGCACGCTGTAGGCGCCCTGAAACGCGTCGGACCCCGCACCAAATGTCCCCGTGCCCGACTTGATGTCGCCGGACCACACTGCATTCGCCGTACTCGTTGGCATCGTTCGCTTCTCCTGGTGAGCAGCTGTCGTGAGTTCCCGCGCACCAATCTAACCTGCCGCCCGGTGTCTCACGGGCGTCCGGGTTCGTTATCATTCGCGCCCGACATGACGACGACGTTTTCTCCCGCTGCGTGGCTTCCCGGACCGCACGCCCAGACCATCGGCGCGCGGGTCCTCCGATCGTCATCCGGCGTGACGCTCCGCCGGGAGCGCATCGAACTACCGGACGGCGATTTCGTCGACCTCGACTGGACGACGGCCGTGCGCGACGTACCCGTGGGGGAGCACGGCCCGCTCGTCCTGGTCCTGCACGGGCTCGAGGGAAGTGCGCGCTCCACGTACATGCTGCAGAGCTACCGGGCGCTCGCCCGGCAGGGGCTGGCACCCGTGGGGCTCAACTTCCGCTCCTGCAGTGGAGAGCCCAACCGGCTTCCGCGCCTCTATCACTCGGGCGACACGGGTGACATCGCGTTCGTGCTCGACCACCTGCGGGATCGCTGGCCCGAACGGGCGATGGGTGCCGTGGGCTTCTCGCTCGGCGGCAATGCCCTGCTCAAGTACCTGGGGGAGCACGGGCAGGCCGGCGCCGCCGCGTCGGTCGATGCGGCGGGCGCGATCTCCGTACCGTACGACCTCGCCGCGGGGGAGCGCGTCCTGTCTCGCGGGCCGAGTCGCATCTATCTCGCATATCTGATGCGGAAGCTCAGGCGCAAGGTGAAGGTCAAGACCGACATCCTGCGGGACCACATCGACGTGGACACGGTTCTGGCGGCCCGCACGTTCCGCGAGTTCGACGAGTGGGGTACGGCACCCCTGCACGGCTTCGCTGGCGCGGACGACTACTACCGGCGCTCGAGTAGCGCCGCGTTTCTCACCGACATCCGGACACCGACCATGCTCGTGCATGCCCTCGACGATCCGTTTCTCCCCGCCTCGGCCGTTCCACGCGACGCGGCCGCGGGGAATCCCGCCCTCCATACGAGCTTCGTGCCGGTCGGCGGCCACGTCGGATTCGTCCAAGGCTCGCCGCTGGCTCCGGACTTCTGGGCCGAGTCGGCGGTGGCTCGATTCCTGGCGACGCGACTCGGCGCCGCGGCAACGCACTGACCGATGTCGACGCCGACCGCCCTTGCCTTCGACGGTGTCGCCAAGCGCTATCGCTCGTTCGCCTCGGGGAGCCGGTATGCGCTTCACGACGTGAGCTTCGTCATCCCGGAAGGCACGACGATCGCGGTCGTGGGTCGCAGCGGCAGCGGCAAGTCGACCCTGCTCCACCTGGCCGCCGGCATCGACGTGCCCACGGCCGGGCGCATCGAGGCCTTCGGCCGCGACCTCGGCACCCTCCCGGAGCACGACCGCACCCTCTATCGGCGCGACGACGTCGGGCTCGTGTTCCAGTTTTTCCATCTGCTGCCGCACCTCGCGGTCTGGGAGAACGTCGCCCTGCCGGAGATGATCGCCGGTTCGCGCTCCACGGACTTCCGGCCGCGAATTCGTACGCTGCTGGAGCGGGTCGGGCTTGCCGACCGCGAACGGGATCAGACGCGCAAGCTGAGCGGCGGCGAGATGCAGCGCGTGGCAATCTGCCGCGCGCTGGTGCGCGCGCCGCGCCTGGTGTTGGCCGACGAGCCGACGGGTAATCTCGACGACGCCACCGGGGCACAGGTCATGGACCTGATCCTCGAACTAGTGCGGGAGGAGGGCGGCACGCTCGTCTACGTGACGCACAGTCGTGACATGGCGGCACGTGCGGACGCGGTGTGGGAGCTGCGGAGCGGCACGCTCGTCACCGGATGACGGCCTACCTCCTCCGCTCGCTCCGCGCGCAGCTTCAGAGCAACGCGCTTCTCACCGGACTCACCGTGGCGGGCGTCGCGCTCGGCGTGGCCGCGGTGCTCTCGATTCAGATCATCAATCGCAACGCGGTCGCCGCGTTCCGTGGATCCGTGCGTGCCGTGAGCGGGCAGGCGGACCTCACGATCGCCGGTACGACTCCGGAGGTGGCGGAAGACCTGATCGTGACGGTGCTCGGCGACGCCGATGTGTCCGCCGCCTGGCCGCTCTCCCGACTCACCGTGGCCATCGAGGGTCCGACGCGCACGTTCCTCG
>JBDHIW010000265.1:0-2813 GCA_039587215.1 Gemmatimonadota bacterium | reverse complement strand
GGTGTGGTGAAAGGCGCGGGCTTGCTGGCCGTCCCCCCAGTACTGAAACAGCAGGTCGAGATCGAAGTACCACGTCGCCGGCGGGGCGGAGCGGGCCCGCACGGCCTCCATGGCCCGGGGGCCGAACGTCACCGGGCCGAGGCCCGGGGGCGCCCCGAGGCACTTTTGGCTGCACGACCCCGCCGCGTCGATTCCCCACCCGCCGATGTCCACCGGCATCCCTCCGAGCGACGTCACGCAATCGAGCATCACCAGCCCGCCGTGCTCGTGTACGATGCGCGCGATGTCCTTCACGGGCTGATGCGCTCCCGTGGACGTCTCGGCATGGACGAGGGCAACCAACTTGGCGGGCCGCTCCTCGAGCATCGCTGCGATCTGTGTCGGATCGATGACGTCCCCGAACGGCACCTCGACGGTTCGCACCCTCGCGCCCGCACGCAGCGCCAATTCGTGGAGCCGCTGCCCGAAGTAGCCGATGATCCCGACGACGACCTCGTCCCCCGGCTCGACCAGATTGAACATGATGGTCTCGAGTCCGGCCGTGCCCGTTCCCGACATCGGAATCGTGTGGTGGTTCGCCGTGCGGTAGACCTCGCGCAGCATGGCCATGGTGCGGTCCATGACCTCCAGGAAATACGGATCCAGGTGACCCACCATGGGCTGCGCCATCGCCTCGAGGACGCGCGGGTCGGGGTTGGAGGGGCCGGGGCCGGTGAGCAGCCGCTCGGGCGGCGCGATCGGCGGTCGCGACATCGGTGCCTGCCTTCGTCCAGGGTGAGAGCCGGTGGTGGCTGCGGGTGCACCACGAACCACATATTACCGCCATGAAGAGACTCGTGCTGTGGACCTGTTTCGCCGCCCTGGCGTGTGCCGCCCCGAACCAACGCGACGCCGTCCCGATTCCGGTCGCCGGGGTGATCGAAGGGTTCTGGGGCCCGCCGTGGTCGCATGACGATCGACTGGCCATGCTCGACTTCATGGGCGACGTGGGCCTGACCGACTACGTCTACGCCCCCAAGGACGATCCCTACCATCGATTGCGGTGGCGCGATCCGTACCCACCCGACCGGCTGGCGCAGCTGGGAGCGCTCGTGGCCGCGGCGGACGACGCGGACGTGCACTTCCACTTCGCCATCAGTCCCGGCGTCTCGATGGCGTATTCGGACACGGCCGACTATCGCATCCTGCGCGACAAGCTCGCGGCGGTCGCGGCACTGGGGGTCAGCCGCTTTGCATTCTTCGTCGACGACGTCCCCCCGAACCTCGACCACGACGCGGACCGGACCCGCTACGACGATCTGGCGGCGGCGCACGCCGACATCGCCAACCGGCTCGCGGCGGACCTGCGGGCGGAGGGCGCCACGCTGTCCGTGACGCCGACGACGTACACCGACGCGTGGGGCGACCCCGTCTACGCCGACCGGCTCGGCGCGCTTCTCGATCCGGAGATTCCGCTGTTCTGGACGGGCAGCGACGTCGTCTCCGCCACGATCGACGCCGACGAGGCTGCGCGGTGGGAGCAGCGCTTCGGCCGCAAGGTGCTGATCTGGGACAACTACCCCGTGAACGACTTCGCGCGGTGGCGGCCCTTCCTCGGTCCCTTCGACGGGCGCGGGGCGTATCTCGGGTCGGCGATCGCCGGCCTGATCGCGAATCCGATGAACGAGGCGCACGCCTCCATGCTGCCGCTCGCGACGCTGGCCGCGTACGCGCGCGATCCGGGCACCTACGACCCGGCGGTGGCCATCAGCGACGCCGCCGCGATGCTGTACGGCCCCGACGCCGCCCCGCTCGTGCTGACCCTGGTCGGCGTGTGGGGATCGTACGCGCACGAACCGGGCCCCTTCGAGACCCTGTTCCTCCCCGGCCACCCCATTGACTCCGCGGCGGTCGCCACGAACCTCGCAACCGCCACCGAGACGTTGGACGCCCTGCAGCCCCTCACGGCAGACCGTCCGCGCCTCGCCGGTCTCGTCGCCGATCTCGAGCCGCTCGCCGCCCGCACCGCGGCACGATGGCAGGAGATTCTCGACGATCCGCACTATCTCGCGCGCGACGGCGTGGTGCGGTACGACCCCGCGATCGATCGGCTGCCCGTCCCGACCGCAACCGAGACTCCCGGCGATGACGACCCCGCGCTGGCGTGGCGTCCGCTCACCCATCCGACCGCGCGCGCCCCAGTGCGCGCCGCGCTCGTCGCCGTCGGAGACACCCTCCATGTCGTCGTGGACGTGCCGGTACGGACGGGGGCGGTCCTCTCGGATCTCCAGATCGGCGACGGCGACCACATCGCCCTGGTCGTGCAGGGTGACGACGTCACCGATCGCCAGCACGTCGATCCGCCAGACGTCGTGCTGCTCTTCCCCGCGCCGACCGGGGACGCGACACCGGCGTGGCGCGCCAGCGTGCAGGATTACACGGGGATGGTCGCCAAGTACGTGGCCGACAACCGGGGCATGACCTATGGCGAGTTCCACGTGGGGACCTTCGGTGTCGCCGCGTCGCCGGCGCAAACGGCCGGGGTCCGGTATGCGACCCGACGCACCCGCCGGGGCTACCGTGCGACCATTGCGGTGCCCGTTGGAGCGAGCCTGCCGCGCGTCAGCCTCACTGTGACGACGTCGGAAGACGGGCGCCGGCCCACCTACGGATTGGCGTCGCGGAACTATCCGACCAACCCCGCCACGTTCGTGACGCTGGTGGCGGAGGATCCCTAAGCGGCGGGGATCACCACGCCAGCATACGCGACCACCGCAGAGGCGTCGCCGGTGACCCATCCGCTGTGCCGGTAGTCCACCACGTCCGCTCGCGAC
>JBDHIW010000047.1:0-13035 GCA_039587215.1 Gemmatimonadota bacterium | reverse complement strand
GGGTGGCGATGCCCTGCAGGCCGCTGAAGAACTCCAGATTCTCCCGCGGTGTCAGGCGCCAGTAGACGTTGCGGTTGCCTTCGAGCACAGCCGTCACCTTCTCGAGCGCGCGTGCCGGGTGGCGCTGCACGTTCTGACCGTCGAGGAAGATCTGGCCGGCCGTGGGACGGACGAGCGTGCACATGCACTTGATCGTGCTGGTCTTACCGGCCCCGTTGGGTCCGAGGAGCCCGACGACCTCTCCGCGCTCGACGGCAAAGCTCACGCCGTCGACGGCGGTGACGCGCTTGGCGCCGGCGCCGTAGACCTTGACGAGGCCATCGACCTGGACGACGGGGTCGGGCACCGGCTACGCGAACTCGTCCGGGTGCCGTCGGTGGAATCCCGTCGCGTCCTGGTAGGTCTTCGCGGTCGCCAGCAGCGAGGCCTCGCCGAAGAGCCGGCCGATGAACGAGATGCTCACGGGGGTGCCGTTCTCGGCAAACCCATTGGGTACGGTGACCGCCGGGTGGCCCGTGAGGTTGGTCGTGAGCAGTGCCGACCCGCCGAACGACGGTGTCACGAACAGGTCGATGCCGTCCATGACGGCGGCCATCTCCTGCATGATCATCGTCCGAATCCGGTTGGCCTGGATGTACTCGACAGCCGGAATGAGCCGGGAGGCCCGGAATGCGTTGGGCCACGCTCGGTCGACTTGGCGCACCAGTTCGTCGTCCTTGCCGCTCCGGGTGAGCTCGTCGAACGCCGCCGCCGCCTCGGCGTCGAGGATGATGCGAAGCGCACTGACCGGGAACTCCGACGAGAGCTCGATGGGCATGAGCTGCACGCCCAGGCGATCGAACACCTCCAGGGTGGCGCGGTCAAAGTCGGCGGTCGGCGAGTCGGCATTCTCGAACGCCGACTTGTAGTACCCAATGCGGAGTCCATCGAGCGGGACGTGTGGATCCCAGGCGAAGGGTACGTCGTGCACCGTGGGATCCTTGCCGTCTGGCCCGTAGATGGCGTCGAACACCAGGGCGCAATCTTCAACGGTCCGGCAGATCGGTCCGAGCTTGTCCATGCTCCACGACAGCGCCATCGCGCCGTGACGGCTGACGCGTCCGAACGTCGGACGCAGTCCGGTGGCGCCACACCGGGTCGAGGGCGAGACGATCGAGCCCAGGGTCTCGCTCCCGATACTGAACCCGACCAACCCGGCCACGGTCGCCGACGCCGATCCCGCGGAGGAGCCGCTCGAGCCCTGCTCCGTGTTCCACGGGTTTCGCGTCGTGCCGCCGAACCACACGTCGCCCCACGCGAGCGCGCCGAGCGTCAGCTTGGCGACGAGCACGGCCCCGGCCTCCTCGAGGCGCTGCACGACGGTGGCGTCGTAGGGTAGGTGCTGGTCCTCGAAGGGCTTGGCGCCCCACGTGGTGCGGTAGGCGTCTTCGGCAAGCAGGTCCTTTGCCCCCCACGGGATTCCGTGCAGCGGACCGCGGTAGTGCCCTCGGGCCACGTCCGCGTCGGCACGCCGCGCCTGGGTCATGGCCAGGTCATCCGTCATCGTGATGACACACTCGAGCGTGGGGCCAAACCGATGCAGGCGTTCCAGATACATCGTCGTGAGCTCGACGGACGTCACCTGTCGCGAGCGGATGAGCTCGGCCAGATCGGCGAGGGGCCAGAAGGCGACGTCCTCCAGACGGTCGGGCCGCGTGATCTCTCCGGGTCGCGACCGCCGTGACGGCCCGGCCGGCGGTCTCTCGGCACGTCCCGGGAGCTGCGGGTCGAACTGCAGTGCCGGAGGCACCTCGTTGGGAATGGGCGTCTCGTGCAGGGCGCGGAAGCGGCGGAGGTTGCTGTTCACGCTCCGCAGCATCAACTCGCGCTCCTCGTCGCTGAACTCGATCCCGGCGATCGCCTCGGCGTCCGCCAACATGTCCGTCGTGATCTCGCCGGCGTCCTGTGCCCGGGCCCACAGGAGTTCGGGCGCGGCGCCCCCCAGCCCGATGGCCGAGCAGAAGGCGAGGAATCGACGGCGATCTGGTGCGGGAGGGATGGCGGTCATAGGAGATTCCTCACGACGGGTCAGGATGCGAGGCGGTCGAGCGCGCGGGCGAGCCGGCTGCGGACCTCGTTGGCTACCGGCTCCAGTTCAGGGTTGCCGCTGAGGCTCAGCTGGCGGACCGGGTCCAGGGCGACGACCCGCGACGTGCCGTCGTCCATGGCATAGACGATCACGTTGCAGGGCAGGAGCAGGCCAATCTCCTCTTCAGCCGTCAGGGCCCCATGGGCGAGCGAGGGATTGCAGGCGCCCAGGATCACATAGGGTTTGAAGTCGATGTCCAGCTTGGTCTTGAACGTGGCTCGCACGTCGATCTCGGTGATGACCCCGAACCCTTCCTGCCCGAGTTCCTCGCGCACCCGCGAGACGGCGTCATCGTACGGAAGCGTGACCTCATGCCGCAGGCCGTAGTTGGTGGTCGTCGTCATCGTCCCCTCCTTCTATGCGGTGGACCCGCTCCGGAACCGAAATCGATCTTTGGACTCGGGTTTGCCTTCGGTTGACCGACTTGGACGGTGCTGCTACCATTCGCCGCGGAATTCCTCAATCTACCGCCACGCCAAGGCATATGGACAACCGACCCAGGGCGGGTCGCGGTATGCGACTGCCCGCAGGAATCGTTGCAGCACTGCTCGCGCTGGTGCTGCCTGCGTGCACGGGTGAATACCCGCAGTCCACGCTGCATCCCACCGCCGATTTCGGGTACGAGATCGACGCCCTCTACCAGACCATCTTCTGGTGGGCGGTCGGTGTGTTCATCGTCGTCGAGGCCGCGCTGATCTTCACGGTGATCAAGTTCCGTGACCGGCCGGACGCCGACGACCCCAAGCCGGTGCACGGCAATACGGTACTGGAGATGGCCTGGACGCTCGCACCCGCGATCGTCCTGATCTTCATCGCCATCCCGACGATCCAGACGATCATGCGGTCCACGGGCGAGATGGACGAGGGGTCCCTCGAGGTCGAGGTCATCGGTCACCAGTGGTGGTGGGAGTACCGGTACCCGTCGCTCGGGGTCGTGACCGCCAACGAGATGCACGTGCCGCAGGGCCGCCGCGTCTCGCTCCGCATGAGTTCGGCCGACGTCATCCACTCGTTCTGGGCGCCGAAGCTCGGGGGCAAGCGGGACGTGATGCCCGGACGGACGACGCGCATCGCCTTCACGCCGGATTCGGTCGGGACCTTCATGGGACAGTGCGCCGAGTTCTGCGGCGAGTCGCACGCGAACATGCGGTTGCGGGTCGTGGTGGACGGGCCGGCGGACTTCGACGCGTGGGTGACCCGGCAGTCGCAGGCCGCGGCTCCCGCGGACTCGCTGACGGACCTCGAACGCGCCGGACTCGAGGCGTTCCTGCAGGTCCGGCAGCCGGCGAACCACTCGTGCATCGCGTGTCACGCAGTGGAAGGCGTGGCCGCCGGCGTCCTGGGTCCGAACCTCACGCACGTCGCCAGTCGGCAGACGATCGCCGCCGGCATCCTGCCGATGGACGTCGACGGACTGACCCGGTGGCTGCGCGATCCGATCGCCGAGAAGCCGGGGAGCCTGATGCCCGACATCGATTTGAGTGACGACGAAATTTCCGCGCTCGTCGCGTACCTGATGAGCCTGCGGTAGGAGTTCGAGAGCGACTATGGCTACAGCTGCTGCTGCCGTGGAGGTTCCACAGGCGCCGTCCGGTGTCTGGAGTTGGATCACCACGACGGACCACAAGCGGATCGGGATCCTCTACGGGGTCACCGCGTTCTTCTTCTTCCTGGTCGGCGGGCTCGAGGCGCTCATCATCCGGGCGCAGCTCGGTTCGCCGGACAACACGCTGGTCAGCGCGGAGACGTACAACCAGCTGTTCACGATGCACGGGACGACGATGGTGTTCCTCGCCATCATGCCGCTGTCGGCGGCGTTCTTCAACTTCATCATCCCGCTCCAGATCGGCGCCCGCGACGTGGCGTTCCCGCGGTTGAACGCGTTCAGCTACTGGGTCTTCCTGTTGGGTGGACTCTTCATGAACGCCAGCTTCTTCATCGGGGCGGCGCCCAACGGCGGATGGTTCGGGTACGCCAACCTCACGTCGTTGCAGTACTCTCCCGGACTGAACATCGACTTCTGGGTCCTCGGCCTCCAGATCCTGGGCATCGCGTCCATCGCCGCCGGCGTGAACTTCCTGATCACCCTGGTGAACATGCGGGCGCCCGGGATGACGATGATGCGCCTGCCGGTGTTCTCGTGGATGGCGCTGATCACGCAGTTCTTGATCGTGACGGCGTTCCCAGTGATCACGGTCGCGCTGGTGTTCTTGATGTTCGACCGGACGTTCGGGACGACGTTCTTCAACGTCGCCGCCGGCGGGAACGTGCTGCTGTGGCAGCACCTGTTCTGGCTGTTCGGACATCCCGAGGTCTACATCCTGATCCTGCCGCCCATGGGTATGGTGTCCGACATCATCCCCACGTTTTCGAGGAAGCCGCTTTTCGGCTATGCGGTCGTCGTGTACTCGGGGCTCCTCATCGCGATCCTCGGGTGGGGCGTGTGGGCGCACCACATGTTCTCGGTGGGGATGGGGCCGATCGCCGACGCGGTGTTCTCGTCGACCACCATGCTCATCGCCATTCCCACGGGCGTGAAGATCTTCAACTGGATCGCCACGATGTGGGGCGGCCGGGTGCGCCTCGAGACCCCCATGCTGTTCGCCGTGGGCTTCATCGCGATGTTCATTCTCGGTGGCTTGTCCGGCGTGATGCATTCGTCGGCGGCGGCGGACCTGCAGCAGACCGACACGTACTTCGTGATCGCGCACATCCACTACGTGCTGTACGGTGGCGCGATTCAGGGCATCTTCGCCGGCATCTACTATTGGTGGCCGAAGGTCACGGGCTGGAAGCTCAACGAAGGTCTCGGCAAAGCACACTTCTGGATCTCGCTCGTCGGCATGAACATCGCGTTCTTCCCGATGCATGCGATCGGCCTCTTGGGCATGCCCCGCCGGATCTACACGTACGACACGGCGCTGGGGGTCGATCAGATGAACATGGTCTCGACGATCGGCGCGTTCATCGTCGGGTTGAGCGCGCTGGTCTTCCTCGTGAATGTCTGGTACTCCCGGCGGACGGCCACGCCGGCGGGCGCGAACCCGTGGGGTGCTCCCACACTCGAGTGGTCGATGTCGTCGCCGCCGCCGGTCTACAACTTCGCGGTGCTGCCCGAGGTGAACAGCCGCGTGCCGCTCTGGTCGGGCATGGAGCCCATGCCGGAGACGCCGCCCGAGCCGATTCACGTGCCCGACGGGTCCTACTGGCCGCTGGTCGCCGCGCTGGGGATCGTGATCCTCGCGACGGGGGCGCTTCTGAAGGGCCTCTTCATCACCCTGGGTGGGGCTGCCGTGCTGGTCGTGGGCATTTATGCGTGGGCGTTCGAGCCCTTCGAGGTCTGATATGAGCGACGCTGCGGCACACCACACGAGCACCGGCCTCGACAATCGGAAGCTTGCCTTCTGGGCGTTCATCGGGTCGGAGTGTCTGCTGTTCGGCTCGCTGATCAGTACCTATCTGGTCTACGAGGGCCGCAGCGTGTCCGGCCCGACGACCGGCGAGATTCTCGATATCCCACTCACGACGATCAGCACGTTCGATCTGCTGATGTCGAGTCTGGCGATGGTGCTGGCGTTGGCCGCCGTCGCGCGCGGTGACAAGGTCTGGGCCCGCGTCTGGCTCGCGACCACGGCGGGACTCGGACTGATCTTCCTGGGCTTTCAGGTCTACGAGTTCAGCGAGTTCGTACACCACGGACTGAAACTGCAGACGAACCTCTTCGGGTCGACGTTCTTCACGCTCACCGGCTTCCACGGCGGCCACGTGCTCGTGGGCGTGATCTGGCTGCTCACCCTGCTGCTGCGCTCGTTCCAGGGCAAACTCGGGCCCGACAAGGCGCTGCAGGTGGAGCTTGCAGGCCTGTATTGGCACTTCGTCGACGTGGTGTGGATCGTGATCTTCACGGTCGTTTACCTCATCCAGTAGGCTGAGACCATGAGCGAACACGAGAACGCAGAACACGGACATCCGACCACCGGGACCTATCTGGTCATTGCGGCGATCCTCACCGTGATCACGCTGGTCGAGGTGGGCGTCTTTTACGTCCCGAGCATGAAGCCGGTGCTGGCCCCCACGCTGATCGTGCTGTCGGCCGCCAAGTTTGCGCTGGTCGTAATGTTCTACATGCACCTCAAGCAGGATCACCGAATTTTCTCGGCCATCTTCGTGGTCCCGCTCGTCATCGCCATGGGGGTGGCCGTGGCGCTGCTCGCGCTGTTCGGAGTCTTCGGCGGGGCCTGAGCCCGCGGATCAGAGAGGCACGGAAAGCGCCCCGCCGGGTCCAGCCCGGCGGGGCGCTCTGTATTCGGCGGCGACGGTACTAGGCGTCGGCGGCCTCGTCCGGCTGAGCGAGCAGCGCGGCACGCAGCTTGGGGTGGCTCCGCAGCAGGTACCACGTCATCCCGACGGCCGCGAACCCGTTGCCGATGGCGATGTTCCACCACGTCAGTGCCCCGAGGAGCGGCTGGAACAACGTCCCGAGAACCACCATGAGCCCGAACGTGAAGATCGCGAACAGCACGGCAACGAGGTATGCCACCGACGGGAACCGCTCGACCTGGCAGATGAGCCATGCCGCGATCACGCCGACCACGACGAACGAGAGGACGTGCACCATCGAGTACATGATCACGGATGGGAAGGAGATTTCGATCGCCGCGACGTCCCGCATACCTGAAAAGAGGAAGCCCCCCAGAGCCGCGGGGGTGAAGAACGGCTCCCCGCGCACCGTATCGACAATGAGAAACCACACGGCGACGGCGCCGGCCCCGATGAGGCCGGTGACGAATCCCTCTCTTGCGACACTACGCTTCATTGAGCTTCTCTCCCTTGTTCGTGGCCAGTCCGGAGTCGTGCGACCCCGTCGCGCTGCGATGAAGGATTCTAGCGGGTTGCCCGCGACGGCGTCCAGCGAGCCTGCTGTCGCGGCGATCGGCAGGCAGAGGCTTATCTTGGGGTGGGCGTACGGGGAGACCGTTTGACGAATCCGGCAGTCAGCACATCTCGATGGGACGACATTGCCGAGCTCACGAAGCCCGGGATCGTCGTGTGGGTGCTGATCACGGTCGCCGCCGGGTTCTTCCTGGCGTCTCCCGAGGCGCTGGCAGGCCTCACCCTGTTCCACACGCTGCTGGCGGCCGCGGCGGTGGCGACCGCATCCAACGCGCTGAATCAGGTCGCCGAGCGAGACGTCGACCGGATGATGGACCGCACCCGGAACCGCCCCCTCGCGGCCGGCCGGATGACGCCCCGCGGGGTCGTGCGCTTCAGTGTCGTGACCGGCGTCGCCGGCGTCGTGTGGTTCGCGGTTTTCACGACGCCGCTCACGACGGTGCTGGGCGCCGCCACACTGGGCCTCTACGTGTTCGCCTACACGCCGCTCAAGCGTCACACCTCGCTGGCGACGCTGGTGGGCGCCGTTCCGGGCGCGCTGCCGATTCTCGGCGGCTGGGCGGCGACGGGGCGGCCGCTCGACGCGACGGCCTGGGCGCTCTTCGGCCTGGTTTTCTGCTGGCAGCTGCCGCACTTCCTGGCGCTCGCATGGATTTTCCGGGAGGACTACGCCCGCGCCGGTCTCAAGATGCTGAGCGTCACGTCCGGTCGGGCGGCCACGTTCCGTCAGGCGCTCGCGTATGGGGTCGCGCTGTTGCCGATCGGTGTCGTCCCGGCCGCCGTCGGGTCCGCGGGACTCGCGTCCGTCGTAGGGACGCTGGGACTCGGGGGATGGGTGGTGGTCGCCACGATCCAGGCGGGACGCTCCGGCACGGTACAGCACGCCTGGCGCCTGTTCGGAGCGACGATCGTCTACCTGCCGGCGGTGTTGGCGCTGCTCGTTCTGGAGCAGCTGCTCGGCTGACGGTCCCAAAACGCCCGAAGCCGGCCCCGAGGGACCGGCTCCGGTCGGTGCAATCAGGATCGGCCGTCAGCCGACCACGCGATTCACTCAGTCCACGCGAACGCGAACGATCCCCGTCTGGGTGATGAGCTGACCGCGCTGATCGGTCCCGGCGCGCAGCACCTGGAGCGAGACCACACTGCCGGCCCCGGCGTCCCCGACGATTGCGTCGAGGTCGGTTGGAGACCGGACGGGTGAGTCGTTCACGTGGGTGATCAACGTCAGGACACCGGCGCGCGGATCCGCCGCGGCCAGGCGACCCCGGCTCGGTCCGTCCGGATCGACGTCCGTGACCATCACGCCTTGATACTCGTCCCCGAGGCGTGACGCCCACTGATCGGTCAGGGGCTCGATGGCCACGCCGAGCTTCTGCTCGGCGACGGACGCATCGTCGGCACCATCGTCACGGCTGGCAACGCGGGTCTCTTCGGGAGACGTCTCCGCCGCCGCGAGACGCACGTCGAACGTGCGGCGCTCACCACCTGCCCGCATCACCGTGATCGGTACGCGTTCGCCCGGCCGACGGAATCCGACGAGCTGCTGCAACTGCGCCACGTAGTTGACTTGCTCACCGTCGACGGCGACGATGACGTCACCGGGCTCCATGCCGGCTTCGCGCGCCGGACTGTCGTCGCTCGAGAACCGCTCCAGCACCACACCGCGGATCTCGTCCATCCCGACGTATGCCGCGTCCTCCGGCGTGACGGCGCGGATCTGGACGCGAAGCGCCGCACGCGTGACCCTGCCGTCTCGGATCAGCTGCTCACCGATCGTCCGGGCGAGGTTCATCGGGATCGCGAACCCGTAGCCCTCGTACGTGCCGGTCCGGCTCGCGATGGCCGAGTTGATGCCGACCACCTGGCCGTTGATGTTGATCAGCGGGCCGCCGGAATTGCCCGGATTGATCGCCGCGTCGGTTTGAATGAAGTCGGCGATGGCCCACTCGGAGCCCAGGAGACCGCTGAGCGGCCGTCCGCGGGCGCTGACGATCCCCGCGGTCACCGTGAACTGCAGACCGAGCGGGTTGCCGATGGCGAGCACCCACTCCCCGACGCGGAGGTCGTCCGAGTCGCCGAGCGACACCGGGGTCAGGTCCTCGGCGTCGATCTTGATGACGGCCACGTCGGTATTGGGATCGCCGCCCACGACCGTCGCCTTGAACTGACGATTGTCGGAGAGCGTCACGTCGAGGCGGTCGAAGCCCTCGACGACGTGATTGTTCGTCATGATGTAGCCGTCGGTCGAGATCAGGAATCCGCTTCCCGATCCGCTGCGCGGCCGCTGCGGCGCGTCGGGCAGGCCGAAGAACCGCTCGAACGGCGACTGTGCTTCCGGTTCGCTCGACTCCGAGGGCCGCGACTCGGCCCGAATGAACACGACCGCCGGGCGGACCGCGGCCGAGACCTCGACGAAGGCGTTGCCCAGGTCGACGACCTGCTGGGCAGGCGCCACGGGCGCGGCCGTATGCATCACCGGGGTGCTGTTGAGCACGGTCCTGGGTTCGTCCTGCGCCAGCGTCTCTCGCGGACCGTCCGCCAGCGAGAGGAACGCGCCCCCCAGGACCAGCGTCAGGGCCCCGAACGTTGTGACCTTCATCCATTCACGCGTGCGTGACATTGGTTCTTCACTCCGGGTACTGAGTTCCAGCTATGGTAACCCGGACCGGGGCCAGTGTTCGCCAGCCCCGGCCCGGAAGCGGACTATGACTTGGAGTCGTCCACGATCTCGTAGTCGGCCTCCACGACGTCTTCCTGCGGCGCTTCGGCCTCCGCGCCGGCTTCGGCCTCCGGCTCGGCCGCGTCGGTCTCCTGCCCCTGAGCGGCTTCGTACAGTGACGAGCCCGCGGCGGAGTAGGCCTGGGCCAGTCCCTCGGTTGCCGAGTTGATCTGCTCCTGCTCGCCCGAGCGCAGGGCCTCCTTGGCGGTGTCGAGGGCGCTCGTCAGCGCGGACCGGTGCGACTCCTCGAGCCGATCCTCCCATTCCTTCATGTTCTTCTCGACATCGTAGACCATCGCGTCGAGGCGGTTTCGCGTGTCGATACCCTCCCGACGTTCCTTGTCCTCGGCGGCGTGCTGCTCCGCCTCGTTGACCATCTTGTCGATCTCGCTGTCGGACAGGCCGCTCGAGGCCTCGATGCGAATCTTCTGCTCCTTGCCCGTCGTCTTGTCCTTCGCGGACACGTGCAGAATGCCGTTCGCGTCGATGTCGAAGGTGACTTCGATCTGCGGCATGCCGCGCGGTGCCGGCGGGATCCCCGTGAGCTGGAACCGGCCGATCGTACGGTTGTTGATCGCCATCTCGCGCTCACCCTGGAGCACGTGGATCTCCACCGTGGTCTGGTTGTCCTCCGCGGTGGAGAAGACCTCCGACTTCTTCGTCGGGATCGTCGTGTTCCGCGGGATGAGGACCGTAGTGACCCCACCGAGCGTCTCGATACCGAGCGACAGCGGCGTCACGTCCAGGAGCAGTACGTCCTTGACCTCACCGGCGAGCACCCCGCCCTGAATGGCCGCACCGATGGCCACGACTTCGTCGGGGTTCACGCCCTTGTGGGGCTCCTTGCCGAAGAAGTTCGTGACGATCTCCTGGATCTTGGGGATCCGGGTCGACCCACCGACCAGAATGACCTCGTCGACGCCGTCGGTTTCCAGCCGGGCGTCCTTGAGCGCCTGCTCCATCGGGGGAATCGTGCGCTGGATCAGATCGTCTACGAGCTGCTCGAACTTGGCGCGCGACAGCGTCGTGTTGAGGTGTTTCGGACCGGACTGGTCGGCCGTGATGAAGGGCAGGTTGATTTCGGTCTGCGTGCGGCTCGACAGCTCCATCTTGGCCTTCTCCGCCCCTTCCTTGAGCCGCTGCAGCGCCATCGGATCCTGCGAGAGGTCGATACCCTGGTCCTTCTTGAACTCGTCGATGAGCCACTTGATGACCCGCTCGTCGAAGTCGTCGCCACCGAGGTGCGTGTCACCGTTCGTCGCCTTGACTTCGAAGACGCCCTCAGCGAGTTCCAGGATCGAGATATCGTAGGTGCCGCCACCGAGGTCGAAGACCGCGACCTTTTCTTCCTTCTTCTTCTCGAGCCCGTAGGCCAGCGCCGCGGCCGTGGGCTCGTTGATGATGCGCAGGACCTCGAGCCCGGCGATCTTCCCGGCGTCCTTGGTCGCTTGGCGCTGGGCGTCGTTGAAGTACGCAGGCACCGTCACGACGGCCTTCTCCACGCCGTGGCCGAGGTAGTCCTCGGCGGTCTGCCGCATCTTTTGCAGGATCATCGCCGAGATCTCCGGAGGGGTGTACTGCTTGTCCCCGACCTCGACCGACGCGAGGTCGTTCTTGCCCGACTTGACGGGGTACGGAACCCGGGCCTTCTCCTCGGGGATCTCGTCCATCCGCCGCCCCATGAACCGCTTAATCGAGAAGACCGTGTTCTGGGGATTCGTGACGGCCTGCCGCTTGGCGACTTGGCCGACCAGACGCTCGCCGTCCTTCGTGAACGCCACGACCGAGGGCGTCGTCCGCCCGCCTTCCGAGTTTGGGATCACGACCGGATCACCGGCTTCCATCACCGCCACCACCGAATTCGTGGTTCCCAGGTCGATCCCGATTACCTTCTGAGCCATCACCCTCTCCTTGGTCGCAGACTAAGTAGATGCGTGAATTTCCTTATAGGTCGCGGAGCAAGCCATGTACCACCGAAACCTGCCAAATCGGCAGAAACCCAACGTCCGCTGGCGTGTTGTAATAGGTTGTAAAGGAAGAGCTTAGAACCCGCGGGAGATCGCCAGTTGTTCCCATACAAGGATGAGAATCCTACTGTCTTAACGCCAGTCGTGACCGTCGGCCTGATCGTGGTGACGAGCCTGGTGTGGATCGTGGTGCAGGGGGCCGGTTCGCAGCCCGCGCTGGGCCGTTCGGTGTGCGAGTGGGGTCTCATCACCGGCGAGCTGTTCGGGCGGGTCCCGGAGGGCGCCGTCGTGCCGGTGGGGCCGCAGCTCGGATGCCGTCTGGAGTCGGGCAATTGGGCGACGCTCCTCACGTCGATGTTTCTGCACGGGGGGTGGTTCCACCTCATCGGAAACATGTGGTTTCTCTGGGTCTTCGGGAACAACATCGAGGACGCCATGGGGCACGGGCGGTTCGTGGGGTTCTACCTCCTCTGCGGCCTGCTCGCCGCCGCGGCTCAGATGGCCATCGAGCCCGGTGCACGCGTGCCGATGGTCGGTGCGTCGGGGGCCATCAGCGGAGTGATGGGGGCCTACCTGGTGCTGTACCCGCGCGTGCGCGTTCACATGCTCATCTTCCTCGGGTTCTTCGTCACGACGGCGGTCGTGCCCGCCTACCTGATGCTGCTCTACTGGGCGTTCCTGCAGGTCCTCGGGACGCTCCCGTCGCTCGGCGGAGCGGCGCAGGGTGGAGGCGTCGCGTTCATGGCCCACCTGGGCGGGTTCGTGGCGGGCGTGGCGCTGATCAAGCTGTTCGCCAAGCCGGAGCTCCTGGCGGCCCATCGACGACAGCGGCGGGCCATCGTTGGGACCTTTGAGGATCGGAGCTGGCGATAGGACTCCAGGCTGCATGAAGCTCCGGTCCGTGATCGGACGCGATCCGTCATTCCGCTGCTCTCGGCGACGAATACATTTCCGCCGTCGGGCGGGGAGTGCCGTGCCGCTCGACCGGTGTCTGCACCGCCACCGTGCTCGAGGGAACTGCGTGACGAGCGTGAGCCAGTGTCGCTGACGAAGATTCTCGTGGTCGAGGATGAAGCCGACATCCTGGACGTGCTGGAGTACGCGTTGGCCCGCGAGGGTTACAAGGTACTCGGCACGCGGAATGGTGAAGACGGAATTCGCCTCGCGCGCGAGCACGCGCCCCATTTGATCCTGCTCGACGTGATGTTGCCGGGTCGAGACGGTGTCGAGGTGTGCCGCGTGCTCAAGAGCGATTCCGTGACGCGGGACATCCCCGTGATCATGGTGACGGCCAAGGACGAGGAGTCCGACGTGGTGCTCGGACTCGG
>JBDHIW010000264.1:0-2842 GCA_039587215.1 Gemmatimonadota bacterium | reverse complement strand
GACGGGACGCTGTTCTACCAGCAAGGCGGGCTTGGTTCGGACGATCAGATCGTGCGGGTGGATCGTGAGGGCGCGGCCGTGGCCGTCGATCCCGCGTGGCGCAGCTCGTTCCAGAACCTGTCGTTGTCGCCCGATGGGTCGCTGCTCGCCGTGGCGCAGGTGGATGCGAGCGGAAGTCACATTTGGGTCAAGGAACTGGACACGGGTCCGGCTCGGCTGATGACCTTCGACGGAACCGGGAACACCCGGCCCGTGTGGATGCCCGACGGATCGCACGTCCTCTATTTCGACGGCGAGCAGCGCCTCTGGCGGGCTCGCGCCGACGGCGGCGCCGCGGCGCAGCAGGTTGCGACTCCGGTGGCCTCGTGGGAAGCGGAGTGGTCACAGGATGGCACGTGGTTGGTGCTGCGAACCGGCGGAACCGGAACGGGAACGCGCGACGTCGTTGCGGTCCGCCCTGGGCGCGATTCGCTGTCGGTCACCATCGCGGGTGGTGAGGCCGACGAGGATGCGCCGGCGCTCGCGCCGAATGGCCGGTGGGTGGCGTACGTGTCGACGGAGACGGGTCGCGAAGAGATCTACGTGCGCCCGTTTCCGGACGCCGACCGCACCAAGATCCGCGTGAGCGTTCAGGGGGGCACGGAGCCGCGGTGGGCACGGGACGGGCGAGAGCTCTTCTACCGAAACGCCCGCGGAGAAATGGTCGTTCACGCGGTTCGGGAAGACGGTGTGGCGTTACGGCTGGAGACCGCGGAGGTGCTCTTCGACGCCGCGGGGTATCTGAGTGAGAACTATCATCGAACCTACGATGTCACGGCCGACGGGCGCTTCATGATGGTTGCGCCGGCGGAGGGGTCGGGCGGAGACCTGGTGATCGTCGTCAACTGGGCCGCGGAAATCCGCGCGCGACTCGACCAGTAGGGCCCTAGAGCAACCAGCCGATCCATGCGGGTGCCGTCCCGAAGAGCAGCACCAGGACGAAGGCGCCGCCCATGATGCGCTGCATGCGCTTGCGGGCCGCGGGCGCTGCGCACGGCTTGCCGGCATCGCACGCCTGGGCGTCCCGGTCCAATCGTTCGAATCCCACCCAGAGGGCTCCGGCGGCCGCCAGTATGAACAGCGGCCGGTAGGGCGTGAGCAGCGACAGGCCGGCGGCCGATACGCCAATGGACGCCGCGACGGTGGGCCCGGCGCAGCAGACGGCCGAGCCGAACGCGGTGGCGACCGCCGTGCCGGCGAGTCCGAGGATCCTCGTCATCATGGCACGTAAGGTAAGCCGTGGGCGGCCGTCACGGTTCCCGGCCCACTTGTCGGGTACGGCTCCTCGCTGTCATAATCGTAGGCCATGACCGAAGTCACCTCCCGCATCTCGGCGGCCCTCGCCGACCGGTATCTTGTCGAACGCCGCCTGGGCGAGGGCGGCATGGCCACGGTCTACCTGGCCGAAGACCTCAAGCACAAGCGCAAGGTGGCCCTCAAGGTGCTGCGGCCCGAACTCGCCGCCGTGTTGGGGGCCGAGCGGTTCGTGCAGGAGATCACCACGACGGCGAGCCTGCAGCACCCGCACATCCTGCCGCTCTTCGATTCCGGCGAGGCCGACGGGTTCCTGTACTACGTGATGCCCTACATCGAGGGCGAAACCCTCCGCGAGAAGCTCGATCGGGAGACGCAGTTCGGCATCGAGGAGGCCGTGCGCATCACGTCCGAGGCGGCGGACGCGCTCCATCACGCGCACCAGCAGGGGGTGATCCACCGGGACATCAAGCCCGAGAACATCCTCCTGCAGAACGACCGGCCGATGGTGGCGGACTTCGGCATCGCGCTCGCGGTGAGCGCCGCCGCCGGCGGCCGCATGACCGAGACGGGGCTCTCGCTCGGTACCCCCCACTACATGAGCCCCGAGCAGGCGACCGCGGAGAAGGACATCTCGGCGCGATCCGACGTGTACTCGCTGGGGAGCGTGTTGTACGAGATGCTGACGGGCGAGCCGCCCCACATGGGGAACTCGGCGCAGCAGATCATCATGAAGATCGTGACCGACACGGCGCGCCCCGTGACGGAACTGCGTCGCTCGGTGCCGCCCAACGTGGCGGCGGCCGTGGCGAAGTCGCTGGAGAAGCTGCCGGCCGACCGCTTCCAGAGCGCCAAGGAGTTCAGTGACGCCCTCGCGAACCCCGGCTTCACGTCCGCCACGACCGCCATGCCTGGGGCCGCGGGTGCCTCGGGTGATCCGCGCTGGCGCACGCGGTTCGTTGCGGCCGCCCTCGTGGCGGTCGTGACGCTGGTGGCGGCGGTGGCCGGGTGGGTGCGGGGGCCGACGAACGCGGCGCCTGAGCCCACGCGATTCGACGAGCCGCTGCCCGTCAGCGGCGTGTTCCTGCAGCTCGAGGTGGCGCCCGACGGTCGGAGCCTCCTCGTCGCGGACATCAACGGTCAGCTCGCACTGCGCCGGTTCGGGGAAACCGGCTTCCGCACGCTCGATACAGAGGGGTACGCACCGCGGTTTGCGCCCGACGGGCGGGCCGTAGTCCTGCTCTCTCCTGAGCGATCGGTCATCGTGGTCCCGGTGGACGGGGGGCCGACGCGGACCCTCATGCGAACGACCGGTATGAGCGGATTCAGCGCCGCCTGGGGCGATGATGGGTACGTCTACATCGGGGTGAGCGGCGGGGGCGGCATCGGGAGGATTCCGGAGGGCGGTGGCCCGGTCGACACGCTCCATGTCGCGCCCGGCACCCACCTGGTCAAGGCCGTCCTCCCTCGCGGCCGGGGCGTGCTGTTCACCACGTCTGGGGAAGGCGCGTCGGGAGTGGCAACGCTTCAGGTGTTGCATCCCGAGGAC
>JBDHIW010000263.1:0-3211 GCA_039587215.1 Gemmatimonadota bacterium | reverse complement strand
TGGTGCGGGCGAGCCGGCCGTCGTAGCAGTCGGAGGCCGCCACCAAACGGACCCCGGGGACCTCGAGGGCGGTGTCCGTGTCGATCATCCCGATGATGCCCATCCCGATGGTGGCGATGCCCAGTGTGTCCGACGGCGCTACCGTCGGGCGGGGACTGGCCTGCAGCACCTGAACGCGGCGGGACTCGATCGCGGCCGGTCCCCACCCGGCGGCGGCCGCGGACGCCGCCGCCACCCGGATGAAGTCACGTCGCGAGGATTTCTTCGAAGACATCTCCCCTCCCGGACATGGTCGAGCGCTGGAGTGCGTGTGGCGGGCCGAGTGCCTGCCGTCCGATCCGTCTCTAGTCTACTGCGTGATCCGGCTGTCGCTAGGAGGAGCGGCGGTCAGCGGAGAGGGTGACGGGACGCCGTACGACCCGCGCTACCGGTCGGACGTCGGTGTCGTATCCTCGGCGATGGACACGAGACGGTCGGCCAGGGCCGTCAGCTGCGTACTGCGGGTCCGCGCTACGCGGCCGAAGATCGTTCGGGCCAGCCCGTACATCCCGCCGACCCACCCCACGGCAAGTACGCCGACTTCGGGGCCCCCGCCGAACAGGGCGAAGCCGAGCCCCATGATCATTCCGAGACCGCCGCCGCCGCCGCCGCCCATGATGCCGCCGAACAGGCCTCCAGCGAGCTCTCCGAGGCGTTCCTGCACGTGGATGCGCGTCGTGCCTCCGCGCACGGTGACCCGCACCTGTAGTGCGCGCCCGACGCCCGCACCCGCATGCACCGTGTTCCAGGTCAGCGAGCGCCCGAACGTCGATGCCTGCCCGACGGTTCCGAGGCTCCCCTGGATCTCTTCGACGAGCTCCTCGTACACCGACGGCGGGAGTTCGCCGTCGACCTCGTGCTCGATGGCGATGACGGTGGGTCTGCCGAGCCAGAAGGCTCCGGCGCCCTTGGCGGGCGCCGGCGCGACGCTTGGCGTCGCGTCGAGCTGCCGCGCGGCCCGCTGTATCCGCGCGGGAGAGAGACCCACGTCGTCGGCGATCTGCTGCACGGTGTTCAGGGACATGCCGTCTTCGGTCGGATTGACGAGCTGATCTTCCGCGGCGTGGCGCACGATGGCGTTCACCTCGCTGTCGCGGTACCGGCGGGCCGGGGCGGGATTCGCTCGGAGTGCGTGGAGGAACGTCTCGACGGAATCGAACCGATCTCCCGGACGCACGGCCAGCGCCCGCACGAGCGCCCGCTCCGCCACGTCACCCAGCGCGCGCAGGTGCTCGCCGTGGCCCTCGGGGAGGTCCGTGAAGCGTCCCGCGGCAAGCGCGTCGGGCGTGTGCCACCGTCCCGGGGGCTCGCCCACGACCATCTCGTACAGCACGCACGCCAGGCTGTAGATGTCACTGCGGGCGTCGAGGTCCCGTGCGCCCGCTGCCTGCTCCGGGCTCATGTAGCCGGGGGTTCCGAGGGCCAGACCCGTGCGGGTCAGCATCGCACCGTCCCCGGCCGTGCGCACCGCACGGGCGATGCCGAAGTCGGCCACCATGGGGTGCCCCTCGGCGAAGAGGATGTTCTCGGGTTTGATGTCCCGGTGGACCACGTCCTGACGATGCGCGTAGTGCAGCGCTCCCCCGATGTCCTCGGTGATGGCCAGCGCCGTGGCGACGTCGAGGCGCGGTTCCCGGCCGAGTCTGGCGCGCAGTGACTCGCCCTCGATGTACGGCATCACATAGTAGAGGAACTCGGCCGCCTGTCCCGAGTCGTGGAGCGGAACGATGTGCGGGTGCGTGAGCCGCGCCGCAATCTCGATCTCCTTGAGGAACCGATCGGCGCCGAGCGAGGCGGCAAGCTCCGCCTTGAGCACCTTCACGGCGACGCTGCGGTTGTGTCGCACGTCCCGCGCAAGGTGGACCGTGGCCATGCCCCCGATGCCGATCTCCCGCTCGATCACGTAGCGGTCCCGGATGGCGTCGGTGAGCGCGGTCGGCAGTGCGGCCATGGATCGTCCTCGAGGGGTCCGAGCGTATGTTGCGTACGGCGCGGCGGCGGCTTGGCGTCGAAATCGGCGACGTGCCGGGCGGCGACCAGGTCGCGCCCGTACTCAAGAAACCGCCATCGGTGGACGCGTGCAAACCTCGAGGGGCTCAGGTACGCGATCGGCTGTCGGAAACACGGAGGGCACGGATGCGTAGGGGGGCGACATGAAGCTGGGTTCGACGATGCGGATCGGCCTCGATGCGCTCCGCACGCATCGCCTGCGGACGCTGCTCTCGACGCTCGGCGTCGTCATCGGGGTCGGCGCCCTCGTCTCGGTGCTGGCCCTCGGCGACGGGGTCGAGGCGTTCAGCCGCTCACAGATCGCGGAGACGACGGACCTCCACGCGATCTCGCTCCGCGCGTCGACGACGCGCGACGTCGACGGCGTGCGCGTGCCCCGCGAGGAGGTGGTGCGGTTCGTCGGCGAGGATGCGCAGGCCGCCGCGGTCATGCTGGGCCCCAGGGTGGATCTGGACGTCGTGGCGACGTCGGCGTCGCCGGTGACGACGGCGGGATCGGTGCGGGCGGCGGCCGTGTTCGGCGTCGCTGGGTACGGCGCCCAGGCACTCACGCTCCGGTCCGGACGGTTCTTCGAGGTTGGCGAGGCCGCGTCGGGTGGCCGGGCGGCAGTGGTCTCGGCGCCGCTGGCGGCGGAGCCGTGGTCGAACCGGCGCCGGGCACACCGCCGCTCCACGTGTACGTGCCGGTGGACCTCGTCGACAGTGCCGTTCCGTCCGCCGCGCGCCCCGTGCGACGAGCCATGCGCGTGCGCGTGGCAGAGGTCGAAGCGGTGCAGGCGACGGCGGAGCACCTCGAGTCATGGGCGCGCGACCGGTGGGGACGGGACGCCGTGACGGTCAGTTCGAACGTCCAGCGCGTGCGCCAGGCGGCGCAGGCGCTGCTCGTGTTCAAGCTGCTCATGGGCGCGATCGCCGGCATCTCGCTGGTCGTGGGCGGAATCGGCATCATGAACGTGCTGCTCGCCGGCGTGACCGAACGGACCCGCGAGATCGGGGTCCGCAAGGCGGCGGGCGCGCGCAACCGCGACGTGCTGCTGCAGTTCCTGGGTGAGTCCGTGGCGGTATCGTCGCTTGGGTGTCTGCTGGGCGTTGCCCTCGGCTACGGGGTCGCCCACCTCGCCGCCTACGCGATGCGCCAGCAGGCGGGGGCGCCGGTGTATCCG
>JBDHIW010000262.1:0-2850 GCA_039587215.1 Gemmatimonadota bacterium | reverse complement strand
GCCGCATCGAGTGCCGTCACCGCGCCGGGGGCGAGTTCGACCTGCGCCCCGCCTCGGGCCACCGCAACGACATCGGCGGGCGTGAGTGAGGATCCCGTGAGCAATACGCGAGCGTGCATGGGGGGAATATAGAGCGCGGCCGCCGCCCCGGAATCCGTCCAGCACAACGGCCCCGGCCGGAGGCCGGGGCCGCGCGAGACCTGCCACCCTCGCGTACCGCCTAGGGCGTGATACGCACCTGTGTGTTCACCACCGGCTGGTGAGCGAGCTCGGGGTTCCCGGGATCGGTCTGGTAGCTCCAGTCGAAGATGATCACGTCCGACCCCACATGGGTCACGCGAACCGCGCCGTAGCGGAGGAATCCGTCGCCGCCGTTCATCTCGAAGACGTATCCCCACCCCGGCAGCGCCTGGATGGCAGCACGACCGTACCCGAACTCGGGCGCGATATCGATGTCGGTGAGGTCACCGATCGGATCCGCACCGTACACTGCGACGCCGGTCCCCAGCCGAATGGGCTCGAAGAAGAAATCGCCGTCCACGTCCCGCGTCACGCGGAAGTCGAGGTCCGACCGCAACCCGCTCGTGACGATCCCGAGCACGCCGCTCGACTCGAACCGGAAACCGCTCACGGTCTGGTCGACCTCGAACGCCACCATCACCTCGTTGCGCGCGCCGGGCCGCGGCGTATCCGCGAGGATGTCCGACCAAATGCTCTCCCAGCCCTCGACGCTTTCGGCGGACACGGCGAAGCACCGGGGGTTGCCGTTGATGAGCGCACCGGCGAGGAACTCGGGCGCCACGGTGGTGCCCTCGACCGCAAACGGTCCGCAGAGGTTGGCGTCGAGGTCGTATGTGGCGCTGTAAACGCGGTACTGCTTGAAGCCGGACGGCTCGCTGTCGAACGGGTTGTCCGCCCAGTACAGCATGATGGCGCGATCCAGACTCACGCTCTCGATCCAGTCGGGCGACGGCAGGCGAAGTCGCTCGTCGACGGCGACCGTGTTGCTGGGTCGGCTCTCCTCACCGTCCAGGTTGACCGCAACGACGAAGTACTCGAGGTGCGGAAGTCCCACGTCGTGGAACGACGGCGACGTGGTCTCGCCGCGCAAGCCGAACTCGTCCGCGGTGCTGGGCCGGGAGTAGATGCGATAGGCCGACAGATCGCTCGTCGCGACGCCGTCCCACAACAAGAGGATCCCCGCGGGCACCAACGGGTCCCCGCTCGGTTCCAACTGGTACACGAGGTTGTCGGGCGCGGGCCCGCCGTCGAACAGGTCGCTGCACCCCACGGTCAGCGGCAACAGGAGCAAACCGAAAAACAGGCGCCGCATGGTTCCCACCTCCCTGAGTCGTCGTCTCACGCCATGCAAGAGCATCGAGCGTGCCATTCGGCACGCAGCCATAACACCTTGGAATATAACGCTTTACCTTGACGCCCCGAAGTGCGGCTGTCACCGATCGAGGACGGATTACCGGACGGTCGACGGGCAGCCGTCGACGTATGAGCTACCGACGGACGGTGCGTTGGTCGTACTGGAACTGGATCTCGGGCTCGTCGGTCAGCGTCACGAAGAAGTTGAACGCGAAGTTGCCGTTGGGCGCCTTGGTGAACGCGAACGTGGCCCGCCAGCGGTGCATGTCCCGATCGAGTCGCAGGACGTGCTGCCCGAACTCCTTGAGTGAGAGGTTGTACTGCGTGTTCCACGAGACCGACCAGTTGGGCGTTGGCGAGAACCCCACCGTGAACCCGAGGGTGCGGTTGGCGTCCGCCTCGACGGTACCATCCTCCGTCTCCTTCGGGCGGGTCCGGCGGTCGTCAAAGGTGACGTTGGCCTGCAGCCCGCGCCCGCGTCCGAGCCCTCCGCCCCCCAGCCCTCGGTTCAGCACCGGGTCCAGGCGCGTCGTCCGACCCGTCATGGTTCCCATCGGCTGGATCGGGTCGATCATGTCCTGCGGTGCCACCGTAGTCTCCGGCTCGGGTTCCCGACCGGCGATGAGCCCGATAATGCCGCGAATCGTCGTCGCCGACACGTTGAACCGCGCGGAGATCGACGTGAGGAACGGGTTGAAGGCCGTCGTGTCGTACCCAACGGGGCCGTCCCACAGATCGTGCTGCATGCTCAACGTGAACCCCGGCAGGAGATCACTGGTGAACTGGTTCGCGATCGTCTGCGTCGTCCACCCGTTCCGCCCCTCTTCCTTCGCCTGCTCGAAGTCGTACGTCATCGAGCTCGTCTGGATCGAGAGCAGCTTGATCTTGCGCGCGTTGCGCGGATCGCTGGTCGTGTCGCCCTCGGCGAGCCGAAACTTCCCCTCGAACGTTTGCGAGAGCCCGAAGCTCACCCGGTGCTGCGCCGGACTCGTGAGCTGGAGGTTCTGTCCGGACGGATTGAGCGCGCGGGCGTAGGCCTCGGGGACCTCCGCCTTCGGCGCGTAGCTCCAGTTCATGAACGGCGATATCGAGTGACGGATCCGCGACAGCGGTCCGATCCCCGGGAAGAAACCGAAGAGCGCCGGCGACATGCTCGCACCGAAGGCCAGGCGCTTGCCCTGACTCACGAACGCGCCGTTGGTGTACTGGTTCCGCACCAGAAACGCGCCGCTGGTCGTGTTCCGGATGCCGAGCGTCGGCTGAAGCTTCCAGGTGGCAGAGAACAAGGTCGGCAGGTTGATGCCGGTGTTCCAGTCGACCGCGGTCTGGAACTGCTCACCGTAGACGCGGACGATCGAGTCGTCCGGATTCGACGGATCGGGCAGCACCAGCTCGAGCGGCGCGGTGGAACGATTGTCGAGTACGGAGATGCTGTTCTGCCAGTTCCAGCGCCCGACCCGCAGCGGCGTGTTGAAC
>JBDHIW010000261.1:0-2871 GCA_039587215.1 Gemmatimonadota bacterium | reverse complement strand
GCCCTCGATGTAGGGCATCACGTAGAAGAGGAACCCGTCCGCCTCGCCCGAATCGAACAACGGCAGGATGTGCGGGTGCTGCAGGCTCGCCGTCATCGTGATCTCCTGCACGAAGCGCTCGGCGCCCAGCACCGCGGCCAGGTCGGGCTTGAGGACCTTGAGCGCAACTTTGCGCTTGTGCTTGAGGTCCTCGGCGAGGTACACGGTCGCCATGCCGCCTTCGCCCAGGCGAGACGCGACGACATAGCGGTCGGCGAGGGCGGCCGACAATCGGGAGGTGACGTCAGTCATGGCGTAAGATGGGGATCGGTCTGGGGGATTGCCAGGCGGGTGACTCTGTGCAGACGACGACAACCGTCGGTGCGTTGTGGCCCGGTGTCGCGGTCACGAATGGTTCGGGCCGCGCGCGACTCGAACCGGACCGACCGCAGCGACTACCGCCCTACCTTCGTTCTCAACTCCTCGAACCAGTTCTCGACGAGGATGAGGGCGCCGCCTCCAATGCCGTCGGATGCCCCCAGCGGACCGAGCATGAGGAAGCGCTGGTCGTCCGGGCTGATGTCCCAGAGGGTGTAGTTCGCGTTTACATAATAGTCTTCCACGGAGAATAGGACGCGGCGTTCCGTCACCGCGAGGGAGGTCGAGAAGTCGAGCTGCGCGGCCACCATCCGGTCATTGCCGTCCACGTAGAATAGCTCCCCCCCACCGTGCGCCCACAGGGGGATTCGCCCGCCCCCGAGGGAGATCGGCCACTTGCCTCCCGACACGTCGGGGAACGGCCGGACGTAGACCTCGTCTTGACCCGTCTCGTTCGAATGGTAGGCAATCCACCGCCCGTCCGGAGACAGGCTCACCGCTCGCTCATCGAACTCCGATGCGAGGATGGGCACCGGTGCGCTGTCGGCATCCGCCCGTATCGCCCAGACCGTGTCGGCGCCGCCGCTTCCCGTGCGCACGGCCAGCCAGGCGCCGTCCTCCGATTCGTGTGCCTCCCAGATCACATTCTCCATCTCCAGCACCCGCTCCGCCGTTCCGGTCCCGTCGGCACGCCGTTCGTACACGGACTGCACGGAGTCTCGATCGGACAGGAAGCGCACCGAGGCTCCATCCGGCGTCCACCGGGGACGCTGCTCGACCGCCGGATGGACGGTGAGGCGTTGCACCGGGCCGCGGTCGAGCTGCTTGACCCAGATGTCGACTCCCCCCGACGCAACGATGGCAATGGCGAGCTTCGATCCATCTGGGGACAAGCTCCAGCTCCTCGAGCCGAACGTGGAGAAGTTCCAGTCGGGATCGACGGGCGCCACCGTGCCGTCGCGTTCCACCCAGAGCGCCTCGCTCGGTGCACCGGCGGCCCCGGTGCCCCCGGCCGACCCTGCCTTCATCAGGAGCGCGCCGGACAAGGACAACGCGAACCTCGGCAGCAGGCCTCCGTTCTCCACGTTGACGCCTTCCAGCACCGGCACGGCGGGGCCGGTCGGCGCGAGGGATCCCAGATCGAACGGGAGCGCGAACACGCCGCCGTCACGGCGCACGTAGACGACGTGCCCGGTGCTCGCGAACCAGCCCTGGGGCGCGTCGGCGGCCACTTCACGATCCTCGCCCGATTCCAGGTCGAGGACCCACAAGGCCTGATCCCTGCACGACCCTCCCAGGCACTGACTGAACAGGACACCGCGCGCGTCGGGAAGCGGCGTCGGGAGGCGCGGCCGGATGTCGCGGTCGCCTGGCGGAGACCAGACCACCTCGGAAACACCGCCCACGTCGGAGACGCGACGCAATCGGTTCAGGATGTCGCGGTACACGATGGTGCCGTCGTCGAGCCACGCCACGCCCCGGGTAACGCCACTGACGGAATCCGCTACGGTGATCGCCGAGCCGCCTCCCTTGGGCACCTTGCGGAGCTGACCACCGGTCGTGAAGACGATCCACTCGCCGTCGGGCGAGACGGCCGGAGCGCTTCCCCCTTGATGCGCGGTGCCCGGAAGCGGGGCCGCTTCGTACGCGTCCCGCTGCTTCACCCACAACTGGCCCCCGGACTCCGCCGGTCCGTCGTAGACGATCCACGACCCGTCCGGCGCCAGGGCGAAGACGGGATGACTGCCGTGTTCGGCGAGTTCCTGCCCCGCCGGAAGGGCGAGCCCGTAGCGCCCCACCAGGGGGACCGGTCCCGGCCGGAACCACCCCCAGGCAGCTAAGGCGGCGAGGAGCACCACCGCCGCCGTCCACGTGTACGGTTGCCAGCCGCGTGCTGCCGTCGGACGCCTCGCCTCCGCGGCCATCGTCACGGGAAGGGCGACGGAGAAATGCGGGTCCCGAAGTGCCTCGGCGAACGTCGCCGCGGTCTCGAAGCGATCCGCCGCCACCTTCTCCAACGCCCGCGCGACCGCGGCGGCCACGTTGGGCGGCACGGACTTCCGCAGCTCCGTTACCGGCCGCGCGGTGTCCGTCACGATCTTCATGATGATGGCCTGCGCCGACCCGCCCGAGTGCGGCGGCTCCCCCGTGAGCATCTCGTAGAGCACACTCGCCAGCGAGTACACGTCGCTCCGCGCCGTCAGCTCCTTCTCCGCCGTCGCCTGCTCCGGACTCATGTAGTGTGGCGTCCCCAAACTCAGCCCCGTCTCCGTCATCCGTCCGCCCGCCGCCGCACTCACGGCCAGCGCGATCCCGAAGTCCGCCACCATCGGCCGACCGTCGTGCAGCAGGATGTTCTCGGGCTTGATGTCCCGGTGGATCACGCCGTTCCGGTGCGCATAGTCCAACGCGTCCGCTATCTCCGTCGTGATGCGCACGGCCTCGTCGACGCCGAGCTGGTGCTCGCGCGTGAGCTTGTCGCGCAGCGTCTCGCCCTCGATGTAGGGCATCACG